>JADCJJ010000172.1 GCA_020247085.1 Myxococcaceae bacterium | reverse complement strand
TTGAGGCCGTCGCCGTCGTTGTCCTGCCCGTCACACGTCTCGGGCGCGCTGAAGCGCTGGGTGCCACCGTCGGCCCCGACGGACGTGGCGTCGCAGGTGGGGAACGCCCCGCCATCACCCGGGCACAGCTGGAGCACCCCGCGACACAGGCCCCGCGGCACGCACGCGGCCTGGCTCCCGGGGCAGGCGCCCGTGAAGGTGCCGGGCGCTCCGGCGAAGCACACGCGTGACAGCGGCGGGCTCCCGGCGCCGCCGGCCTCGTCAATGGCGCCGTCGCAGTCGTTGTCGAGGCCGTCGCACACCTCGGCCTGGGCGCCCGGCTGCACGTTCGAGACGCAGGCCAGCGTGCCGGTGGGGAGGCAGGTCTGGGTGCCGGCCCGGCAGACGCCCTGGGCCGACGAGTTGGTGCACGAGGCGCCGCCGCCCGGGTTGCCGTTGTTGACGATGCCGTCGCAATCGTTGTCGAAGATGTCGCAGAGCTCGGCGACGGCGGTGACCGGCTGGGTGCAGGTGGCGAGGGCGCCGCACTGCCCGCACGTCGTCCACGACTGGCTGCCACTGCCCGGAGCCGCGTTGCAGGCCTGCTGCCCGTTCTGACAGCTGCCGGTGCCCGCGGTCCCGGGGCCCGGGAAGCAGGCGCGCGTCAGCTTCGGCACGTCGGTCGCGCCGGCCTCGTCGACGAAGCCGTCGCAGTCGTCGTCGAGCCCGTTGCAGGTCTCCTGCGTCGGCATGAAGGTCTGCGCGCACACGATGCCGGCGTCGCCCGAGCACTGCGTCGCCCCCTGGGCGCAGCGGCCGAGGCGGTTGGGCACGGGGCACGACGAGCCGACCCCCGCGATGCCGTCGTCGGGGGTGCCGTCGCAGTCGTCGTCCTCGCCGTTGCAGACGGTCTCGTTGGCGGCCGGCGGGTTCTGCGCGGTGACGGGCGCCATGCAGCTCGCGAGGGCGCCGCACACGCCGCAGGCGGTGTAGCTGGCGACGCCCGCGTCGGGCGCAGCGTTGCAGGCCCGCTGCCCGGCGCGACAGACCCCCTGGTTCTCGGTGCCGAAGGTGCTGGCCGGCGTCGGGAAGCAGCTCAGCGTCAGCTTCGCCGAGCCCACGCCGCTCGACTCGTCGACGTCGCCGTCGCAGTCGTTGTCGCGCCCGTCGCACACCTCGGCGGTGGCCGTGACGGTCTGCTGGCAGACGACGCCCATGGTGCCCAGGCATGCCGAGATGCCGTTGCGGCAAAGGCCGTTCTGCCCCGAGACGGCGCAGGTGACGCCACCGTCCACCGTGCCGGCGGCGCCGCCGGGGCCCTCGTCGGTGACCGCGTTGCAGTTGTTGTCCTTACCGTCGCAGACCTCGACGCCGGCACCCGGCGGGAGTCCGCGCAGCGGCCCTGCGGGGCACCCGGGCCCGCGGACGGTGAAGTCGCAGTCGTTGCAGTCACCGAAGCCGCGCCGGCAGCCATCGCCATCGCAGTCGTTCTCTGCGTCGTTGCCCACGCACTGCACGCCCGCGACCTGGGCCGCGCAGGTCTGCGCCGAGGCCTGCGCCGACGCGAGCACGAGGGCGCTCCCCAGGGCGAAGGCGGTGGCGCGGCCGAATGAGCGGTCGGAGCGGTCCATCGCGCCTAGAAGAACGCTCCGACCTCGAGGGCGACGAAGAAGCGGGTCTCGGTGACGACGAGGCCGGGCAGGTCGGCCGCCAGGCGCGAGCCGCGCGCGCCGGCGCGGAGGAACAACACGGAGGCAGGCCGTACGTCGAGCCACGCCTCTCCAGCCAGCGACAGACGCCCCGAGGTGGTCTGGTCAGACTGAAGCAGGCGCGGGCCGAAGGCCACGTCGAGCGCGACCAGGTTGCGGAAGAGCGGCTGGCGCACTCGCAGCTGCGCGTCGAGGCCCCGGTAGGTCGCCGAGACGAGCGGCAGCGAGCAGGCCTCGAACACCGTGCGCTCCTGGCTCCAGCCCGCGCCGAGGCCCACCAGCGGGGCGTAGGTGCCGGTGGCCACCTTCACCCGGTAGGTGCCGCGGAGCTGCAGGTCGTCGTCGGTCACCGAGCAGCGCGTGCCCTCGACGGAGCCGCCGACGCCGGTGGCGCGCACGAAGGCCCGCCGGAAGTGCACCTCGAGCTCGAGGTCGGCCCAGCGGCTGGCGGCCAGCGACGGCACGAACTGGAGCGGCGAGACCTGGGCGTACACGCCCACCCCCGCGACGCCGTTGTTGCGGAGCTCGGCGAGCTGACCCGCACTCTCGCCGTCGACCGACAGCCCCCGCAGCACCCCGCCCCCGCCCACGGCCACCGCCACGCGGGTGCGGTCGGGGTCTGGCGACCAGCCCTTCCTGGTGGCCCCGGGGCTGACGACCTCGAGCGGGGGGGCGTCGACGACGTCTTCCTGAACCGGGGGCGGCGGCGCCTGCACCACCGGCGTCGACTCGGGTGCCTTCGCCTTCGCCAGGGCGATAAGGCCCTGGCCCAGCAGCCCCCCCATCTCGTCGGCGTGCTTCTGCGTCAGGCCCGCCGCGTTGGCGACGGTGAAGGGCTCGCCCTGCGGCTCGCCGTCGTCGCCGTGGACGGTCGCGACGAGGCCGCCGGCCTTGTTGAACTCGAGGGTGACGACCTGCGCGGCGCCGACGGCCCGGGCGAGCTTCGCGCGCCCGGCGCTGGTACGGGCCAGCGCCAGGGTGATGCCCTCGGAGGTGATGGCCGCCTGCGCCGCCTCTGCCGCCACCACCTTGCCCTCCAAGGCCTTCGCCAGCGCCATCACGAAGCGCTTGTGAGCCGCGAAGTCGAACTTCTCGAAGGTCTTTCGGGTGTCGAAGCCCGAGAAGCCACCCTGGCTCGTCGTCACCTTCACGACCGGCGGCAGCAGCAGCACCAGCTTCACGTCGGCCGTCGACGACAGGTCGAGGCCGCCCTCGTCGGCGGGGCCGGGCTTCTCGCCCTTCTTCTTCTCGGGGGTGGGCGCCTTCTTCGTGTCGGAGCCCGTGAGGTCGAGCTCGAACTGCGCGGCGGCGACCGAGGCCCACAGGGCGACGAGCGTCAGGAGGGTTCGGGCGGCGTTGAGCACGACGGCACCTCGGCGGCTGCGGGTGAGGCGAAGACGAACACTCCGGAGGGGTCTGAGCCTACCCCAGGCGTCGTGACCGTGTCGTGCCGGGCGGGCTCGCGCCGGTCACAGGCCCCCCGGGCTTGGGCGTCATCGCGACGACGCGAACCCCGGCGCGCGGGGGCGACCGAGGGGTCGACCGCGCGTGCAGCTCGAACCGCCGCTCAGCTCGCCTGCACCTCGGACGAGAGCACGAGGTCTCCCTTGATGAGGTACTCCTTGCCAGAGAAGGCCCCGTAGAAGGCGTCGAGGGTCGCCTCGAAGTCGGGGTAGCGCGCGTCCTTCCGGTCCTGGGTCATCTTGTCGAAGATGGCGTCGAGCTTTTGCGGGCAGTCGGCGTTGACCTCGCTCGGCAGCGGCGAGCGGCGGCCGGGGAGCTGCCCGGTGAGCATCTCGTACAGCAGAATGCCAAGCCCGTAGACGTCGCTCGAGGCGCCGACCTCTTTGGCCCGCGAGATGAGCTCGGGGCTCATGTACCCCATGCCACCGGTGCCGACGAAGACCTGCGGCATGCCCTTGGTCTGGTCGACCTCGATGACCCGCGAGAGGCCGAAGTCGGCGAGCTTCGCGTTGCCGAAGGCGTCGAACAGCACGTTCTCGGGCTTGATGTTGTGGTGCGTGAGGCCCTGCTGGTGCGACGCGCGCAGGCCGTAGGCGAGTTGCAGGAAGTAGCGAATGGCCTGCGCCACGGGAATGCCCTTGCCGCCCGACGCGTCGAGCCGCTCCCGCAGGCTGCCCTTGCAGAGCTCCATCACGAAGTATGGCCGCGCGACGTCGGTGTTCTGGTCGAGGACCTGCACGACGCCCGGGTGGCGAACCTGCGCCTGCGCGCACAGCTCCTTCTTGAGGCGCTTGATGACCTCGCCGCGCTGCAGGAACGAGAAGTAGCCGAAGATGTCCTTCAGCTCCTTGACGCACACGTCGAGGCCGAGCGCGTTGTGCTTGCCCTTGTACACGGTGCCCAGCGGACCCGAGCCGATGGGGTCGAACTTCTGGTAGCGCAGGTCGAGGTCCTGACCCTTGCCGCCGCCGCTCGACACCGGCTGGTTGAGCTGCAGCGCCTGGGGCGCTGCGACCGCGGCGGTCAGCGGCAGCGGCGCCGGAGCAAAGCTGCGCGGCGGCTGCGGCTCGGGGGCGGTGGCGTGGTGCGAGGGCGACGCGAAGTCGTCCGCGTGCTGCTTGCGGCTACCACCACGGGGCGGAGGGGGAGGCATGGCTCGGGGCTCCTCGAGGTTGAGGTCAGACGCGACTGGCGGCGAAGGGGGCATCATCATGGTCGAGTCGGGCGTCTCCGACTCGCCATCGGCCGAGAGTTGGTCGGCGAAGAACTCGCCGACCTCTCCGGTGAACTTGTCGAGGTAGTCACCGCCCACCACCCGGTCACCCTGGTCGGTGAGCTTGAGCTGGGCCTCGCGGTCCATCGCGATGTAGTGGAACTTGCGAAGGAAGAAGAAGTAGCTGTCGAACTCGAGGCTCACGCTGTTCTCGAGCGCGGTCTTGACGTCGGCGAGCTTGTTCGAGCGGCCCAGCCGCACGTTCTCCTTGAGGCTCTTCAAGATGAAGAGCGCGTCTCCGCTGACCTTGTCTCTCGTCGTACCCTGGGACATGGCTTCTTTCAGGTGATGCGCAGCAACTGTTTGACGGTGTCCATCACGTCGGCGAACCGCACCGGCTTCTTCAGGTAGCTCGTCACGCCGAGCTTGAGCGCCCGGTCCTTCGCGTCCTGGCCACCTGCCGAGATGGCCACCACGGGAATCGCCTGCAGCCGCGGCTCGGAGCGGATCTTCTCGATGAGCTGGAAGCCGTCCATCACCGGCATGTACAGGTCGGTCATGACGAGGTGAAAGGGCGACTCGACGAGCAGCGCGAGGGCGGCGTGGCCGTCGGCGGCGAAGTGGACCTCGAGTGGGGTCGCGCCCTTCAGCTCGTTCATCGCGAGCTTCTTGAGCACGTAGCTGTACATCTCGATGATGTGCGGGTTGTCTTCGACGATGAGCACACGGTACCCGGGGTTCGACGAACCGCTCGCCGCCTCGCTCTGGCCCGAACCCGCACTCACGATGACGCCGTTCCCGTCCCGGTCTCGCCGACTGTCAGAGGGGCGAAACCATACCCCTTTTCGCACGCCGTCAACGTCCTTTCGGGGCCCGTTGGCGCCTCCCGCGCCGCGGCTGGGTCACCCGGCGGCGAGATGCTAGGAGGCCGGCCATGCGCGCGTCCTGGCTCTGGGGGCTGATGCTGGCAGCGGGCTGCTCCTGCGAGGAGCGGCCCGCGACGGGGGCGCCCCCACCCACGGGCGCCTCGATGCCCGCGGCGCCGAGTGCGGCGTCGACCGACGCCGCGCCGCTCCTCGCCGCGGCCACCTGGGTACAGCGCCGCCTCACGCCGCAGCTGGCCGACCTGCAGGCCAGAATCGAATACGGGCCGACGACGGGCCCGCTCGAGGTCCGCCTCGAGCTGCCGCCCAATGCGCAGGTCACCCGCGGGCGAACGTACTTCGTTCTCGACGCCTCGCCGGAGCCGCGCGTGCACGTCGAGGCCATCGTCGTCACCAGCGAGGCGCTGCCCGTCAAGGATCTGGTGCTGGTGGTGACGGGCGGCGGTCGCTCACTCAAGGAGCCCTACCGCTTCGGGCGCCGCTGAGGCCGACGCGCTCCGATCGCGTCACGCGGCGTCGAGCGCGACCGCGGCGGCCTTCACGGTGGCAGCGATGCGAACGGCGTCGTGCACATGGTCCTCCGTCAGGCCGCCCTCGAGCACGACGTGCTCGTGTGACTTGAGGCACGCCTCGCAGAAGTTGATGGCCGAGACGGCCGCTGAGAACAGCTCGAGGTCGACCAGGGTCGACGCCGGCTGCTTGAGCCGCAGCATGCGCAACCGCGCCGGCTTCTGCTCGTACGACTCCTTCCCCATTACGTGGCGGAACCGGTAGTACACGTTGTTCATCGCCATCATTACCGCGGCGGCCTTGGCGTCTTCGAGCACGCCGTCGGCGACGCCCCTCGCCTTCGCGTCGGCCCACAGCGCATCGGCGAGCCGACGGTTGCCCGCCGCGAACGCGCTCGCGACCGCCACCCCCCACGTCTGCTCGAGCGACAGCGTCGCCGGTTGGAGCACGTTCTGCAGGTTGATCTTCACGTCGCGCGCGCAGTCGGGGAGCGCGTCACGCAGCTTGTCGATGTTCTCCATGGCGAACTCCTCTTGGGGCCTGTGCCTTCGGGGCGGCCACGACTTGGGG
>JADCJJ010000171.1 GCA_020247085.1 Myxococcaceae bacterium | reverse complement strand
GTGAAGACGAACCTCGCGCGGTTGTCGGGCCTCATCGACATCGACAGCCGCCGGGGCGAGGGCACGACGTTCGTGCTGACGCTGCCCCTGACGCTGGCCATCATCCGCGCGCTGGTGGTGGGCGTGGCCGACCGCACCTTCGCGGTGCCCCTCAACTCGGTGACCGAGATCGTCGCCGTGAAGCCCTCGGAGCTGCGCACCATCGAGCGGCGTGAGGTGCTCGAGGTGCGCGGGCAGACGCTGCCCTTCGTGCGGCTGTCGCGGGTCTTCGGGCTGCACGAGGTGCCCGTCGAGCGGCACTTCGTCGTCGTCATCGGACTGGCGCAGGAGCGCCTGGGGCTGGCGGTCGACGCGCTCCTCGGCCAGGAGGACATCGTCACCAAGCCGCTCGGCGGCCGGCTGCGTGGGGTGCCGGGCATCGCCGGGGCGACAGAGCTCGGAGACCGGCGCGCGGTGCTGGTCATCGACGTCGGGGCGCTCGTCGAGGAGCTCAAGCGGCCGCAGGCGGCGGTGGGGTGACGCGATGGCCGGCAACCGCTTCGAGGCACAGCTGGCCCGCTTCTTCCACCACCCCGACGAGGACGTCGGGCCGTGGCTCGAGCTGGCGCCCGAGGCCGCCGAGGCCGTCGAGGCCGCCGAAGAGCTGCCCGAGGAGTTCCTCGCCTTCGCGCTCGGCGCCGAGGTGTACGCGGTGCCCATCGGCGCGGTGCGCGAGATCGTCAAGGTGCCCCCCATCACCGGCGTGCCGCGGGTGCCCGAGCACGTGCTGGGGGTGATGAACGTGCGGGGCGAGATGCTGCCGGTGTACGACCTGAAGCAGCGGCTGCGCCTCGTCGACGCGCCCCAGCGCATCACCGGCCCGTCAGACGTGCCTCGCGAGAGCCGGGTGGTGCTGCTGAAGGACCCCGAGGGCGACGCCGGCATCCTCGTCGACCGGGTGCAGGGCGTGGTGCGGCTGCCGCTGTCGAAGCTCGAGCCGGCGCCGAACCTGGGTGGCGAGCGTCGCGCCGTGGCCGGGCTGGGGCGGGCCGACGGCACGCTGTACATCCTGCTCGACGTCGAGGCGGCGCTCGCATGAGCGAGCGCGAGGCCCAGCTCTGCGTGCTCGAGGTGGGGGGGGAGCACTACGTCGTCGACCTGAAGCGGGTCGAAGAGATTCTGCCGGTGCAGCCGCTGACGCCGGTGCCGAAGGCGCCGGCCTTCCTCGAAGGCGTGGTGAAGCTGCGCGGCGAGGTGGTGCCGGTCGTCGACGTGCGGCGGCGGCTGGGCGTGCAGCCAGCGGCGGTGGCCACGCCCGGGCCCAGGGTGAGGCGCCGGGAGCGCATGGTGGTGTGCCGGCTGGGCCGGCGCCGGGTGGGCTTCCTCGTCGACGCGGTGACGAAGGTGCTGCGCGTCGACCGGGCGGCCCTGCAGCCGGCGCCGCTGTCGGTGCGCCCCGGCCATCGGCCGCACGTGCTGGGCGTGGTGGGAGAGCCCGGCGCGCTCAAGCTGATGCTCGACCTGCTGTCGCTGGTGACGGAGGACGCGTGAGATGACGTGGGCCGACTCCGACCCGGCAGCCGAGCGCCGCTACCGCGCCGTCGCCGAGCGCGCGCTCGAGCCCGGGGCGCTGCCGGAGTTGGTCGAGGCGCTCTTCGACGAGTCGTGGCGGGTGCGACGGCTGGCCGCCGAGCGGCTGGTGGCGCTCAGGCAGCCCGACGCGCTGCTGGCGCCGCTGCTCGAGGTGCTGGGGCGCCGGGGTCAGCCGGGCGCCCGCAACGCCGCCGCGGCCGCGCTCGTGCACCTGGGGCCGGTGGCCATCGGGCCGCTGCAGCGCCTGCTGCGGCACGACGACCCCGACCAGCGGAAGTTCGCTGCCGACATCCTCGGGGGCCTGGGGCTCGAGGCGGCGTCGCCTGCCCTCGTCGCGGCACTCGACGACGCCGACCCCAACGTGCAGGTAGCCGCGGCCGAGGCCCTGGGCAAGACGGGGGGCCCGCCGGCGCGCGCGGCGCTGGAACGGCTGCTCAGCCGGGGCGGGCCGCTGCTGCAGGTGAGCGCGCTCGAGGCCCTCACGGCGCTGGGTGCGCCGCCGCCCCTGACGGTGTTGGTGCCGCTCGTCGAACACCCGCTGACCCGCCGCAGCGCGTGGCGCCTGGTGGGCCGGGTGCAGCACCGGTCGGCCTGGGTGCTGATGGCCCGGCACCTGGGCCACTCACCGGCGCGCGACGCGGCGCTGCTCGCCATGGGCGCGGCGAGGCAGGCGCTCCCTGGCGACGTCGAGGCCGAGCTCGCGCTGGTCGTCGCGCAGGCCCCCGACGCGGCGGCGTGGCTCGGCCGCTGCCTCGCGTCGGAGGACGAGGAGCGGCGCGTGGGGGCGCTGCACCTGGTGCGCGCGGCGAGGCTGGCCGCCCTGGCGCCCGCCGTCGCCTCGGCCGCCGACGCCGGGGGCCCGGCCGAGCTCGCGCTGGCGGTGCTGTCATCGCTGGGGGCCGCGGGCGCCGCCGCGCTGGCGGTCGGCGGCCCACCGGCGTGGCTCTCGATGGCGCGAGAGGCGCGGGCCGTGGCGGGAGAGGCGTTGGTCGAGCACGCGAGCCCCCGACTCGTTCCATTCCTCGTCGAGCTGCTCGACGCCGGTGAGCCCGAGCTGGCCGAGGTGGCGGTGCGGGCGCTGGGCCGCGCACAGACTGGAGCCGCCGCGGAGCCGCTGGCCCGGGCGCTCGACGACGAGGCGCTCGGGGGCGCGGCGGCGCGCGGGCTGGCGCTGCTGGCCCTGGACTTCCCAGACGTGACGACGCGGGCGCTCGAGCGGCGGCTCGACGCGGGGCCGCCGTCGGCGGCGCTGGTGCACGCGTGGGCGGGCGTCGTGGGGGCCGGGGCGGGGCCGCGGCTCCACCGGGCGCTGCACGACGAGGCCGAGGCGGTGCGCGCCGCCGCGGCGGAGGAGGCCGGGGTGGTACCGGCCGAGGCCGCGGCGCTGCTGGGTATGGCGGTCGTCGATGAGTCGGCGCGGGTGCGCTGCGGCGCGGCGCGGGCGGTGGGCCGGCTGCGGGGCGCCGAGGGGCGCGCCCTGCTCGAGCGGCTGCTCGACGACCCGGTGCCGGCGGTGCTGGCGCGCGCCTGTCTCTCGGCGCTCGAGCGGGGTGAGGCGTGGGCGGCGCCCCGCCTGGCGGCGCTCGCCGGGCACCCCGACGCGGTCGTGGCGCTGGCGGCGCTGCAGGCGGCGGTGCTGCTGGGGGTGGCCGACGACGCGCTGCTGACGGGCGCCCTCGCGCACCCCGATGGCGAGGTCGTCAAGCAGGCGCTGGCGGCGGGCGCCTCGTCGCGCGCCGTCGTCGCCGCGGCCGCCGGGGCCCTCGCCCACCCACGGTGGGACGTGCGGGCCGAGGCCGCGCGGGCGCTGGCGGCAGGCGGCGGCGCCGAGCACCTGCCGGCGTTGCGGGCGGCGGCCGGGCGCGAGGTCGAACCCCTGGCCCACCAGGCGCTCGTCGCCGCCCTGAAGGCGCTGGAGGCGCGCTGACGATGGGCGAGGCCCGCGAGCTGACGCCGGAGCAGCTGCGGCTGCTGCGAGACGTCCTCCAGGAGGCCTGCGGCTTCGTGCTCCGCGAAGACCTCAAGTTCATCGCCGAGCGCCGGCTGGCGCCGCGGCTCGAGGCGCTGGGGCTGCGCGACTTCGGCAGCTACCAGCGGTACCTGCGGTTCGACCCGCGGGGCAAGGAGGAGCTGGCGCTGGCCATCGACCTGCTGCTGCCCCGCGAGACGTACTTCTTCCGGGAGCCCGCGCAGCTGTCCACCTTCGTCGACGAGGTGGTGCCGCGCCTCTTCCAGCACGGCGTGGGGCGCACGCTGCGCGTGTGGAGCGCGGGGTGCTCGAGTGGCGAGGAGCCGTACACGGTGTCGATGCTGCTGGCCGAGCACCCGCTGCTGGCGGGCCGGGAGCTGGACGTGCTGGGGACCGACCTGTCGCAGAAGGCGCTCGCGGCGGCGCGCCACGCCGAGTACGGGCCCTCGGCGCTGCGGGCCACCTCGCCGCGGCAGCGGGAGCGGTTCTTCGAGCCGGCCGAGCAGGGGCGGGTGCGGGTCAAGCGCGCCTACCGCGAGAGCGTGCGCTTCGGGTGGCTCAACCTGGTGGACGCGCGGGGCGCCGGGCTGCTCCCGCCGATGGACGTCATCTTCTGCCGCAACGTGCTCATCTACTTCGACGCCGAGACGCGCCGGCGCGTGGTGCAGCTCTTCTCCGAACGCCTGCGCGACGGCGGCTACCTGCTGCTCGGGCACGCCGAGAACCTCTTCAGCCTGTCGACGAAGTTCGAGCTGGTGCAGCTCTCGGGCGACCTCGTGTACCGCAAGCCGCCGTTGGGGTGAGGGCGGGGCGTGCCTTGCGCCGGCTGCCGGGCGTGCTGGAGTGTGACGCATGAGCGAGGTGACGAGCCGCCGTTGCCGCATCGTGGTGACGGGCGGGCCCGGGGGCGGGAAGACGACGGCGGCGGACCTGTTTCGGCGCGAGATGGGCACCAGCGTGGTGGTGGTGCCCGAGTCGGCGACGCTGCTGTTCCAGGGCGGCTTCCCCCGCTACCCCGAGCCAGACGCTCGCGTCGCCGCCCAGACGGCCATCTTCCACGTGCAGCGGAACCTCGAAGAGGTGCAGGCCGCACGGCACGTCGGGCGCATCCTCTTGTGCGACCGCGGCACCATCGACGGCGCGGCCTACTGGCCCGGGTCGCACGAGGCTTTCTTCGAGCACCTGGGCACCACCTACGAAGCGGAGCTCGCCCGGTACGACGGCGTCATCTTCTTCGAGACGGCTGCGGCCGGGGGCCTGCCCATCGAGGGGAACAACCCGATTCGCACCGAGGACGCGACCGAGGCGCTCGCCATCGACCGCCGGCTGCAGGCGCTGTGGCGCGTTCACCCGCGCTACACGTTCGTGCCCAACAACCACAGCTTCTTCAAGAAGATCAGCTTCGGCCTCATGGCCCTCGAGTCGCTCGTCGGCCAGCTGCGCACCGCCGCGCAGCTTCCGTGAGGAGCGTCACTGCGAGTCGAAGCGCTGCCGCAGGCGCAGCCGCAGCTCGAGGCCCGCGGTGTCGCGCAGCACGAAGGTCTGGTCCTCTCCGTCCCACTGCGGGCGCAGGTCCCACGCCTGGCCGTAGGCGAGCTCGCGCGGCCAGTTCGTCAGCTCGAGGCAGGGCCCCTCGCACCCGGCGAAGAGGCCGAGCGCGTCGCTGTCGAAGACGCTGACGTTGACGGCCTGCAGGCTGGCGTAGGGCAGCGACGACTCGAAGGGCGCGCTCCACGACTGGGTGAAGCCGGCGCGCTCGCTCGTGCAGAAGCTCGTCTGGCCCGTCGGGCTCGAGAGGTCCGAGAAGGTGAAGCAGACGAAGGGGTCGGGCGCGTCGGCGGCCGTGCCGTCCCAGAACCGGCCCTGGTTGGTGGACGGGAGCGTGAGGGCGTCGATGGCGACCCGCCACGAGGTGTCGAAGCGGGGCCCGGGGATGCACGAGGGCGTGAAGGGGGCGCCGAGGTCGACGCAGCCGACGAAGCGGGACGGGTCGCCGCGCTGCGCGCACGCGCCGTTGGTGCAGGGCAGGCGGCAGCGGCCGAGGGTTCCTTCGGAGTTCCTGGCGAAGCAGGTGAGGCCCGCCTGGCACTGGGCGGTGTCCATGCAGCGCGAGCCGTCGGAGAGGTTGCGGCACACCTCGGGGTCGTCGGCCTGGGCGCAGTCCACGCAGCGGGCGTTGCACGCCGACAGCAGGGCCGTCGCGAGGAAGAGCCACCACAGCCGGTTCGCGTACATTCGCCCAAGTGTAGCGCATCGGCCTCCCGCGAGCGGCCCTCGCGGCGGCGCGCCCTGTGCGCCGGCGGGCTGCGACGGCGCCGGCGTTTCGTGTCATGGTCGGCGCCGTCGTGCGTCGCCTCGCCGTCCTCCTTCTCTTCGCCGCGGGGTGCTCGCGGAGCGGGCCCCGCGTCGAGACGGTGCCCTGCGTGCTCCCCGGCGTAGGGCGCGAGGCCCGCTGTCTGACGCTGGAGCGCCCCGAGGACCCGGACGTGCCCGCAGGCCGGAGGGTGTCGGTGCGCGTCGCCGTCGTCCCCGCCACCGGGGTGCGGCCGCTGCCCGACGCCCTCTTCGTCTTCGCCGGCGGCCCCGGGCAGGCGGCGGGTGACGTCGCCGGCGCGGTGATGCCCCTGTTCGCCGGCCTCGAGGCGCGCCGCGACGTCGTCTTCGTCGACCAGCGGGGCACCGGGGCCTCGTCCCCGCTGTCATGCCCCGACGAGGCGCTCGGCAAGCGGCCGCTGCCCGAGACGGTGGACGAAGCGGCCCAGGCCGCGCGGCTGCAGGCCTGCCGGCGCAGCCTGTCGGACGCGGGCGTGGACCTGGCCCAGTACGCGACGTGGATCGCCGTGCGCGACGTCGAGGCGGCGCGCCAGACGCTCGGCTACGGCGCCGTCAACCTCTGGGGCGCCTCGTACGGTACCCGCGCCGCGCTCGAGTATGCCCGGCAGTTTCCCGCCGCGGTGCGGGCGGTGGTGCTCGACGGCGTGGCGCCGGCCTCGACGCCGCTGCCGGTGGCGCTCGCCTTCGACACCGACGAGGCGCTGCGCCAGCTCTCGGCCCGCGTCGACGGTGGGCTCGACGGCGCGCTCGACGCACTCTTCGCGGAGGACGAGAAGCCGGCCCGCCTCGTCGACCCCTTCTACGGTGACGCCCACGACGTCACGCTCTCGCGCCTGCAACGCCTCGGCCTCGTCCGCTCGCCGCTGTACGCACCGGCGTTCGCCGCGGTGCTGCCGCTGGCGCTCGCGCGCGCGGCCAGGGGTGACCTGCAGCCGCTGGTGGGGCTCGGCGGCGGGCTGGGGGCCGGGCGCCTCTTCACCGGTATGCACTTCTCGGTGCTCTGCGCCGAAGACGTGCCGCGCATCACCGACGAGCACCGCCGCGCCGTCGAGGCCACGCGCGCCGGCGAGGCCTTCATCGACCACTACGAGCGCGCCTGCCGTGACTGGCCCCGCCGCCCCGTGCCCGCGGGCTTCTTCGCGCCGCCGTCGTTCACGGCGCCGACGCTGCTCCTGTCGGGCGGCGCCGACCCGGCCACGCCCCCGCGCAACGCCTCCGCCGCCGCTGCCCACCTCCCCAACGCGCTGCACCTCGTCGCGCCGTCGCTCGGTCACGGCGTCAGCGCCGCGGGCTGCGCGAGCCGCCTCATCACCCGCTTCTTCTCGACGGGCACGACGGCTGGCCTCGACGGAGGCTGCCTGGAAGACCTGCCGCCCCCGGCGCTCTTCGAGGGGCCGACGCCATGATTCGAGCGACGGGGCTGACGAAGTCGTTCGTCACTGGCTGGGGCGCGCAGCGGGCGGTGGTGCAGGCGGTGCGGGGGGTGAGCTTCGTCGCGCCCGACGGCGCCATCACGGCGCTCCTGGGGCCCAACGGGGCAGGAAAGACGACGACGCTGCGCATGCTGTCGACGCTGGTGAAGCCCGACGGCGGCCGCGCGCTGGTGGGCGCGCACGACGTGGTGTCCCAGCCCGAGGCCGTGCGCGCCGACCTCGGCGTCCTGTCGGACGCGCGGGGGCTCTACACGCGCCTCTCGGCGCGCGAGAACGTGCGCTACTACGGCGCCTTGCGGGGGCTCGACGCCGCCCGTCTCGAGGCCCGCATCGACGAGCTGGCGCGGCTGCTCGAGTTCGAGCCGCTGCTCGAGCGCCGCACCGAGGGCTTCTCGACGGGCGAGAGGCTGAAGGTGGCCCTGGCCCGCGCCCTGGTGCACGACCCGCAGCACGTGTTGCTCGACGAGCCGACGAACGGCCTCGACGTGGTGAGCGCCCGCGCGTTGCGCCGCATGCTGCTGCGGCTCAAAGAGGCGGGGAAGTGCCTGGTCTTTTCGTCGCACGTCATGCAGGAGGTCGAGGCGCTCTGCGAGCGCGTGGTGGTGGTGGCGAGGGGGCAGACGCTCCACGAGGGGACGGTGGCCGAGCTGAAGGCGCGCACCGGCCGTGACTCGCTCGAAGACGCCTTCGTGCACCTGGCCTTCGAGGGCAGGGAGGGCGCGGCGTGAGACAGCTCCTCACCGTCTTCACGAAGGAGTTGCGTGACGGCGTCCGCGACCGCAGGGTCTGGCTGGTGGTGCTGGTGACGTCGCTGGTCAGCGGGCCGGTGACGCTGCTGCTCGTCTCGAAGTTCCTCGGCGACCTCAAGGCGAAGGCCGAGGCGCGCGAGGTGCTGGTGGACGGCGCGGGCGCCGCGCCGCGGCTGGTGAACTTCCTCGAGCGCCAGGGCCTTTCGGTGCGGCCGCCGCCGCCCGACGTGCGCGCCCGCGTCGAGGCCGGCCGCTTCGACGACGCGGTGCTGGTGGTGCCGGGGGGCTTCGAGGCAGACGTGGCGAGGGGGCGGCTGGTGGAGCTGGCGATTCTGCACGACGGCAACCGGGCCCAGAGCGTCACCGCCGCGGTGGCGCTCGAGCGCCTCGTCTCGGGCTTTGGGCAGGAGCTCTCGGTGCAGCGGCTCCTGGTGCGTAGCATCGACCCGGCGCTCATCCGCTCGGTGCGGCCCACCCTGGTGGCGGTGGGCTCGAGCCGGGGCGGTGCCACGCGGCTCCTCTTCCTGGTACCGCTGGTGGCGCTCGTCTCGGCCGTCATCGGGGCGCTCGCCATCGCCATCGACGTCACCGCCGGCGAGCGGGAGCGCGGGTCGCTCGAGCCGCTGCTGATGAACCCGGTGCGCCCCTGGGCGCTGGTGTTGGGCAAGTGGCTGGCGGTGTCGGTGGCGTCGGTGGTGACGCTCGTGGGCACGGTGGGCAGCTTCGCGGTGGCCGGGCAGGTGATTCGCGACGAGGGGCTGTCGGCGGCCTTCCAGTTCGGCGCCGCCGAAGCGGG
>JADCJJ010000170.1 GCA_020247085.1 Myxococcaceae bacterium | reverse complement strand
AGCGACGGCACCGACAGGACCGTGCGGCTCCTTCTCGACGAGCGGCGCGACGCCACCCCGCTCCTCCCTCGCCACCCGCCGAGCGACGGCACTGGCGCGACCGTGCGGCTCCCTCTCGACGGGCGGAGCGACGCCGGCCAGCGGTCCGTTCGTTCCCCTCCCGCGAGGAGCGCCCTCAGGCGCCGCTGCCGTCCCACGCCTGCGTCACAACCCGGGTGGGAGCAGCGGCTACCTCAAACGCCTCCGGGGGCGGCTCGGCTCGTTCAGGGTTTGTTGAAAGTATTGAGGCGAAGCCATCGAGAGGCGTTATACCGGCGGTTCGAGAAGTGTCGCTGACGGTCTCCTTCTCGACGAACTTTCAATAGGAGGGTCAAACGATGGGTGTTGTGAACAAGACGCTGGAGAAGCAGATCGATCGACGCAAGACGCTGCAGGTCCTCGGCATCGGCCTCGCCGGGAGCGTGCTGTTGCCGGCGTGCAAGAAGGAAGAGGCGGCAGCGCCAAAGGCGGCGCCACCTCCGGCTCCTCCGCCTGTGGCGGCTCCTCCTCCGGCCGCTCCGGCAGCAGCGGCGCCCGAGGCCGCTGCCGCGCCTCCGTCGGCGACTGCGGGTGGCGAGGCTGCTCCCGCGGCGGCCCCGTCGACTGCCGAGGCCAAGGCCGAAGGTGACCTGAACTGCAAAGAGGCCGCGCCCATCGACGACACCTCGAAGGGTCTTCGCCGCGCGTTGCAGTACAAGGAGAAGTCCGACGATGCGGCCAAGAAGTGCTCGGGCTGTGTGCAGTTCGAGGCGGCGAAGTACGGCGGCTGTGGCGCCTGCAAGCTCTTCACGGGCGCCGTCAACCCCAACGGCGTCTGCCTGAGCTACGCGCCGCTCGCGGCGAAGTAACCGTCCCCATCCGTCGGGCCGAAGGCACCGGGAGCGCTCTCTCGCACGAGGGAGCGCTCTCCGTCTTTGTGTGCCCAGCACGGGCGTGGATAAGAGGAGAAAGTCCTCTCGGAAGCAGGCCGAAGCGACCGACACGAACCGCAAGGCGATAAACCGGGAAGCCGGTCCACGCGCGAGTGTGGCGCTGAAAGAAGCGGGTAGTGAACCTGCTGTAGACGGCGGACGGCGTCCGATTTCGTTTGGCGGTCGAGGTCGAGCGGCAGCAAGGTCGGCGACGAGCTGATGTCGCCCGACAGATGGCCACACACTCGCGATGCTGGTGGCGCAACTCAGCCATGATGTTGAACGTCGCTCTGCCCAACACGTCCGTTGACGCCGAAGGAGTCCTTCGGCTTGCGAACTGACCTCAAGTCTTCGAACCGCCGGATGCGGACCCGCATGTCTGGTGGTGTGTCAGGGGACTGACGGCGATCCGCCTTCAGCCCCTATGCCGAACCGGGTGCCCCGGGGCGTCAGGATTGGGGCCGACGAGGCCAGCGCCTGACGCGCCGGCCGAGGTCGAAGAGGTGGGCCGGCCCGGACAGCGACAGCCAGAGCGCCGTCACGAGGCCGTTGCCTCCGACGAGCACGTTGCGCAGGGCCAGCATGAGGAAGACGCCGGCGAAGACCGGGCCGACGAGCTCGGCCCACGACCACGGCAGGCCCCTGGCTCTCACCCACAGCCACAGCCCGACGAGCTCGAGCCCGACGACCGCGAGGATGAGGTCGATCGCGTGGCCCGACGAGAGCCACCACCCGAGCCACGCCGGCGCCTGCATCACGTCGTCCCGATGCCGAACAGGTGCGCCATGTCCTTGAAGAAGATGCGCACGTGGGCGGTAGGGCGCGCCCTGAAGAGCTCCTTCGTCATGTACGCCTGCCAGGTGAGGTACTGCACGTCTTTGTCTTCGCAGATGGCGACGAAGCGCTCGCGGCGCTTGTCACTGGAGTACCAGAAGTACTGCATGATCCCGAGGATCCAGAACACCCGGCCGTGCGCCTTCATGAAGCGCTTCCGCGCGAGCTTGAGCGCGGTGGCCTTGCCCGTCGACAGGCACTCGAGCGCGGCCTCAGCGGCGAGCTGCCCGCCGACCATCGCGTAGTAGATGCCCTCACCCGACGCAGGCGCGACGACGCCGGCGGCATCACCGGCGAGCACGACGTCTCGGCCATTGTCCCAGCGCGACAGAGGCTTCATGGGAATGGGGGCGCCCTCGCGGCGGAGCGTGCGCGCGCCCGTCAGCCCGGCCTGCGAGCGCAGATCGGTGACCGACTGGCGCAGCTTGAAGCCCTGCTGCGCGCTGCCCGAGCCGACGCTCACCGTGTTCCCGTGGGGGAAGACCCAGCCGTAGAAGTCGGGAGAGATCTTCCCGTCGTAGATGACGTCGCAGCGGCTGCCGTCGAAGCCCGGCTGGCCCCTGGGCGCCTCGATGATCTCGTGGAAGGCAAAGACACAGGGCGGCCCCTCGGCATCGACCTCTTGCCGCGCCACCTTCGACAGCGCGCCGTCGGCCCCCACGACGAGGCGCGTCTCGAGCGTCTGCTCGACCCCGGCCTCGTCGAGGAAGTGGACCCGGGTGACGTCACCCTCGCGCGAGAGGCGCTCGTAGGCGCCCGTGACGCGGGTGGCCCCGTGCGACTTCGCCCGCTCCCGAAGAAACTCGTCGAACTGCTCGCGGTTCACCATGCCGACGAAGCCGCCGTCGATGGGCATGTCGACGGTCTTCTGGCGGGGCGACACCATGCGCGCCGAGCGGATCTTCGCGCACAGCAGCGCGTCGGGGATCTCGAAGTCCTTGATGAGGCGCGGCGGGATCGCGCCCCCGCACGGCTTGATGCGACCGGCCTTGTCGAGGAGCACCACGGCCTTGCCAGCCCTGGCCAGCACGTCGGCTGCGGTCGCACCCGAGGGCCCACCGCCCACCACCACCACGTCGAAGCGTTGCCCGGTCATTCGCATCCTTTCGGTTGATCGATTGCGGCGGCGGCACCTACGGCGATACCGCCAGCACGGCGCGCATGGCGAAGGCGCTCGTCATCATCCCCGAGACGTAGAGGGTGGTGCCCGTGGCGTTGTAGAGCGGCGCGCGCCGGCGCGGGTTGCGCACCAACATCGGCATCAGGGCCACCTGCGCGAGGAGCACCCCCAGGACGATGGCCGCGTGCACCGGCTGCCCCTGCTTGAGGAGCATGGCCACCACGACGACCTGGGGGAGCGCCATCACCCAGCACGCCAGCACCGCCGCGTTCCGGGTGCCGAGCTGCACGGGAAGGGTCCGCACGCCCATCACCTCGTCACCCTCGACGGCCTTGAAGTCGTTGAGCACCATGATGCCGAAGGCGCCGGCGCTGTAGAGCGCCGCGAGCGTCGTGATGCGGGCGTCGGGCATCGTCGCCGAGAGGGCCGCGGCGCCGGTGAACCAGGGCAGGCCCTCGTAGCAGAGCCCGACCGCGCTGTTGCCCCACCACCCGTTGAGCTTGAGCCGCAGCGGCGGCGCGCTGTACGCCCACGCGAGCACCAGCCCGAAGAGCGTCGCCGCCAGCACCCACCGGCCGAGCGCCGCCCCGACGGCCAGCGACAACACCGTCCAGACGAGGGCGATCCACAGACCCCATCGCCCCGGCACGCGGCCCGACGGAATCGGGCGGGCTGGCTCGTTGATGGCGTCGACGTGACGGTCGAACCAGTCGTTCGCCGCCTGGCTCGTGCCGCAGACGAGCGGGCCCGCGAGCAGCACCGCGCCGACGATGGACCAGACGTTGTCAGCCACCGGCAGGCCCGTCGACACCACCCCGCAGGCCAGCGCCCACATCGGGGCGAACCAGGTCACCGGCTTCAGCAGCTCGAGGACCGCACGGGGCTGCGGAAACGCTGCTTGCCCCCCACGCGTGTCCACCACCCCTGACGTCGTGGTCGTGCTCGCCATCGCACCCCATGGCATAGCAACCTTCCGGGCAAGCGTAAAGCCAGCTTGACGCCAAGCGCGCTTGACATATCGGAATGCGGGGCTCTAGGGTGACTGTCTCGGAGCGCGGCAGCGAACAGACGAAAGGCACCCGTGACTGCTGGAAAAAGGGCACCAGCCTTGTACACACCTGAGCAGCGCCGCCGCCGGGACGAGACCCCGTGGACGGTGGTGCAGGGCGTGCTCGCGCCGGTTCAATTCCTGGTGTTCCTGGTGAGCCTGGCGCTGGTGTTGCGCGCGCTGGTGACGGGCGACGGCGCGGCCGCGGCGGCGGTGAGCGTCGTGGTGAAGACGCTGGTGCTGTACACGATCATGGTCACCGGAGCGGTCTGGGAGAAGCGCGTCTTCGGCGTCTACCTCTTCGCGCGGGCCTTCTTCTGGGAAGACGTCTTCTCGATGGTGGTGTTGTCGCTCCACACGGCGTACCTGTGGGCGCTGTTCTCGGGGGCGCTGACGACGCAGGGGCAGCTGCTGCTCGCGCTCGCCGCGTACGGCGCCTACGTCATCAACGCGACGCAGTTCGTGCTGAAGCTGCGGGCCGCGCGGCTTGGCGCCGAGGCCGCGCGGCAGGCGACGGGCGAGGCGCTGTCGCTCGAGGGGGCCGCGCGATGACGGCCTGCGAGGTGCCGACGAAGGTGGAGCGCCCGGTGCTCCGGGAGCGTGGCCAGCACGAGGTCTTCTGCGGGCTCACCGGCATCGTGTGGCTGCACCGCAAGATCCAGGACGCGTTCTTCCTCGTCGTTGGCTCACGCACGTGCGCGCACCTGATCCAGTCGGCGGCCGGGGTGATGATCTTCGCCGAGCCGCGCTTCGCGACGGCGATCCTCCAGGACAAAGACCTCGCGGGGCTCACCGACGCGAACGAAGAGCTCGACCGCGTCGTCAACCGCCTGCTCGCGCGCCGGCCCGACATCAAGCTGCTCTTCCTCGTCGGCTCCTGTCCCTCAGAGGTCATCAAGCTCGACCTCTCGCGAGCGGCGCTGCGGCTGTCGAAGCAGCACGCCGGCGCGGTGCGGGTGCTCAACTACTCGGGCAGCGGCATCGAGACGACCTTCACGCAAGGCGAAGACGCCTGCCTCGCCTCGATGGTGCCCGAGCTGCCCCAGGCGGCGTCGACCGCCCCGGAGCTGCTGGTGGTGGGCTCACTCCCGGACGTCGTCGAGGACCAGTTCCAGCGGCTGTTCGAGCGGCTGTCGATCCCCGTGCGGTTCTTCCCGCCGAGGCGGTCGACGAGCCTCCCGTCGATGGGCCCCGGTACGCGGTTCCTGCTCGCCCAGCCGTTTCTCGCCGACACGGCGCGTCGCCTCGAGGAGCGCGGCGCCACACGGCTCGCGGCGCCCTTCCCTTTCGGCGTCGAGGGAACGACCGCCTGGTTCCAGGCTGCGGCGCGCGCGTTCGACGTGAGCGACGACCGCTTCGCGGCGGCGATCGAGCCGGCGGCGGCACGGGCGAAGGTGGCCCTTCAGGGCGCGAAGCAGCGCCTCGCCGGGAAGCGCATCTTCTTCTTCCCCGACTCGCAGCTCGAGGTCCCACTCGCCCGCTTCCTGTCGAGGGAGCTCGACATGCAGCTCGTCGAGGTGGGCACGCCCTACCTGCACCAGGAGCACCTGAGCGCCGAGCTCGCGCTGCTGCCGCCCGACGTCACGGTGAGCGAGGGCCAGGACGTGGAGCGCCAGCTCGACCGCTGCCGCGCGGCCCGCCCCGACCTCGTCGTCTGCGGCCTCGGCCTCGCCAACCCGCTCGAGACCCAGGGCCTGACCACGAAGTGGTCCATCGAGCTCGTCTTCACGCCCGTTCACGGGTTCGACCAGGCAGGTGACCTGGCCGATCTCTTCGCTCGTCCCCTCGTTCGTCGCACCCGGCTGGAGGTCTGATGCAGCTGACGGTCTGGACCTACGAGGGACCGCCGCACGTCGGCGCGATGCGCGTGGCGACGGCGATGCGCGGCGTTCACTACGTGCTGCACGCGCCGCAGGGCGACACCTACGCCGACCTGCTCTTCACGATGATCGAGCGGAACCCGGCGCGCCCGCCGGTGACGTATACGACGTTCCAGGCGCGCGACCTCGGTAAGGACACCGCCGAGCTCTTCAAGAAGTCGGCGCGCGAGGCCTACGAGCGCTTCAAGCCCGAGCTGGTGCTGGTGGGCGCCTCGTGCACGGCCGAGCTCATTCAGGACGACCCGGCGGGCATCGGCCAGACGATCGGCATCCCCGTGCCGGTGGTGCCGGTCGAGTTCTCGGCCTACCAGCACAAGGAGAACCACGGCGCGTCCGAGACGTTCTACCGGCTGGCGCGCGCGTGCACGGGAAACGGCGCACCTCGAAGCGGCGCGCCGGCCGACCCGAAGACGTGCAACGTGCTGGGCCCCACTGCCCTCGGCTTCCGCCACCGCGACGACGTGACCGAGGTCTGCCGGCTGCTCGCCCAGCTTGGCGTGAAGGTGAACGTCGTGGCCCCGCTCGGCGCGAGCCCGGGCGACCTGGCGCGGCTCCCTGACGCGGCCTTCAACGTGGTGCTCTACCCGGAGCTCGCCGAGACGACGGCGCGGTGGCTTCAGAAGACCTACGGGCAGCCGATGGTCTCGGTCGTCCCCATCGGGGTGGGCGCCACGAAGGACTTCGTCACGCGCGTGGCGACGCTCGCGGGCGTCGACCCGGCGCCGGCGCTGTCCGGCATGGGCTCGCGGCTGCCGTGGTACTCGCGATCGGTCGACTCGACCTACCTCACGGGCAAGCGGGTCTTCATCTTCGGCGACGCGAGCCACGTCGTCGCGGCGGCTCGCGTGGCCAGCGAGGAGCTGGGCTTCACCGTCGTCGGGCTCGGCACCTACAGCCGCGAGCTGGCCCGCGACGTGCGCGCGGCGGCGCAGAAGTACGGCGTGCCGGCGCTCATCTCGGACGATCACCTCGAGGTGGAAGAGACGATCGCCGCGCTCCACCCCGAGCTGGTGCTCGGCACGCAGATGGAGCGCCACATCGCCAAGCGCCTCGGGCTGCCCTGCGCCGTCATCTCCGCGCCGGTCCACGTACAGGACTACCCGGCGCGGTACTCGCCGCAGATGGGCTTCGAGGGCGCCAACGTGCTCTTCGACACCTGGGTCCACCCGCTCATGATGGGCCTCGAGGAGCACCTGCTCTCGATGTTCCGAGAGGACTTCGAGTTCGCCGACGGGGCTGGCCCGTCGCACCTCGGCGCCCACGCGCCGAAGGGAGCCGTCACGAGAGGCGAGTCGAGCCCGCACGCGGGCGAGGTCCGGGCCGCCGCAGCGCCCGCGGCCCTCGCGCCCCCGGGGCAGGTCGCGCCCACCCTGCTGGGGACTGCTCACGTCGAAGCCTCGGAGGGAGCGGGCTCGGAGCCCGCGGCCATCACCTCCCCGGCACAGCCGAGCGCGCCGCCGAAGCAAGAACCCCCCGCTGGCGCCACCGTCAGCACCTGGACGGTCGAGGCCGAAAAGGAGCTCAAGAAGATCCCTTTCTTCGTTCGAGGCAAGGCGAAGCGGAACACCGAGCGCTTCGCGCAGGAACGCAACATCGCGTTGATCACGCTGGAGACGCTGTATGACGCGAAGGCCCACTTCCGCAGCTGACATCACGCCCGTCCGCGTGGTGGTGCTGACGCTCGACTCGCACATCGCGAGTGCGATCGAGCGCGCTCGCACGCAGCTGCTCGGCGAGCTGCCGGGCCTCGACCTGCGGTTCCACGCGGCGACGGGCTTCACCGACCCGGCCGCAGTGAAGGCCTGCTGCGACGACATCGCCCAGGGCGACCTCGTCTTCGCCAACATGCTGTTCCTCGACGAGCACATCCGCGCGGTGCTGCCGGCGCTGCTGGCCCGCCGCGATCACTGCGACGCGATGGTGTGCGCGATGTCGGCCGGCGAGGTGATGCGCGCGACGCGAATGGGCGCCTTCACGATGGACGGCGCGACGAGCGGGCCGATGGCGCTGCTGAAGAAGCTGCGCGGCTCGAGCGGCAAGGGGGGCACCTCGGACGGCGGGGCGAAGCAGCTCGCGTCGCTCAAGCTGTTGCCGAAGCTGCTGCGCTTCGTTCCCGGCAAGGCCCAGGACCTGCGCGCCTACCTGCTGACCCTCTCGTACTGGCTGTCGGGCTCGAGCGACAACCTGGCCGACCTGGTGCGGCTGCTGGTGAGCCGCTACGCCGACGGCCCGCGCCGGCACCTGCGCGAGCGCACCGAGGCCGCGCCGCCCCGAGAGTACCCCGAGGTCGGCCTCTACCACCCGCGGCTGCCGGGGCGCCTCACCGAAGATCTCACGGCCCTGCCGGCGCCGGCGCGGCCGGTGGGCACCGTGGGCCTGCTGCTGCTGCGCTCGTACGTGCTGTCGAACGACGCGGGGCACTACGACCGGGTCATCGAGCTCTTCGAGAAGAAGGGCCTCAGGGTGGTGCCGGCCTTCGCCGCCGGCCTCGACGCTCGCCCGGCCATCGAGAAGTTCTTCGTCAGCGACGGCCGGCCCACCATCGACGTGCTGGTGTCGCTCACCGGCTTCTCGCTCGTCGGCGGGCCGGCGTTCAACGACGCAAAGGCCGCCGAAACAGTGCTCGCCCGCCTCGACCTGCCCTACCTCGCCGCCCAGCCGCTCGAGTTCCAGACCATCGAGGCCTGGCGCGAGAACGGCGCCGGCCTGTCGCCCGTCGAGAGCACCATCATGCTCGCGATCCCCGAGCTCGACGGCGCCACCGGCCCCATCGTCTTCGGCGGGCGCCCGCGGGTGACGCGCGAGGGCCGCGCGCCCGACATGACGGGCATCGACGAGCGCATCGAGACGCTGGCCAGCCGGGTCGAGAAGCTGGTGCGCCTGCGCCAGACGCCGGTCGCCGAGCGCAAGGCCGCCATCGTGCTCTTCAACTTCCCGCCCAACGGCGGCGCGACGGGCACCGCGGCCTACCTCTCGGTGTTCGAGTCGCTCCTCGCCACCCTGCGGGCGATGAAGCGCGAGGGGTACACCGTCGACGTACCGGCCGACGTCGCGTCGCTCGAGGCGAGGGTGCGGGGCGGGAACTCGGCCCGCTACGGCACCGACGCCAACGTGCTGCACCGCATGCCCGTCGACGCCTACGTGCGCGCCGAGAAGCACCTGCCAGAGATCGAGCGGCAGTGGGGCCCCGCGCCGGGTCGCCTGCAGAGCGACGGCTCGACGATCTTCATCCTGGGCGAGCGCTTCGGGAACGTCGTCGTCGGCGTTCAGCCGGCCTTCGGCTTCGAGGGCGACCCGATGCGCCTGTTGTACGAGGCCGGGTTCGCGCCCACGCACGCCTTCGCCGGCTTCTACCGCTGGCTGCGCGACATGTTCGGCGCCCACGTGGTGCTGCACTTCGGCACGCACGGCGCGCTCGAGTTCATGCCGGGCAAGCAGACCGGGCTGTCGGGCGACTGCTGGCCCGACCGGCTCATCGGCGACCTGCCCAACTTCTACCTCTACGCGGCCAACAACCCGGCCGAGGGCGCCATCGCGCGCCGGCGCTCGGCGGCCACGCTCGTCTCGTACATGACGCCGCCGGTGTCCCAGGCCGGCCTCTACCGGGGGCTGCAGTCGCTGAAGGAGTCGCTCGACCGGCTGCGCGGCCTGGCGCCGGGCGACCCGGAGCGCGAGCGGCTGGTGCCCGTCGTGCAGGCCCAGGCCGTCGAGCTCGAGCTGGCCAAGGCGGCGCCGGCGTGGAGCGCCCAGGCCTACGCTCCGCTCGACGCGCTGGCGAAGGCGCTGCTCGAGGTCGAGCAGACGCTCATCCCCTGCGGGCTCCACGTCCTCGGCCAGCCGATGCCCGAGGCGGCGCGGCGCGAGTACCTCAAGGCCATCGTCGAGGGCTCGGCGATCGAGCGCGCCCCGGCGGCGGCCATCGACGCGCTCCTCGCGGGGCAGCCTTCGGCCGAGGTGCTGCGGGCCTCGGGGCTCGAGGTGAACGACGAGACCGAGCGGCAGTTCGCCGAGCTCTCCCGCACCAACGCGCTGTTGTCCGAGAACCGCGAGCTCGAGTCGCTGCTGCACGCGCTCGGCGGCGGCTTCGTGCGGCCGGCGCCCGGCGGAGACGTGCTGCGAAACCCGGCGGTGCTCCCGACCGGCCGCAACATGCACGGCTTCGACCCCTTCGCCATCCCCTCGGCCTTCGCGGTGCTCGACGGGGCGCAGCAGGCGGCGCGGCTGCTGGCGAAGCACGTCGCCGAGGGCCACCCGCTGCCCGAGTCCGTCGCCATCGTGCTCTGGGGTGCCGACACCCTGAAGTCGGGGGGT
>JADCJJ010000017.1 GCA_020247085.1 Myxococcaceae bacterium | reverse complement strand
CAGGTGACGCTCGACGGCCTCACCGTCTATGGCAGCCCCTGGCAGCCCTGGTTCCACGACTGGGCGTTCAACCTGCACCGCGGCGCGGCCCTCGACGAGAAGTGGAGACGGATTCCCGAGGGCGTGCACGTGCTGGTGACGCACGGCCCCCCGGCGGGCCTGGGCGACCGCTGCTGGGACGGGCGCCGCGTGGGCTGCGAGGATCTGCTGCGGCACCTCGGCCGGGCGCGGCCGCGCGTCCACCTCTTCGGCCACATCCACGAGGACCGGGGCGAGTGGGCCCTGGGGCCGACCCGGGTGATGAACGTCACCACCTCGGACGCCGAGCTGCCGTGCACGGTGTTCGACGTCGAGGTGTGAAAGGCGCGTGCCTGCTTGCCGGTGAAGTGGCACCTTCAGGCCCCTCATGGCAACCGAAGACGAGCTGCGGGCAGAGCTGGAGCGACTGAAGGCCGAGAACGAAGCGCTGAAGAACCGCGGCGCGAAGGGTATCTCGATGAAGGTGTCCGAGAAGGGCGCCGTCAGCATCTACGGCATGGGCCGCTTCCCGGTGACGCTGTACCAGGAGCAGTGGCTCAAGCTGCTCGACATGGCCGACGACCTTCGCGCGTTCATCAAGGAGAACGAGGCGAAGCTGAAGAAGAAGGAGTGAGTGAGCCCCGCGCGGAAGTGGCTCCACGCCGCGGGCATGCAGGGCGCCTGGTTCGCTGCGGCCCTCTCGGCGTCGACGCCGTGGCACCTGCTCGGCGTCGCCGCCAACGGCGTGGTGTTCGCCGTGCACGTCGGCACCAGCGGCGCCACCGGGCGTGAGCTCGTCCGCGGCGCGGTGGCGCTGGCCCTGGGGCTCGGCGTCGAGGTGGTGAACCAGCGCGTGGGCGGGCTGCGTGTGCAGCAGGCCGCGACGATGCCGCCGGCGTGGCTGCTGTCGCTGTGGCCCGTCTTCGCGTCGGCGATGATGACGGGCCACTCGCTGGCCTGGCTGCGCCAGAAGAAGGCCGTGGCCGCCGCGCTCGGCGCCGTCGTGGGCCCGCTGAGCTACTCGGGGGGTGGCCGGCTGGGCGCGCTCGAGCTCGACGGCGCGCGCTCCGTGCTCACGCTCGCCGTGTGCTGGGGCCTCGCCATGCCCGCGCTGGCGTGGCTCGCCGACCGCCTCGAGCCCACGCGCGCCCCCAAGCCGTGAGCCCGGCGCGCCACTGCCGCACGCACTGGCCCGGCGCGCCAGCAGCGGGGCTTCGCGTCAAGGCGCCGCCCGCCGGAGAGGCTTCGGCCGATGGTCTGCGGCCTGGAAGCCGAGGCTCGGGCGAGACGAGCGCCCGACACGGGCACCGGCTCGGCGACGGTGGGGCCGACGCCAGCGGGCTCGTCAGCGCGTCCCCTCGGGCGGCGAGGGCGTGGCCTCGACGAGCTCGTGCGTCTCGAGCGCGAAGCCCTCGGGCGCCGTCAGCGTGAAGGCGTCGGCGGCGAGCTCGGGAGAGAGGTCGACGCGGGTGAACTCGGTGCGCCCCAGCTCCGCGCCGTTCTCGCGCTGCACCACGCGCTGAGGCACGCAGAGCGCGCGCGCCGCGTCGCAGCGCTCCTCCTCGACCACCAGCTCGGACACCCGCTGCCCCACCGTCGTCTTCTTCTGCAGGAAGTCGCCCGACGGGTAGCGCAGGTGGGTGACGCTGGTGATGGGCGCCCCGCCCTCGTCGGGGGTGACGACCCGCAGCTCGAAGGCCTCGGGGCCGCGCGGGTGCGCCACCTTCGTCGCGACCACGCCCTTCGAGGGCAGCAGCGGCGCGCGGTAGCCCTCAGGTACGAAGGGGCTGAACTGCGTCAGCAGGAAGACGGCGGCCTTCTCGGGCGGCAGCTTCAGGGCGAAGGCCGCGAGCTTCTTCTCGGAAGGCACCAGCCGGAAGAAGTGCGTGCCGTCATACGACAGCGTGAGCGGCGTCGGCGCCAGCATGACGCCCTTCACCCGGTTGGGCGCCCGGAACGAGAAGACGTATCGCGCCGTCTCGTCTCCCTGGGTGCTCGTGGCCTCGACCCTGTAGCGCTCGAGCCGACGGTCACGCTCGGCCAGCGCGCGCCGCGCCTCGGACGCGAGGTTCTCTGGCGGCGGCCCGCCCCGCGGACACCCGGCGAGCCCACAGGCCAGCACCACCGCGCTCAACCTCATGCACACGACTCGCATCTGGGCTCCGCGCGCGAAGAAGAAAGGCCCGGCGCTCCACTCGGAGCGACCGGGCCCTTCGAACGACCCCCGCGCCCGTGGCGAAGCAGCGCGCCAGCGGACCGGGCGACGGTTCACTTGACGGCGATGGCGACGCCCGACGACATGGTGAAGCTGGCGATGTTCAAGCCCGTGCCGAACGGGGTGAAGACGGCGAAGATGCCGTGGCGCGGCGTCGTGGACGCGCCCTTGAGGTCGATCTTCGCGGCGCCCATCGCCTTCGCCTCGGCGACGAGCAGCTTGTTGACGATCTGGTCGAGGTCCGACGCCACGATGTCGACGAGGTGGAACAGGAGCGTGAAGCCGATGCTGTTGGCCTGGATCACCCCGACGGCCTCACCGCCATTCGCCACCACCTCGTTGCCTGCCACCGTGGCAGACTCCACCGAGGTGCAGCCAACGGTCGCAGCCAGGGTCAGCGCCAGAAATGCCTTCTTCATGTGTGTTCTCCTTCTTGAACGACGGCTTGGGTACACTGTTCGGACTGGTGTGACACGGCTCCCGTCCGAAAGCGGGCGGACCGCAACAAACGCGCCCCCGGCTGTCAACGAGAGAGTCTTGGGCGCGGCGAAGCCTCGACGACCCGCGGTGCCATCGACGGCTGCCCGTCGAGGCGGGCACGCGTGAGCGAGCCGCGGCGCTCGACCTGGCCCAACGCCGCGCTCTTCGCGGTGACGTGCGCCAGCACCTTCGGCACCTGGCTCGCGCAGGAGAGCGCCGGCAGCCTCGAGGACCGGGCCGTCGACGCCCTGGCCTACGCCGTCTCGGTGATGCTCATCCTCTCGGCGCATGAGCTGGGGCACTTCTTCATGGCGCGCCACCATGGCGTCGACACGAGCTGGCCGTTCTTCATCCCCATTCCCTTCGGCTTCGGCACCATGGGGGCGGTGATTCGGCTCCGCGGCCGCATTCCGACGCGTGACGCGCTCGTCGACATTGGGGCCGCGGGGCCGCTCGCCGGCCTGCTGGTCTGCGTGCCGCTGTGGGTCGCCGGCCTCTCGCTGTCGCCGACGGTGAGCGCGCCCAACCTGGCCGATGGGCTGCCCGGAGACTCTTCGCTCTGGCACCTGGTCTCGCGCTGGGGCGAGGCGACCGGCGACGGGCCGGCCATGCAGGTCTTCGGCGACAACCTGCTGGGCCTCGGGCTGCAGCGCCTGCTGAAGGGGCCGCTCCCACCGGGCACCGAGCTGTCAGCCCACCCGGTGCTCGTCGCGTCGTGGCTGGGCTTTCTGGTGACGATGCTCAACCTGCTGCCCGTCGGCCAGCTCGACGGCGGGCACCTCACCTATGCCTGGTTCGGCCCCCGAGCCCTGACCATCGGGCGCGCCGTCGCCGCGCTGCTGCTGGTGGCCGCGCTCGTCTTCTCGGCATCGTGGCTGGCGTGGTGCCTCGTCGTCACCCTGGTCGTGAAGTTCCGCCACCCGCCGGTGGCCGACGAGCAGGCGCCGCTCTCGGCCTCGCGCAAGTGGGTCTGTGCCATCAGCTTCGCGCTGCTGGCGCTGACGTTCATGCCCACCCCGCTGCGCTTCGTGCCGGTCCCGCCCCCGTGAGCGAAGCCGTGCGCGGGCCCCCCTCTCCAGCGGCGCCTCGGGGTTCGTACCGCCGAGAGTTGACGGCGAAACCAAAATAGTGAACACCGACAACCATGGACCTGACCGCCTACCCGAACCTCACCCGGCCCGAGTGCCCCTGGGGGCCCGTGCGCGAGTGGGGCGGGCTGCCCAACGTGAAGTGGTGTGAAGAGACGCTGTGCGCCTTCGTCGCCGAGCCGGCGAACACCTGGTCGAACCTGGCCTTCCTCGTGACGGCGGTGGTGCTCTTCGCGGTGACGCGGAAGGAGACGTCGCGCACCGAGCGCTTCTGGCCGGTCGCCGCCTTCTGGGTCGGGGCCACGTCGTTCGCGTACCACGCGTCGGTGACCTTCGTGCTGCAGGTCTTCGACTTCTTCGGCATGTACTTCTTCTTCTCGCTGGTGCTGCTGCTCAACCTGGTGCGCCTTGGGAAGCTGTCGAAGGAGCGCCTCTTTCCGACGCTGTGGGCCTGCATCGTCGGCCTCACGGCGCTCACCGTGGTGGTGGCGAAGGCGTCGCTGCCGGTGCAGGGCATCATCGCGGTCATGCTGCTGGCCGGCATCGTCACCGAAGCGTGGGCGACGGTGACGCAGAAGACACAGGTGCGCTGGTTCCTCGGCGCGCTCGCCTTCATCGGCGTCGCCGGGGCCTTCTCGGCCGCCGACGTGTCGCGGCGCTGGTGCGACCCGGCCGACCACCTCGTCCAGGGGCACGCCATCTGGCACGTGCTCAACGCCGTCGGCATCGGCCTCGCGTATGTCCACTACCGGCAGTTCAAGGCGCGCTTCCCGTAGGGCGGCGCTCCCGGGCCTCGACCTCGACGCGCCCATCATCGACGGCGACGGCATCACGCCCTGTCGAGCGCCACCGTCCGACGACCTTCACCCGTGACCCACCTGCGGGCCCCCAGCGATGTGGCCGTGGCCGTTCGTCGCCTCCAGGCGTCCGCTCATCGGCGGCGAATGGCGCGAGCGCGGCGCAGCGCGCAGTCTGTTGGGGGCTCGTTCGCCCCAGCGACACCTTCCGAAAGGTCCATTCCATGACGTCCTCGACGACACGCCGCGCCCTCTTCGCCGTCTCCCTCTTGCTGGCGGCGACGGGGCTCGCCGGCCTCGGAAAGACGGGCGAGGGGTACGCGGCGTTCAAGGGCGTCGGCCCTGCGGGCT
>JADCJJ010000169.1 GCA_020247085.1 Myxococcaceae bacterium | reverse complement strand
GCCCGCGTCCAGCCCGCCGCCCGCATCGGGCGTACCGCCTGCGTCGGGCGTACCGCCTGCGTCCAGCCCGCCGCCCGCGTCCGACCCGCCGCCCGCGTCCAGCCCGCCGCCCGCGTCCAGCCCGCCGCCCGCGTCCAGCCCGCTGCCCGCGTCCAGCCCGCCGCCCGCGTCCAGCCCGCCGCCCGCGTCCAGCCCGCCGCCCGCATCGGGCGTACCGCCTGCGTCCGCAGGACCTCCGGCGTCGGGCGGCGGCCCCGCGTCCGGGCGCAGGCCGGCGTCGGAGCGCCCCGCGTCGGGCACCGGGGGCTGAACGATGACACCGGCGTCGGGGAGCCGCCCGGCGTCGGTCTCGAGGGGGAGCCCTCCGTCGGGGAGCCGGTCAACGCGCAGCACGGTGAACGAGGCGACGGCGCGCTGGCCATCTGCGCGGCTCAACAGCAGGGTCGCCCCCCGCAGCTCGTCTCGCACCCGGTCGCGGAAATGGGAGCCCAGCACCTCCCACGTCCCGTCGCGGAGGCTGGCGAGACGCAACACGGTGTCGTCGCGGACCAGGTCCTGCTGAATGACACCCGCGCGCACCCGCACGGTGGCGGGCTTGAGGAGCTGCAGGCGCTTCTGACCGATGGCCTCGACGTCCCACACCTCGGAGAGCTGCCCTCCCGGGCGCTCCGCCGAAGGCGTGGTGATGCGGAACGTCTGGGGCTCGCTCAAGGCCAGCGGCGGGACCTCGAGGCAGAAACCGCGGTCGGCCGTGCACACCTCGCCCCCGGTAATCGGGATCGTCGCCTGCGACGACGCTCCGCCGCACGCCGACAGCGCCGTCGCCACGACGAGCAGGCCCGGGCGTGTCGCCCGCCGACAGAGAGGCACGCTCGACACCATACCTCCGCCCTCACGCCCCGTGTTGTGCGACGGGCGCACGCGAAGCTTGACGCGGGGAGCGTCGGGGTCAGAGTCTGGCGCGTGATCATCTCTCCGGGAGTCTCCATGGTCCGAAACCTCGCCGCGGCCGCGCTGGCCTTCGCGTGCGCCTGCTCGCCCCCACCGACCGACACCAACAAGGACGGCATCGCCGACGGTGTGCGCACGCCCGACTCGGTGACCGCCGTCGCCCCGTCGACGCCCACCGGCACGGTCACCGGGGTGGTGATGAGCTCGAAGTTCGCGCCCCTGGCCGACGCGAGCGTGACGCTCGTGCTGGGCACCGGCTTCACCGCTGCCGGCCGCTCGGGCGGTGACGGCGCCTTCCGGTTCGACAAGGTGCCCGCGGGCTCGGCTGGCCAGCTCCTCATCTCGAAAGACGGCTTCGGCAGCGTGCGCACCACGGTGAGCGTGCCCGGGAGCGCCGGAAACGTCCCGCTCAACGACGGCAACGGCAACGCCGGCGTCATCGTGCTGCTCGAGCTGAACGGGTCGGTGCGCTACCAGGTGCAGACGGCCAACGGCCGCCCGGCGCGGGGCCTGCGGGTGCTGCTCGAGGTGTCGCCCACCGGCTTCGTGACGACCAACGGTCAGGGCTACGGGGCCGCGCAAGGCCAGCTCGCGGTCGAGGGCCAGACCGACGAGCTCGGCGCCGTCACCTTCAACAACGTGCCCTCGCCGGCCGAGCTCGCGCGGGTGTCGAGCGTGGACAACTACACGCTCATCGTGCCCGGGCTCGACGAGGACGGCGACGGCGAGGTCGAGTTCAACGGCCTCGTCGACCAGCGCTCGGGGCGCTCGATCGTCACCAACGGCGTGCCCACGCTCCGGCTGACCGAGAACCGCACCAGCGGCCCGCCCGCCATCGTCGCCACCAACGTCGAGAGCTTCAACGACGTGCTGTCGCCGGCGCGCAACGCGCTCAAGCCCTCGGACAGCGTCTGGGTGGTCTTCAACCAGCCCGTCAACGAGAAGTCCCTGGTGGTGCGCGCGACCCAGGAGAACTGCAGCACCGTGGTGCCCACCAGCGTGGTGGTGCGCTTCAACGTCGTGCAGATCAACGCCACGGGCAACGGGTGGCTCCTCGGCGAGAAGCACAACCTGTTCATCCGGGCCACCGGCCTCGAGGCTGGCGGAGGCGCCACGAGCGCGAGCTTCAGCGGCTTCGTCTTCGGGTTCGACCCGGCGATGCCGCGCGTGCCCAACACCGTCAACTTCACCGCGCGGCGCTCGATGGGGAACTCGACGAGCGACGTGCAGAACGGCGACACGCTCGTCATCACCCTCGACTCCCCGCTGCGGGTCGGCACCAGCAGCGCCTTCTTCCAGTACAACTTCGACCTCAACCAGATGAACGGCACCAGCGCGATGGACCCGGGTGAGTTCGGCAGCATGACGGGCTTCAGCTTCACCGCCGACGAGGCGGCGGTCGACCCGCGCACCAGCGAGTTCGCGTGCAAGCGGTCGAACTTCAGCAGGCGCTTCACCGCCACCGTCTCCGGGCTCCCACTCAGCGGCGTCCCCTCGAGCACCCAGCTGCGGGTGGTGTTCTCGAACCTCCTCGCCGGCCAGAACGGCTGGCTGACGCTGTGGGGGCAGCCCTTCACCGGCACGCTCCAGGCGCCGGTCGCCAGCGTCGCGCCCTAGCAGCCCGTGTCGCTCGTCGCCGCCTCCGCGGTCTGGGCCGCGCTCCAGCTGGCGTCGGTCACCGTCCAGCCGGGGGTGGCCCGGCCCGGAGATGCCGTGCTGGTGACTGTGCTGGGCGTGGCGAAGGAGCCCACGGGCACGCTGGGGCCCCAGGCGCTCGACTTCCTCCCCGTTGAGGGCGGCTTCCAGGCGCTGGTGCCGCTGTCGGTCGAGGCCACCCCGGGGCCCAGGGCCCTCACCGTCGAGCTCGTCCCGCTGGGAGACAGCGAGACGACTATCAGCGGCGTGCTCGACCTCGTGGGTCCCGCGTGGCCCCGCCGTGAGCTGCGCGTGGCCCGCCGCTTCACCAGCCCCTCGCGGGCCGAGCAGCTGCGGTCTGCGCGCGACCAGCGGGCCTTCGAAGAGGCCTTCGACGTCGCGCTCGAGCCGTGGCTCTTCACCGACGACTTCAGCTGGCCCCGCCCGCCCGACGTCACCGCGCCCTTCGGCGACCTGCGGCTCATCAACGGCAAGAAGCACAGCCGGCACTTCGGCGTCGACCTCGACGGCGGCACCGGAGACCCCATCGGCGCGGCCAACGCCGGAGAGGTCGTGCTGGTGCGCGACTGCTTCGCCTCGGGGAAAACGGTGCTCGTCCACCACGGGGGCCGGCTCTTCACGGCCTACTTCCACCTCTCACGCTTCGAGGTGAAGGAGGGAGATCGCGTGTCCGCGGGCCAGCGCCTGGGGCGCGTCGGGCGGACCGGGCGCGTCACCGGGCCGCACCTGCACTTCGGCGTGAAGCTCGACGGGCGCTGGGTCGACCCGGCGAGCCTGATGCGCCTGCGCTTCTTCGGCGGCCCACCGCCCGCTGCGACCTCGCCCCTGCAGACGCGCTGACACCACCGCGCCCCCGGCGCGCCGCGTCGGCGCCACCTGCGGCGCCACCCTCATCCCGTCCGTGCCGCTCGCACCAGCGTCCCAGGGGCGCCCGCGCCTACCGGTCACTCCACCGGGCCGGGCGCTTCTCGAGGAAGGCGGTCACGCCCTCGGCGGCGTCTTCGGCCAGCAGGTTGAGCGACAACTGCCCCGAGAGGAACTCGACCGCCTGCGCGAGCGGTAGATCTTCAGCCGTGAAGAAGGCGCGGCGCCCCAGCGCGAGCACCGCCTGGCTCTTGCCGGCCAGCGCCGTGGCGAGCGCGCTCGTCGCCGCGTCCAGCTCGGCCGCCGGCACCACGCGGTTCACCAGCCCCCACTCGAGCGCCCGCGCCGCGGACAGCCGCTCGCCCGTCAGCACCAGCTCGAGCGCCCGCTTGCGGCCGAGGTGCCGCTGGAGCAGCGCCATCAACATCATCGGGAAGAGCCCGCGGTCGACCTCGGGCGTGCCGAAGCCCGCGTCGGCGGTGCTCACCGCCAGATCGCACGCCAGCACCAGGCCCAGCCCGCCGGCCAGCGCGTGCCCGTTCACCCGCGCCACGGTGGGCTTCTTCACCTGCTGGAACCGCTGCAGCAGCACCCCGTAGGCACGCCGCTGCTCATGCGCCGACAAGAACCCGTCGCCGCTCATGCCGCCGAGATCGCCTCCGGCGCAGAACACGCGCGGGCCGGCACCCGTCAGCACCACGCAGCGCACGGCCGAGTCGGCCTCGGCCGCCGCGAGGCCCTCGGTGAGCTGCTGCACCACCGCCGGAGACAACGCGTTGCGCGCGGCCTCGCGGTCGATCGTCAGCCGCGCCGTGCCACCCTCGACTTCGTACCTGACTTCGCGTTCGTCCATGGCCCCGCCTCGCTGGAAACCGCTCCGGCGCCGCCGCCCGGCGAGAGCGCCTGCGAGCCGGGCCGCGCGCCGAGCGTGCCCCGCAGGAACGTCTCGGCGACCTGCTCCTTCGCCCGCTCGAGCATCTCGTCGCTGCGCTCGACCAGCCCCATCACGAAGCTGGTGAGGCCCATCTCGATCGCGCCGAAGAGGAGCGCCGCCGACACCCTCGGGTCGAGGTGCGCCGGAACCTGTCCGTGGGCCTGCGCGTCGGCGACCATGCCAGCCGCCAATTCGAGCACCCGCG
>JADCJJ010000168.1 GCA_020247085.1 Myxococcaceae bacterium | reverse complement strand
GCGAGAAGAAGCCGGTCGACCCGGGCGCCGCGTACACGGGGCCGCCGGACGAGAAGTCTGGCGCCGGCACGTCGGAGCCCGATGGCGGGGAGAAGGGCTCGTTCGTGCCGCCCGGCGAGAAGAAGCCGGTCGACCCGGGCGCCGCGTACACGGGGCCGCCGGACGAGAAGTCTGGCGCCGGCACGTCGGAGCCCGCAGGCGGGGAGAAGGGCTCGTTCGTGCCGCCCGGCGAGAAGAACCCGGTCGACCCGGGCGCCGCGTACGTGGGAACGCCCGGCGCGAAGTCTGGCGCCGGCACGTTGGAGCCCGCTGGGGCGAAGAACCCGGTCGACCCGGGCGCCGGGTGCGTGGCGATGCCTGACGGGGGGCTCGGCGGCAGCGCTGGCGCTGCTGCGTCGGGCGCCGACGGCGGAACGGAGGGCTCGTTCGCGCCGCCTCTCGTGAAGGACCCTGTCGAGCCCGGCGCCGCGAAGCGGGGCGCGTCGGTCGCGCGCGCTGGCGGGCGGCCCGTCGAGGCGGCGGCCGCCGACGGGCCCACCGCCCGCGTCGTGACGGGCGCTGCCGCTGGCGCCCCGAGGCCGCCTGGGGTGAACACGCCCGAGGCAGCGGCGCCCGAGGGCGGGGCCATGACGGCGCTCGGTGAGGCCTGGGGCCCGGTGACGGCCGGCGCCAGGGGCGGGGAGACGGCGGCGATGGACGGGGGTACGAACGGCGCCTGCGGCGCGACGGCCGCGACCGGCAAAGGCGCGAGCGGGGCCGGGTCCGTCCGCGAGGCGGTGGCCGTCGCCGCCGAGCCCTGGGCGCTCTCGTCGGCAGTGAGGACGCTGCGCACCGCCGCGAGCGCAGCGCGGAAGGCGCTCGCGTCGCGGAAGCGCTCGGTCACCGCCCTCGCGAGCGCCCGGCGGCACACCACGTCGAGGGCCGGTGGCAGTGAGGCCAACCGCGTCGCCGCCACGGGCGCGTCCTCGGTGAGGGTGCGCCTGAGGTTCTCGACGTCGCTACCACCGGGGAAGGGCCGCTCGGCCGTCAACAGCTCGAAGAGCACCACGCCCACCGCGAACACGTCGGCCCGCGCGTCGATGGCCTGCGAGGCAATCTGCTCGGGCGCCATGTAGCCGGGCGTACCGATGACCATGCCCGTCATCGTCAGTGGCTCCTCGCTGGACTGGGCCTTGGCGATGCCGAAGTCGAGCAGCTTGCACCACTCCCGGCCGTCGGGGAGCCGGGTGACGAGCACGTTCGTCGGCTTGAGGTCGCGGTGCACGACGTCACGGGCATGGCAGGCCTCGAGGCCCGCGAGCAGTTGGTCGACGAGCGAGACCGCGCGCTCCGGCGCGATGGGCGCCTCTTCGCGGATGATGGTTCTCAGCGAGCGCCCCTCGACGTACTCCATGACGATGAAGGGCAGCTCGTCGACGCTCGTGGGCACGTCGTAGATGGCGACGACGTTCGGGTGCTGCACACGGCCCATCGCGTACGCTTCCCACCGGAAGCGGGCCGTGCTCGTCGGGTCCAGGGCGACCCTGGGGAGCAGCCGCTTGACGCACACCGTCCGGTCGAGGGTGCGCTGTCGGGCCTTGAACACCTGCCCCGCCGCGCCCTGGCCGACGAGCGCCTCGAGGGCGTACCCCGGGAACGTCGTCGCCTCGCTGCCGCAAGGGTCGCAGAACTGCTGTCCAACCGAGGTCCGACCACACGCAGGGCAGCTCAGAAATGCTCCATTTCGCTGAGGAACTTCTTCCCCCAAGCGCGAAATGTACCACCCGGGAAGACCTGGATCAAAACCACGCCCCGGCCGGTCGGTCGAAGCGTGGTGCGGTGGAGCGTGGGCGCCTTCGAAGCCGGGTCGAGCGTCGGCCGTGAGCGCGTCGCCTCGTGCGCCGAGGCGGGCGGTGGGTCAGCGAATGGGCTCGAACACCCGCAGGCCCTGGCGGCCCATGCGGCGCGATGCCGCCAGCGTGTCGGCCTCGCTGTAGTCGCTCACCGAGGTGCGCCCGTCCCCCGTGGTGATGGCGGTGTGCCCGTAGACGCGGCCGAGGCGGGTGTTGGTGCGCTCCCAGGTGAGGACGAGCCCCGGGCGGCGCAGCGCCTCTTCGAGCGACAGGTTCACCTCGCGGAAGTGGCTGCGGGGCAGGTTGTTGTCCACCTGATTGGCGTGGCCCCACATGTTGACGCCGTAGGTGCGCCGAACGGCCTCGTTCACGGCGGCGGCGCAGCGGCCGGTGCCGGGCATCTCGCGCTCGACCTGGCGAACCGTGTTGACCAGGCGCGACGCGCTGCCGGGCGTCGGGCCGGGGCGGGCGCCGGGGGCCGGGCGGGTGCCGGGCGCGGGCGTGAAGTCGCTCACGCCGTCGAAGTACTTCCGCTCGCGCGAGCCGAACAGCTTCGCGGCCGTGTCACGCCCCACCACGCCGTCGGCCTGCAACCGGTTGGCACGCTGGAACGCCACCACCGCGGCGCGGGTGTTTCGCCCGAAGGCACCGTCGGCGCCCTGCGGCGAGAACCCTTTCGCCTGGAGTGCCTGCTGGAGCCGGGTGACGTCCGAGTTGCGCGAGCCGAGTGAGAGCATGGGGTTCTCCGTGAGCGACGGCGGTTTCCCTCATTGTCGCGGGGTGCGGCGCCTCGCATTTCGCGAGGGTGTGTAAAGGCCCCTGACGGATGGCCGCTGGCGCGGCGGTCTTTCGTTGCGCTTCGAGGCGACGGGCGAAATAACGCGGCTCGCCATGGCCCAGACCGACTCCTTCCAGACCCGCACGACGCTCACCGTAGGTGGCGTGCCCCACCCCGTCTTTTCGCTCGCGAAGCTCGCCGAGCAGTTCCCCAGCGTCTCGACGCTGCCGTTCTCGCTGAAGGTGCTGCTCGAGAACCTGCTGCGCTTCGAAGATGGGCGCGTGGTGCGAAAGGAGCACGTCGAGGCGGTGACGCGGTGGAACCCGAAGGGTGAGCCAGACACGGAAATCTCGTTCACCCCGGCGCGCGTGCTGCTGCAGGACTTCACGGGCGTGCCCGTGGTGGTCGACCTCGCCACGATGCGCGAGGCGCTGGCGGCGATGGGCGGTGACCCGCAGAAGGTGAACCCGCTGTGCCCGCTCGACCTCGTCATCGACCACTCGGTGATGGTCGACACCTTCGCGACGAAGGCGAGCTTCCGCGAGAACGTCGACCTCGAGTTCGGGCGCAACACCGAGCGCTACGCGTTCCTCAAGTGGGGCCAGCAGGCGCTGAAGAACTTCCGCGCCGTGCCGCCGGGCACCGGCATCTGCCACCAGGTGAACCTCGAGTACCTCGCGCAGGCGGTCTTCAAGAACGAGGCGGGCGCGCTGTACCCCGACTCGCTGGTGGGCACCGACTCGCACACCACGATGATCAACGGCCTGGGCGTCGTGGGCTGGGGCGTCGGCGGCATCGAGGCCGAGGCGGCGATGCTGGGGCAGCCCATCACCATGCTGATTCCGCAGGTGGTGGGCTTCAAGCTGACGGGCAAGCTGGCGCCGGGCGCCACCGCGACCGACCTGGTGCTCACCGTCACGCAGCTGCTCCGCAAGAAGGGCGTGGTGGGCAAGTTCGTCGAGTTCTACGGCCCCGGCGTCACCGACCTCGCGCTCACCGACCGGGCGACGGTGGCGAACATGGCGCCCGAGTACGGCGCCACCATCGGCTTCTTCCCCATCGACCACGAGACCATCAACTACCTGCGGTTCTCCGGCCGCTCGCCCGAGCACTGCGCCGTCGTCGAGGCGTACTGCAAGGAGCAGGGCCTGTGGCACACGCGCGACGCGAAGGACCCGGTGTTCTCCGACACGCTCGAGCTCGACCTGTCGACGGTGCAGCCGTGCCTCGCCGGCCCGACGCGCCCGCAGGACCGCGTGCTGCTGAAGGACATGAAGGCCGCGCAGCCGAAGTTCATCCAGGACGTGCTGAAGGCGAAGGAGGGCGACGCGCGGCTCTCGGCGAAGGCCACCGTCGCGCAGGGCCCGCAGTCGTACGAGCTCACCAACGGCGCCGTCGTCATCGCCGCCATCACCTCGTGCACCAACACGTCGAACCCCTCGGTGCTGATGGGGGCGGGGCTGCTGGCGAAGAAGGCCGTCGAGAAGGGCCTCACCGTGCGGCCGTGGGTGAAGACGTCGCTCGCGCCGGGCAGCCAGGTCGTCACCGAGTACCTCACCGACTCGGGGCTGATGCCGTACCTCGAGGCGCTCGGCTTCCACCTCGTCGGCTACGGGTGCACCACGTGCATCGGGAACTCGGGGCCGCTGCCCGAGGCCGTGACGAAGGCGGTCGAGTCGTCGGGCCTGGCCGCGGCGGCGGTGCTGTCGGGCAACCGGAACTTCGAGGGGCGCGTGCACCCGCTGGTGCGCCTCAACTACCTCGCCTCGCCGCCGCTGGTGGTGGCCTACGCGCTCGCCGGCACGACCCAGTGGGACCCGAACGCCGAGCCCATCGGGCACGACCGCTCCGGGCGCGCCGTCTTCCTGAAGGACGTGTGGCCCACCACCGAGGAGCTCGCCGAGGCGATGAAGCAGGTGAAGCCCGAGCACTTCAAGCGGCGCTACGCCGACGTGCTCAAGGGAGACCTCGCCTGGCAGAAGCTCGAGGTCGCCACCGGCCAGACGTACGCGTGGGACGCGAAGTCGACCTACGTGCGCAAGCCGCCCTTCTTCGAGAACCTGCCGAAGGAGCCCGGCCCGCTGAAGGACGTCGCCGGGGCGCGCGTGCTGGCGCTGCTCGGAGACTCCATCACCACCGACCACATCTCGCCGGCCGGCGACATCGACAAGAAGGGCCCCGCGGCGAAGTACCTCACCGAGCAGGGCGTCGCGCCGGCCGACTTCAACTCGTTCGGCGCGCGCCGCGGCAACCACGAGGTGATGATGCGCGGCACCTTCGCGAACATTCGCCTGAAGAACCTGCTGGTGCCGGGCACCGAGGGCGGCGTGACGAAGCACCTGCCGTCGGGCGAGCAGCTCTCCATCTACGACGCGGCGATGCGCTACCAGCGCGAGGGCACGCCGCTCGTCATCCTCGCTGGCGCCGAGTACGGCACCGGCAGCTCGCGTGACTGGGCCGCCAAGGGCACCATGCTGCTGGGCGTGAAGGCCGTCATCACGAAGTCGTTCGAGCGCATTCACCGCTCGAACCTCATCGGCATGGGCGTGCTGCCGCTGCAGTTCCAGCCCGGCGAGGACGCCGCGTCGCTGGG
>JADCJJ010000167.1 GCA_020247085.1 Myxococcaceae bacterium | reverse complement strand
GGCACGTGGCGCTCGACGCATGCCACCCGGCCGCGCGGGCCACCCCGCAGCAACCGATGGCCCGCGCGCAGAGGCACGCAGCGCGCGGCGCATGCCACCCGGCCGCGCGGGCCACCCCGCAGCAACCGATGGCCCGCGCGCAGAGGCACGCAGCGCGGCGCATGCCACCCGGCCGCGCGGGCCACCCCGCAGCAACCGATGGCCCGTGCGCAGAGGCACGCAGCGCGGCGCATGCCACCCGGCCGCGCGGGCCACCCCGCAGCAACCGATGGCCCGTGTGCAGAGGCACGCAGCGCGGCGCATGCCACCCAGCCGCGAGGGCCACCCCGCAGCAACCGATGGCCCGTGCGCAGAGGCGCGTGGCGCGCGACGCATGACGCCCGGCCCCACGGGCCACCGAAGAGCTGCGCGTGGCCAGGGCTTGTCAGGGAGTTTTCTCGGCGCTCGACCCCCGACGACGCACTGCGCCGACCGTCCGAGCGAGCACGAGGCGCCACGCATCAGGCGGGCGGGACGTCAGCCCGCACGGTGTCCGACGGTCCCTTCGGCGTGGCCGCGGTGGTCCCTCGACGACGCGCGGACCGGGAGCGAGAGAACCAGCAGCGCTGACCCGATCGCAGCCCTGGCCGAAGAGGGCGGGCCGAACACGGCGCACACCAGCCCTGGGGGCCGTGAGGCCCCGCCCTCACGGACAGAAGGAGTTTCCGCAGTACTCGGGGCAGCTCGGGTTGCACTGGAAGCACCCGCATGACGACCCCTGACAGCCGCCCGAGCACGTCTGGAGCCCGACGCATTCCTGGCACGCGGCGCCTCCCGTTCCGCACTCGTAGTACGAGGTGCCGGGCTGGCACACGTTGCCCGAGCAACACCCCGAGGGGCACGAGGTGGCGTCGCACACGCACGCGCCGCCCGCGCAGCGCTGTCCCGTGCCGCAGGGCGGGCCGCCCCCGCAGCGACACGTCCCGCCGGCGCACGTGTCGGCGACGACGGTGTTGCACGTGGAGCAGCCGCCGCCCGCGGTCCCGCAGGCGCTGAGGCTGTTGGCGTTGCAGGTCGAGCCGCTACAGCACCCCGTGGGGCACGAGGTGCCGTCGCACACGCAGACGCCGCCCGCGCACCGCTGACCGGAGCCGCAGGCCGCGCCGCCCGCGCCACAGCGGCACGCCCCGCCCTCGCAGCGGTCTGCGTTGGCGCCGCAGGCGACGCACGCGGCGCCGCTCGTCCCGCACTGTGACGTCGACGCCGAGACGCAGGTCGACCCGCTGCAGCACCCCGACGGGCACGACGTCGCGTCGCACACGCAGCTGCCGCTGACACACCGCTGCCCAGCGCCACAGGCCGGCCCGGACCCACAGCGGCACGAGCCACCCGCGCAGCCGTCCGCCGTGGAGGAGCTGCAGGCGCTACAGGCCGCACCGCCGCTCCCGCAGGCGCTCGTCGACGTGCCCGCCTGACAGCTCCCGCTCTGGCAGCAGCCGCCCGGGCACGAGGTGGCGTTGCAGCCCGTGCAGGTGCCCGACGGGCAGGTCTGGCCGGCGATGCACGCCTGACAGGCCGCGCCGCCGCTCCCGCAGGCGCTCGGGGTGGTGCCCGACTGACAGACGTTGCCGGAGCAGCAGCCCGACGGGCACGACGTCGCGTCGCACACGCAGCTGCCGCTGACGCACCGCTGGCCTGCGGCGCAGACCGACCCACCTGTCCCGCAGCTGCAGGCCCCGGCCACGCATCGGTCGGCGTTGGCCCCGCAGGCCGAGCAGGCACCTCCGCCTCCACCGCACTGGCTGCTCGACGTCGCCGTGACGCACGTCGAGCCGTTGCAGCACCCGGTGGGACACGACGACGAGTCGCAGACGCACGCGCCCGACACGCAGCGCTGCCCGGACGCGCACGCCGGCCCGGCGCCGCAGCGGCAACTGCCCCCGCTGCACGAATCGGCCGTCGCGGAGCAGCTCACGCAGGCCGCGCCAGACGCCCCACACAGGGCGGTCGAGGGGGGAGAGACGCAGGTGGTGCCGCTGCAGCAGCCCGAGGGGCAGCTGGTGCCGTCGCAGATGCAGACGCCGCTCGAGCAGCGCTGGCCCACGCCGCACGCGCTGCCGCTCCCGCACCGGCACTGCCCGCTGCTGCAGGTGTCGGCGGTCACGCCGCACGAGACACAGGTGGTGCCGCTGACGCCGCAGGCCGCGGCCTGGTTCCCCGCCACGCACGAGGTGCCGCTGCAGCACCCGGCACACGACGGCCCGTCACAGACGCACGTGCCGCCGCTGCAGCGCTGCCCGGCGCCACACGCCAGCCCGGCACCGCACCGACACTGCCCGCCGCTGCAGCTGTCGGCCAGCAGGGTGTTGCACGTCGTGCAGGCGTTTCCGCTGTTCCCGCAGTCGGACAGCGACGTGCCCGCCTGACAGGCGCCGCCACGGCAACAGCCGCTCGGGCACGTCGTCGAGTTGCAGCCCTGACAACTCTGCGAGACGCACGTCTGGGCGCCGCAACTCTGACAAGCACCCCCGCCGCTCCCGCACGCCGTCTGCGCGGTGCCGGCGAGGCAGGTGTTTCCACTGCAGCACCCGCTGGGGCAGGTGGTGACGTCGCAGACGCAGGTGCCGCCAGAGCACCGCTGTCCCGCACCGCAGGCCGCACCGCCACCACAGCTGCAACTGCCGCCCTGGCAACGGTCGGCGGTGTTGCCGCAGGCCTGGCACGCCGCCCCACCGCCAGCGCACTGCGTCGCCGACGTCGCGGTGACGCAGGTGTTCCCGGAGCAGCAGCCCGACGGGCACGACGTCGCGTCGCACACGCACGCCCCGCTCACGCACCGCTGCCCGCTCCCGCACGCCGGGCCCGTCCCGCACCGGCACGCGCCCGAGGTGCACACGTCGGCGTTCGCGCCGCACGCCGCGCACGCCGCGCCACCGGCCCCGCACTGCGCCGTCGATGGGCTGGCCACGCAGGTGTTCCCCGAGCAGCACCCCGACGGGCACGACGTCGCGTCGCATACGCAGCTGCCAGACACGCACCGCTGCCCAGTCCCGCACGCAGCCCCCGTCCCGCACGCGCACCCGCCGGCCGTGCACCGGTCGGCCCGCGCCCCACACGTCGTGCACGCCCCCCCGCTGGCGCCGCACTGCGCCGCCGTCGTCGGTGTCACGCAGGTGTTCCCCGCGCAGCAGCCAGACGCGCACGACGTCGCGTCGCACACGCAACTCCCCGACACGCACCGCTGCCCGCTCCCGCACGCCGGCCCGGCGCCGCACCGGCACGTCCCGCTCGCGCAGCCGTCCGCCGTCGTCGCGCTGCACGCCGCGCAGGCCGCGGCCCCCGTCCCGCACGCGGCCACGAGGTTCCCCGGCTGGCACATTCCATTCTGGCAGCACCCGCTCGGACACGTCGCCGCAGTGCAGCTCGCGCAGGCGTTGCCCGTGCAGGGCTGCGTGCCGCAGTTCTGACACGCCCCGCCGCCCGTCCCGCACGCCGCCTGCGCCGTCCCCGACTCGCAGCTCGCCCCGTTGCAGCACCCCGACGGGCACGACGTCGCGTCGCACACGCACGCACCGCTCACGCACCGCTGCCCCGTCCCGCACGCCGGGCCCGCCCCACATCGGCACGCCCCGCCGGCACAGCCGTCTCCCCGCGCCCCGCAGGCCGCGCACGCCGCCCCGCTCCCACCGCACTGCGCCGCCGACGTCGCGGTGACGCACTGGTTCCCGTTGCAGCACCCCGACGCGCACGACGTCGCGTCGCACACGCAGCTCCCCGCCATGCACCGCTGCCCGCTCCCGCACGCCGGGCCCGTCCCGCACCGGCACGCGCCACTCACACAGCTGTCAGACGAGGGGCCGCAGGTGATGCACGCGGCGCCGTTGGTGTTGCACGAGGCAGCGGTGGGCGGCGCGACGCAGGCGCTGCCGTTGCAGCACCCCGAGGGGCAGCTCGACGGGTCGCAGACACACGTCCCGTTGAAGCAGCGCTGGCCCGACGCGCAGGCAGGACCCGCCCCGCATCGGCAGGCGCCGCCCGCGCAGGCGTCGGTGACGCCGGAGCACACCGCGCACGCCCCACCACCGCCGCCGCACGCCGCCGCCGCGGTGCCAGCCTGACACACGCCGCCGGCACAGCAGCCACTCGGGCACGAGGTCGCGTCACACACGCAGGCCCCGCCGACGCACCGCTGGCCCACCCCGCACGCCAGCCCAGCCCCGCAGCGGCACTGGCCGCTCCCACAGGCGTCGGCTCGAGACGGGTCGCACGTCGCGCAGACCGAAGCCCCGCTGCCGCACGACGCCAGCGCGCTCCCCGGCTGGCAGACGCCGTTGGCGCAGCACCCCGAGGCGCAGGTGGCCGAGGTGCACCCGCTGCACTGCTGCCCGGTGCACGTCTGGGGCGACGGGCACGTCTGGCAGGCCCCACCTCTCCCGCACGCCGTCGCGTCGGTGCCGGCGAGGCACTGGCCGCCCTGGCAGCAGCCGTTGGCGCAGCTCGTCGCGTCACACACGCACTGCCCGGCGGCGCACCGCTGCCCCGCGCCGCACGCCGGCCCGTTCCCACATCGGCAGGCGCCGCCCTGACAGGTGTCGCTGGTGGCAGGGTCGCAGGGCCTGCAGCTGGCGCCGGCCGCCCCACAGGCCGAGGCGCTCGGCGTCACGCAGGTGCTGCCGCTGCAGCACCCGTTCGCGCACGTCGTGTCGTCGCACACACACAGGCCGCCGGCGCAGCGCTGGCCCTGGCCGCACGGCGGCCCGGAGCCACAGCGACACTGCCCCCCGCTGCAGGTGTCACTGGTGCCGGTGCAGGCACGGCACACCTCGCCACCCTGGCCGCACGCCTGAGCGTTCGAGGCCCGGCACACGCCACTCTGACAGCAACCGGTGGGGCAGCTCTGCGCGCCACAGCCGTCGCACGCGCCGGCGACGCACGCCTGCCCCGACGGGCACTGTTGGCAGGAGAGGCCCTGGTCGCCGCACGCCGAGGCGGTGATGCCCTGCTGGCAGACGCCCGAGCCATCACAGCACCCGGCGCAGTTCGCAGGGCTGCACGCGCTGGCGCCGCCGCCCGCGCCACCACCGCCCGTCATGCCGCCGCCTGCCTCGCCACCGCCGCTGGCGCCACCGCCGGTCATGCCCCCGCCCGTCACGCCCCCGCCCGTCACGCCCCCG
>JADCJJ010000166.1 GCA_020247085.1 Myxococcaceae bacterium | reverse complement strand
CCTCAGCTCAAGGAATGGCTTGCTCGTCGACCGAACCCCTGCGACAGCTGGCCCACAACCGCGGACATTTTCCCTGGGCCGTTAGCGCGGACATTTTCGCTGGGCCTCCACACGACGGGGCACCGAGGGTTGCGCCGCGTCGGTGGGCTCGGTTAAGGGGCTCGCCCATGAAGGACGCGATGAGGGACTACGTCAGGAACCAGCGCGGGCGCATGTACCAGAGTGACTTCTTCGAGTTCTTCTCGAAGGTGCACCCGTCGATGCCGTTCGTCTTCTGGATCCCTGTGACCGCCTACGTGCTTGGGACGGCGTTGACGAGCGGCGGAACGACCTGGCAGGTGACGGCGGCGGCGGTGCCGCTGGGCTTTCTGACCTGGCAGTTCCTCGAGTACTTCGTGCACAAGCACGTCTTCCACGCCTGGCCGGGCTGGACGGGCCATGGCTTTCACCACAAGTACCCTGACGACGACACGCGGCTCGTGATGCCGTTACCGGTGTCAATCACCCTCGCCAGCCTCATCTGGGGCGGGTTGTCGCTCGTCGGGCGAGGCGACCTGACGACGCCATTCTGGGTGGGCATCGTGGCGGGCTACCTCTGGTACGACTTCCTGCACTGGTCGACGCACCACAGGGCGCCGCTGACGGAGTGGGGCAAGCGGCTGCGGGCGCACCACATGGCGCACCACTTCGCGGACCCGGACCGGAACTTCGGCATCAGCCACCGGTGGATGGACCAGGTGTTGGGCACGCTGCTCAAGCGCGGGGCCGACGAGGCCTGAGCGCTTCCCGCGGCTCGAGCAAGCGCCTCGGCCCAGCGCCAATCGACCCTCGAGGCGACGGTACGGCGGTGGGCTCCAGCGCTCCCCCGGGGTCCCGACCTCCCACACCCCCGGGGCCCGCAGGGCCCCTCACCCGTGCACCGTCGGGAACCGCGGCGGAAGGCCGGCCGAGCGCAGGTCACCCGGCCGGGGCTCGGGGAGCAGCTCGCCTCTGGCGGTGGCGGCGATGATGCGAGCCACCTGCGCGGCCCCGTCGGTGAGCACCGCTGGGCCCGGCTGCAGCACGAAGGCGCTCTTCACCTCGTACAGCGCGTCGGCGCGCACTGCCGAGACGGCCTGCCAGCCTGGCCGCTCGACGATCTTCTTCCGCGTCGCCTTCCGCCCGCACCAGCTCGCGATGACGAGCTCCGGATCGCGCCGGGCGACCTCCTCGGGCTGAAAGATGCGCCCCTTCGCGCCCTGCTGCGTGCGCGTCTCGGCGCAGACATCGACGCCCCCCATCAGCTCGACGAGCTCGGAACACCAGCGAATGCCCGCGATGAGCGGCTCGTGCCACTCCTCGAAGAACACGCGGGGCCGACGCGGCAGGCGCGCGTTCGCCTCGGCCAGCGCCTCGAGGTCCCGCTCCAGCTCGTCGGCGAGCGCCTCGGCCGCGGCCGGCACGCCGACAAGGGCGCCCACCACGCGCACCGTCTGCAGCACCTCGGACAGCGAGCGCTGGTTGAACAGCACCACCGGCACGCCGCGCCGGGCGAGCTCAGCGCCGAGGTCGGCCTGCAGATCCGAGAAGCCCAGCACGAGGTCAGGCCGCAGCTCGACGATGCGCTCGAAGTCGGCGTCGAGGAACGACGACACCCGGGGTTTCTGGCGCGCCTCGGGCGGGCGCACGGTGAAGCCCGAGACGCCGACGACGCGGTCGCCCAGCCCCAGCCGGTAGAGGATCTCGGTGGTCTCTTCGGTGAGGCAGACGAGGCGCCGGGGGTGGCGCGGCGCGGCGCGGAGCAGCTCGAGAGGCATGGAGCCGCTCTGCCGCCGGCGCCGGCCGCCCGCAAGGGCTTCTGCCGCGTCAGCGCGAGGCCAGCGCGCTCGCCGGCACGTAGCCGCAGTGAAACCCGATGCCCTGCCCCGCCCGCGAGCACGGCTCCGGCGCCGCGGCGGTGAAGGCGTTCTCGGTCGAGAGCCCGTCGAGCGCTTCTCCCTCGACGACGATGGAGGCGTCTCGCCCCGACGACCGCGGCGCGGGCACGACGAGGCGCCCCACACCCAACACCAGCAGCAGCCCCGCCGCGAGCCCGAGCAGCACCCGGTTGAGCCCCGCCCGTCGCGCCGGCGCCCCCGTCCGGGCCGCGACGCCGCGCCACAGGTGCTGCACCTCGTCGCGGGCCGCGCGCTCGCGGAACACCCGCACCTCGGTGTCGAGCCAGGCCAACTCGTGCCGGCAGCGGGCGCACGCCCGGGCGTGCTCGCGGAGCGCCTCGTCGGGCCCCTCGCCCAGCACGGCGGCCTCGAGGAGGTGCGTCTTGCCACAGCGGCTCATTCGGTCGGCCCTCCCAGGTGCGGGAGCAACGACGCCCTCAGCTTCAGGCGCGCCCGGTGAATCTCGTTCTTCACCATCGGCAAGGTCCAGCCCATGGCGGCGGCGATGTCGTCGTAGGACAGCCCGTGGTCGAGGCGCAGGAGCAGCGCCGCCCGGCGGTGCGGGGACAGCGCGTCGAGCGCCTCGGTGAAGTGCCCCTGCAGCTCCCGGTCGAGCAGCAGCCGCTCGGGGTCCGGCGCGGGGATGACGGCCGCCGGCGCGTCGTCGTCATCACCGCTCTCGAGCGGCTCGTGCCGCCGAACCCGCCGCGCCTCGAAGGCCACGTTGCGGGCGATGCCGAAGACCCAGGGCTTGAAGCGGTCGCCGGGCGCCAGCTTCGGCAACTGCACATGCGCGCGGGTGAACGTCTCTTGCGTCGCGTCGTCGGCCACGTCGCCGTCACGCAGCAGGTCCTTGAGGAACCGGCGCACCGACAACACGTGCCGCTCGAACAGCGCCTTGAAGGCCTCGGCCTCGCCCGACTGCGCGCGCCGCACGAGGGCCTCGTCCGGAGTCTCCGGCGTGATGGGGGCGAACGGGCGGAGCAAGCGAAGCACGGCCACTCACACGATGAAGGAACCCCGGCTCGAGTTTCAAGCACCCCGCAACCACTCGGATTTGCTTACACTGCATGCGCGCCGGCGCTGCGAGGCCCCTCAGAGGTCGACCTGCATGCCCAGCTCGACCACCCGCCCGGGCGGAATGCCGAAGTAGCTCGTCGCCGACAGGGCGTTGCGCGAGACGAAGGCGAAGACCGTCTTGCGCCACCGCATCATCGTCGACTTCCCATGGGTCAGCAGGGTCTCGCGGCCGAGGAAGTAGCTCGTCGTCGACGGCTCGG
>JADCJJ010000165.1 GCA_020247085.1 Myxococcaceae bacterium | reverse complement strand
GGCCCACTCCCGCTGCGCGGCGGCGAGGCCAGGCTTGTCCTCGAACGCCACCTCGGCGATCTGAATGCGCGCCACCAGCTCGGCCGGCGTACCCTTCACCAGCCGGACCTGCCACGCGGCGCCGGCGGGGCCCTCGACGAGCTTCTCGACGAGCTGCCCCTCGACCCGGCCCGCCACGCGGAAGCGAAGGCGCCCCTTCGAGGCGAACGAGACGCTCGCGTTGCCCTCCATCAGCCGCACCGGGATGACGGGGCTGCCGTCTCTGAAGTCCAGGCGCCGGCTCTCGACGGCCCCGGGCGGCGGCGGCAGCGCCACCTCGTCGGGCGAGGTGCCCAGGGCGAGGGCCAGCGTGAGGGCGAGCGTCGTCACGAAGCGCGATCAAACCCCAGAAACGACGAAGCCCGAAATGCCGGGACGGCACTTCGGGCAGCGAAGAGAGGCGGCACCCGGATTCGAACCGGGGAATGAGGGTTTTGCAGACCCTTGCCTTACCACTTGGCTATGCCGCCAGAACCGGCTCGGCTTGTACGAGAGCAGCCTTCGAAACGCAATTGGAGCGACGCGATGAGCAGCGGCTTTCTGACGTTCACCGAGGAGCACGAGGCCTTTCGCCGCACGGTGCGGGGCTTCGTCGAGCGCGAGATTCGCCCCCACGTCAAGGCGTGGGAGGCGGCCGAGGGCTTCCCGCGGGAGCTGTACCGCACGGCCGCCGAGGCGGGCTTCTTCGGGCTGAAGTACCCCGAGGCGTTCGGCGGCTCCAACGCCGGGTACTTCTACGAGGCGGTGCTGCACGAGGAGCTGGCGAAGTGCGGCTCCGGGGGCGTCGCGGCCGGGCTGGGGGCACAGGCGACCATCGCCACCGGCCCGCTGCACCTCTACGGCAGTGAGGCGCTCAAGGCCCGCTACCTGGCCCCGGCCATTCGTGGGGAAAAGCTCGGCGCCTTCGCGGTGACCGAGCCCGACGGCGGGAGCGACGTGGCCGGGCTCTCGACGACGGCGCGGCGTGACGGCGACGCCTGGGTGCTCTCGGGCGCCAAGACGTACATCACCAACGGGGTGGTGGCCGACTACGTCATCGTCGCCTGCAAGACCGACCCGTCCCGGGGGCGCAAGGGCCTGTCGATGCTGGTGGTGGACAAGGGCACGCCGGGCTTCACGGTGTCGAGGAAGCTGAAGAAGCTCGGCTGGCGGGCGAGCGACACCGCCGAGCTCGCCTTCGACGGGTGCCGGGTGCCGCTCGACCACCTGCTGGGCGTCGAGAACGACGGCTTCTCGCAGGTGATGGGGAACTTCGTCTGGGAGCGCATCACCCTGGCGCTCGGCAGCGTCGGCGCCGCCGAGGACATCTTGCAGCAGGCGATGGCCTTCGTGAGCTCGCGCCGGGCCTTCGGCCAGTCCGTCTCGCAGTTCCAGGTGGTGCGCCACCGCCTGGCGGACATGGCGACCGAGCTCGAGGCGGCGCGCCAGCTCACCTACCACGCGCTCCGCCTTCACGCGGCCGGTGAGTGGGCCCTCGGCGCGACCGCCATGGCGAAGAAGGTCGCCACCGAGATGTGCTGCAAGCTCGCCGATCAGGCCCTGCAGCTCCACGGCGGCGCCGGCTACATGACCGAGTACGACATCGAGCGGCACTGGCGCGACGCGCGCCTGGGGCCCATCGGTGGCGGAACGAGCGAGATCATGAACGAGATCATCGCCAAGCAGCTCGGACTGTGAGCCTCGTCGTCAGAGCGGCTTGACCGAGAGGTCGTCGAAGAAGAGCTGGGCCTCCCAGCTCGAGAAGCCGAAGCGGTCGTGGCCCTGGCCCTTGAGGGGCATCGGGTCGTCGAAGCGCATGAACTCGCGCCCGTCGATGAACCAGGTGAGCACCGAGCCCTGCCGCTCGATGCGCCAGCGGTACGTCTTGCCAATCTGCACCGGGAAGGGGTTGGCCTCGACGCGCATGCGGGTGTTCGCGCGGAAGACGCCGGTCTTCACCAGGTCGGCGCTCTCGAGGCCCTTCTCGCGCTGCAGCCGGCCGGCCTCGGCCTGGAGCTGCGCCAGCGACGCCCCGTGCTCGTCGAGGCGGGCGATGATGCTGACGGTGTTGTTCCAGCCGCCGTGGATGAGGACGTAGCCCGAGGCGTGGTCCGAGCCGTCTCCGAAGATCTCGCACTTGATGTCGCCCTCGGGCGACACCGAGCGTACGTTGAACTCGACGGCGACGTTCTCGGGCAGCTTCGCCTTGAGCCACAGCGGGTTGTTCTTCACGCCCGGCGAGAGCAGCTCGCCGTTGACGACCCGCCACTGCCCGCCGGTGCTCCAGAAGTCGGTGTCGATGACGGCGGGGTTGTCGAAGGACTGGGTGGGGTAGGGGACCGCGACGGTCGCTGCGCTCTCGCCGCGAAAGAGGAAGTAGTGCAGCAGCGGCAGATTGAAGAGCACCACGGCCCCGACGACGAGGGCGCGGGACAGGCGAGGGAGCGCGGCCGGCGGCTGCCACGTCTCGCGCGAGGGCACAGGTTCGCCCGGCGATGCGACCGGAGTCGGCTCGGTCGAGTCCTCAGCCTTCTCTTTGCGCTTCGCCTGTCCCATGACGGGCGCGGCCCTAGCACGGGCCCACGGGCGATGTCATGGCCGGCCCGGCCCTTCAGGGCCGCGCGGCGCTGGGGGCGATCTCCCGGGCGAACTGCGCCCAGGCCGGCGGAGCGCTGGCGGCGACGAAGACGATGACGTCGAGCACGCTCCGATCGACGAAGAGCCAGCGGTTGATCGCCCGGCGGCCGTCCGAGGCCTGCACCTCCCGCCGCAGCAGCACCCGCCGCTCGTCGAGGACGAGCACCTCGGGCGGGGTGGTGGGGGTGAAGCCATCGATCGCCGTCTGCAGCGTCTCGCGTGACGCCTCCATCGTCTGCTCGCGCGCCGCGCGCTGCTCGTCGCTCAGGTCGGCCTCGAGACCCACGACGAGCGCGACGGGGTCGGTGAGGCGCCGGCCGAGGACGAAGGCGTCATTCACCTGGGCGGGCCGAAGCGACGAGGGGAGCACGAGCGTCACGGCCGGGCCGGCGCTGCGGGTCGTCATCGCGGGGCGGCCCCGGAGCTCCCATGGCCGCCCCAGCAGCGAGGCCACCACCTCGCTCCCCAGCACGGAGAGCAGGTCGCTCAAGGCGGGCAGGCACAGGCTGGCTGGCGTGGGCGGCCGCTGGCCAGAGCGCCCGCGCGACACCAGGAAGACGAGGGCGCCGCCGGTCAGCCCGCCGCCCGGGTGCGCGAGCAGGTCGACGCCCGGCGACAGGCTGTACAGGGCGTTGATGGCGACGGGCGTCCAGACCCGCGGCCGCGTCGCGGCGGCGAAGGCCGGCGGGAGCCCGTGGCTTCGGAAGGAGAAGAGCACCCCGGTTCCCACCACGAGGCCCCACACACCGCCCGAGGCGCTGACGGCGTCTTCGGTGCGGAGTGACGACGCGAGGTTTCCGCCCAGCACCGAGCAGACGAACACCACGAAGAACCTTAGCCACCCAAGCAGAGGCCCGATGCTCGCCAGCGCAAGGCGGTTGAGCACGAGGTGTACCCCGTCGACGTGAAGGGCGATGGGGGCGAGGAGGCGCCACGGCTTGGTGCAGACGAGTGACGCCAGGCCGGCGCCCATGCGCGGCGCCGCGAAGCGCGGAGGGCCGTGGGGCCGCCAGCACTGGAGGGAGAAGTCCAGCGCCGCGCCGACAGGTTCGCGGTGTCGCTGGCGGCGGACTCACGCCTTGCGATGTGCCGCGCGAGCAGCGCTTCGAGCGACGGCGACGGCGAGGCCCCGGCCGCGGCGATGCGTTCGACGACCCGGAGGCGCCCGTGGTGCAGCGGCTCGAGCCCGGTGGCCTCGCTCCAGCCGGCCGCCCATTGAACGCGCCGCCGCTGCAACAGGCGGCCTGGCACCAGTCGCTCCAGCACCTCGCCAAGCCCCTGGCGTCTTCCCGGAGGCGAGCCACACGATGTGCACGCCCGGCTTCAGCGCCGCCTGCTGTACCTGGAGGTGGGCGGCGAGGGCCGCCGGCTCCTCGAGGTGCAGGAAGTGCTGGAGCATGCCCCCGGGCCGCTCGACACGAACAGCCTGGGCGTCGTGCAAGACGAACAGCGCGGAAGGCTCCGCAAGCGCAGCCGCGATGAGAGGCTCGATGGAGGACGGCTGACTGCCGGGCGTGTCGGTGGCGGGAGGCTGCGTGGCGGGAGGTGATGAGCCGGGCGCCGCTACGGCAGGCGGCTGCATGCCGGGCAGCGCCGCGCCGTGTCAGCTCTCGCTGCGGCGAAAGGCTGAGCAGCGAAGGGCTCGTTGGCGGGAGGCTCCGCAAGGGCAGGCTGCGTGGCGCGCGACGGTGCTGGAAAGGGCCGTGTGGTGGATGGCTGCGTGCTCCGGCGTGGTGGACACAGCGCGCCGGCCTCTTGTGCGGGCCTGCACCCCTTCCGGCGCCTCCCGCAGATCCCCCGGGTCTTGAAAAAAAAACGGCCCCGGTCACCCGGAGCCGTCCCCCTCCCTCATCAATGAGCGCCGTTGGGCCGCGCGTCGCCCGAACCGGCGGGCAGCCAGAGAACCTCGAGGGCCGTCACCCGGGCTCCGGCACTTATGGTCCCGCAGGCACGGCACGGCGGAGCCGCGGACGTTCGTCAGCTGCAGCCCGTCGTCGCGCCGCAGTTGTGGCACTTGTAGCAAGCGCCGTTGCGCACCGTGATGGTGCCGCACACCGGGCACGGCGGGGCGTCGGCCTGGTTCAGGAACGAGAACGACGAGCCCTTCGCCTCGGCTGCCATGGGCGCCGACGGCGCCGCCACTTTCCCCTGCGGCTGCGCCGCTGCCACCTTGCGGGCCTCGGCCTCCATCAGGCTCTCACTCGCGCCGGCCTGCGGCAGGAACTTCAGCGACAGCCAGCGGAAGATGTAGTCGGTGATCGACTTGGCGATCGGCAGGTCGGGGTTGTTGGTGAACCCGGCCGGCTCGAAGCGCGTGTGGCTGAACTTGTCGGCCAGCACCTGCAGCGGCACGCCGTACTGCAACGCGAGCGAGATGGCGGTCGCGAACGAGTCCATCAGGCCCGAGACCGTGCTGCCCTCCTTCGCCATGGTGATGAAGAGCTCGCCCGGCTGCCCGTCCTCGTACATGCCGACGGTGAGGTAGCCCTCGTGGCCGGCGATCGAGAACTTGTGCGTGATGGCGCGGCGCTCGTCCGAGAGCCGACGGCGGGCGTCACGCTGCACCTGGGGCGGCGCGGCCACGACGGCGGCCTCCTGCTTCTTGGTCTCCTTCGAGGTGTTGAGCGGCTGGCTGCGCTTGCACCCGTCGCGGTACACGGCGACGGCCTTGAGACCGGCCCGCCACGACTCGAGGTACGCCTGCTCGATGTCCTCGACGGTGGCCTCGTT
>JADCJJ010000164.1 GCA_020247085.1 Myxococcaceae bacterium | reverse complement strand
CGTCGCGATGCTCACCACATGCTGGGAGCAGTTTCTGCTGGCGTTCGAACTTCTCACCGCGCCCAGGGCCTCGGAAGGTCCTGCGCTATCCAGCCAGTCATCCGCGGACACGATGGCTGCGGCCTCTTCTTCAACGGGCTGCTAGCCCGTCGCAGCTCGACACGGCGCGGAACACGTTGGCCATGGTGCCGTCGAGCTGCTCGACGCTGGGTTCCTCGTCGCTCGCGCGCCGCGTCCGGCGGAGGTCGAGCCGCAGAACCCCCTCGACGCCGCCGTCATCGAGCTCGACCGTGCCCCCGTCGATGAGGCCGCCGTCGAGGTCGAACTGGTAGAAGCAGGTCGCCGACTGGTTGACCGGGAAGCACGCCCTCGCCGTCCAACGGCCGCCGCCGCGCGCCAGCGGAGCACCAGCCGCGAAGGCCTGGAGGGCGATGACCAGCGTCCCGCGCACGTCACCCGGCGGCTCCCGGTCCTGAATGCTGAAGTTCGTCATGCAGCAGAGGCGGTCGACGATGATGACGCCCGAGTCGATGAGCGGAATCGAGGCGTCGAAGACGAAGTCGGCCGGCAGGTCGGGCACTCCGCGACCTCGGGCGGGCCCGCCATTGACGACGACCGCGGGCACACCAGCGTCGTCTTCGGGGGGCGGCGGTTGCGGCTGCGGGCACCCCAGCACCAGCACCACCGCGGCGACGAGCCCCACTGCGCGCGCGCTCATCGCACCGCTCCCTCGAGCCTCGGCAGCAGCTCGACTGGAATGGTCGCCGGGCGAGGCGCCGTCGGCACCATGGGCCGGGGCTGGTGCTCGGCGCCCCGGTGCTGGTCGGCCAGCGAGTCGATGGTCGAGAGCACGGCCTGCACGTCGCCCTCGGGGAGCGAGGACGCGAGGTAGGGGAACATGCCCGTGTTCCGCTCGTACTCGACCTTCAGCTGGTCTCGAAACGCAGCCCGCACCGCTTCGTCGGTGTCCACCAGCGGCCGGACGAGCTGGAAGCTCGACTGCCGGGTGAGCAGCCCCGGCTGACGGCGCAGGAACCTCACGGCCTCGTGGGCGAGCTCAGCGTCCACCACCTTGCCGACGTCCTCGTACTGCTGCTGGAGCACCTCGAAGATCTCCCACATCACGTCTGGGCTGGTCTCGCGACGGAGCCAGTCGAGCGTGAAGGCGCGCGTCGCCTCGACCGGCATGCGCCGGAAGCCGATCGCCACGATGCCACGCAGCTTGGGGTCGGTATCGCGCGAGGCCTGCTCGAGCTGCGGCAGGAACGAGACGTCGCCGGTGTTGCCGATGGCCGCGAAGACGGATGACCGGTCCATCCACGTGCGCCGAGAGGCCAACGCCGCCAGCAACCCGCCTCGCACCGCGCCCACGAGCTCTGCGTTCCCGGGCCTGAGCCCTGCGAGAATGCCCACGTGCAGGAGCGCCTGCCGGGCCACGTTCTGCTGCCCGGGCGTGCCCTGCTGGCCCGCCTCGGCGAGGAGCTCCTTCGCGAGCGGCAGCCCCACGTCCTTGCGGGTCAGCAGCGCGAGGCTCGCGCGAATGCGGTCGAGGTCCGGCCCCTGGCGCTCGCGCCACACGTCGAGCAACACCTCGCGCGCCCCGGCGTTCTGCGTGCTGGCCAGCACCATGAAGCCGGCCGCCTTCCACTCGGGCTCGAACTCGGTCAGCAGGGCGCCCGCATACTCGGGAATGTCCTCGGGGTGCGCGTCGAGGGAGGCCGCCATGTCGCGCGACTGGACATGCAGGTTCGTCGAGAAGTCGAAGGTGCTCAGCATCTTCTCGAGGGCCTCGGGGTACGTGACGTGCCGCATCGCCTCGACGCGCTGCGGGTGGTCACCCGCGACGAAGGACCTGACGCGCTGGTCGGGCACCTCGTCGAAGCAGCTCTCCCACAGGTACCCGTCCCGCTCCCGTGGCGCGCCGGCGAGCGCCGAGCCCTCGGAGGTCGTGGCCTTCACCGAGAGCGTCGACGAGCCCCGCTTCACGGCGCCCGGCACCGAGAACTCCTCGAAGCCCTCGATTTCCTCGAACCACTCCGCGCTCCCGCGCTGAATCTCGGCGCGCGAGCGCTCGACGACGACGCCGTTCATCATGGGGGCCCACGCCGAGTCGTAGCGCTGAATGGTGCGCGCCAGCGCCTCGGCCGACCCGCCGCGCCTCGGGAAGACGAGAGACACCGCCCGGCCGACGGCCGAGTCGAAGGTGAAGGGCGTGGGCACGCCGTGAGGCGGCAGCGTGAACATCAGCTCGTGCAGCACCGACTGCTGCTGGCCCCCGGTCTTCCTGGGGGTGGCGCGGTGCCGGGCGAACCCGATGATGGCGCAGCGCTCGTCGACGCGCGCGAGCCAGGTCGCGTCGAGGCCCTCGGTCGCGACGGAGGCCCCGGTGGGCCGGGTCAGCCTCGCCAGCAGCACCGCGCTCGCGCTCTCGACGTCGAGCACCTCGAGCTTCACCGTCGAGAGCCCGGGCTGTTGGGGCGGGCTGAGCACGAGCTTCTCGAACTCGTCCGAGAAGGTGACCGCGGTCGTCGTCGACACGTCGAAGGCAAAGCGATGCCCGGTGATGAACCTGCAGCTCCGCTCGGGCGTCGCCTCGGGCACGGGCACCCGGCCGGGGCTCGCGACCGGCGCCGGCGTTGGCGCGATGGGCGACGCGCTGGAGCGCCGCCCCCACCCGTACCACGCCGCCACGCAGCCGGTGATGACGCCGGCCGAGATGAAGAGCGCGCGTCTCATTCGCGGAACCTCCTGAAGGACGGGCGCGCTTCGGACGGGAAGAGGTCTCCGTCGTTCTTCGCGGCCGGCCCGAAGTCCTTGACCTTGAACGACGTGTTGAAGGGGAACGCCCTCAGCTCAAAGTTCAGGCTCCCCAGAATGAGCTGGTACTCCCACTACCCGAGGTTCTGCGTCTCACCGAGGAGCGCCTGCTGGTCCTGGCTCGCCCGCTGACCGCGAAAGACGTTCGCCTCCCTCGAGGCAGACCCGAACAACCACGTCGCAGCGAAGATCTTGAAGTCGAGCGAGAGGCACGCGCCGAGACGGTTGCTGGGGTCACAGGCCGCCGCGTTGAGGCCGCTGCTGAACTCGATGTTGAAGCTGGCCTGAGACGCGGTGGCCCTCACCTCACTGGCGCCCTCGTCGCTGCAGATGAACGGCAGGCTCGTGCTCCTCTCGGCGTTGCCGAGCGTGCCGTTCCTCACGTAGGTGAGGCCCGCCCTGGCAGGGACGAGGCTCTCGGGGAGCGCGATCGACGGAAACGCGTTCTCCTTGTTCGAGCCCGGCACGATGGTCGGGTCGAGGCCGCGCGCGAGGGTGAAGCCGTCGTTCTGCTGCTCGCCGACGCTCTGGCGTGCGGGCGGGTTGAACGGGTCGGGCGGCATCAACAGCTTGACGACGAGCGGCTGCTCCATGTGCGACGTCATCGAGTCCCTCAGCCCGAGGACGAACGAGGTGCCCTCGGCGTCGCTCGGGTCCGGGATCAGCCGCTCGATGCCCGGGTGGTTGTTGTCGTGCACGCTCAACGAGCTGAGGTGGTCTGGAAGGGGCCTGGGGGCACAGCCCATCGCGAGCAGCCCCCAAGCGAGGCACACCGGTCCGTGCAATCGACCTGTCACCCGGGCCCCCCATGCCGCTTGCTGCGGTTGCAGAAATCCACCGCGCTCACAGAACACTCCCAACAAGCCCGCCCGGCGACTGTCTCGCCCCTTTTCGTCTTCGCTGGGCGGCCTGCGACGACGCCGACCGCCTCGAGGCGTCGCGCGAGCGGCCGGGCCGTGCGGGTGACGGTGTGGCCACGCCCGGACCTGTCCTCGCTCCGGCCGACTTCGAGTCGGCTCAGCAGGAACATGGGAAGGAGGCCCCTGGCGCCAGCGCGGGCGAGGCACTCGAGTGCAGCCCTGGCACGGCCAGGCATGGCGGTGTCTGCCCGACGGGAGCCGCCCAGGCCCACGGCGACGCGCCGGGGCCGGTCGCGCGCGGCGCCACCCACCCGGAACCGGCTCGGCACCTGCCCGTGACGTGAACGAGAGCCCTGCGTGACGGGCTGCTTGCTTCGAAGTCACGCCCACGTGCGCGCCACGCCATCGCGCGGGGAGAGATCGCCGCCCACGATGACGACGTTGCGGTTGAGCGCGCTGGCGGCGATGGCGGTCCTCTTGGTGGGTGCGCCGTTGGCGGCGCAGGCCCAGCCGTTGGACGACGGCGGCGTGGCCGCAACGGACGCTAAAGAGACTCCACCATCACCGGCCCCCCTCGACGGCGGAGCCCTCGCGGTCTCCCTGGCCGATGCCGGCGCATCACCCGCCCTCGCGGTCGAGCCAACGCCCCAGTCCGGCGCCGGGGCGACGGCCGCCGCCGCCCCGCAGGCCGAGGCCCCGAAGAAGAAGAAGCCCCTGCCGAAGGGCTTCACCGGCGTCGTCGGCGTCGTCACCGACGCGCTGTCGGGCGAGGGCCTCATCGAGGCCACGGTGAAGGTGGTCGCCGGGGCGAAGCAGAGCGCGCTCACCGACGTCGACGGTGAGTACCGGCTGAAGCTGCCGCCCGGCACGTACGACCTGCGAATCTTCTACGCCCTGTACGAGGGCCGGCGCGTGCAGAACGTCGAGGTCAAGGCCGGCGAGGTGACGCGGCTCGACGTGCGCCTCGAGGCGAAGTCCACCGCCATCAAGGAGGTCGTCGTCGAGGCGAAGGCCGACAGGCGCAACGAGTCGGCGCTGCTCATGGAGCGGAAGAAGGCCCCCGTCGTGCAGGACAGCATCGGCGCGCAGGAGATCGCCAAGACGCCCGACAACAACGCCGGCGAGGCCGCCCGGCGCGTCGTCGGCGTCACCCTCGTCGACAACAAGTACGTCTTCATCCGCGGGCTGGGCGGCCGGTACGTACAGACGCTGCTCAACAGCTCCATCATGCCGAGCCCCGAGCCCGATGAGCCGTCGGTGCCGCTCGACCTGTTCCCCACGGCGCTGATGTCGAACCTCAACGTGCTCAAGACGTACACGCCCGACCTGCCGGCGCAGTTCGGCGGCGGCTCGCTCACCATCGACACCAACACGTTCCCCACGAAGTTCGAGCTCAAGCTGCGCGCCGCGCTCGGCGGCGACACCGCCACCACCTTCCAGCAGCGCCCGAGCGCCCCGTCGTCGCTCGGCGAGGCCTTCGGGCTCCGCGACCCCTCGCGCGAGCTGCCGTCGGTGTTCCCCACCGACCGCAGCTTCCAGCAATCGACCGACCCGGGCCGGCCAGGCATCACGCCGGAGCAGCAGCAGGCCGGCGGCCGCGCGCTGGTGAACCGGTGGACGCCGGCGTCGGTCGCGGCCTCGCCGAACGGCTCCTTCGGCGCCCAGGTGGGCGACACCCTCAAGCTCGGCGGTGAGCGGCGCCTGGGCTACCTCGCGGCGGTGCAGTGGGGGCGGCGGGAGCGCACCCGCCGCATCTTCGTGGCCGACGTCTCGGGCTCCGAGGGCACGCTCGAGGTCGAGAACCCGACCGACTCGCTCATCTCGTCCGTGAGCGCCTCGACGTCGGCGTTGGCCAACGTGGGCTTCCAGTTCGACCGCGACAACGAGGTGAACCTGCTGGTGCTCGGCCTCACCAACGCCGAGAACCTCGCCGTCACCGCCGCCGGCCCCGAGACGCTCTCGGCGATGCAGGACCAGGTGAACAACCGGCTCCAGTTCACCCAGCGCCAGCTGTTCTTCACCCAGCTCAAGGGCTTCCACCGCGTCTCGGCCCTGGCGGACCTCGAGGTCGAGTGGCAGGGCACCTACAGCCGCGTCTTCAGGCCCGAGCCCGACATTCGCGACTCGCGCTACTTCGTGAACCCGGACTCGGGCGAGCTCAACCTGCGGCTGCAGCCGAACTCGGCCGAGCGCTTCTTCCTCTCGCTCACCGAGGACTCGGCCGGCGGCACCGCGTCGGCGACGCTGCCCTTCCGCGGCTTTCGCTTCAAGGTGGGCGGCTTCGGTCAGTACCAGGCGCGCACCTTCGAGGGGCGCCGCTTCCGCTTCTTCGAGCTGCGCCGCCCCACGCCCGCGGGGCTGGCCGAGAGCGTGCTGACGGCCGACCGCGTCGGGCCGGGCGCCGGCACGCAGTACTTCCTCGCCGAATCGACGCTGGGCCAGGACTCGTACACCTCGTCGCTGGCGCTCTGGGGCGGCTACGGCCTGGTCGAGTGGAAGGCGACCGACTGGCTCCGCGCGCAGGCCGGCGTACGCTACGAGGGCTCGGCGCAAGTGGTGGCCGTCGGCAGCGCCTTCGCGACCGACGCGAACGTTCGCCCGCCCATCGACCGCCGGTACCACAACCCGGTGCCATCGCTGAACGTGACGTGGTCGCCGCTGGCGACGCTGAACGTGCGCGCGGGCTACTCGTACACGCTGGCGCGGCCCAGCTTCCGCGAGCTGTCGCCCTTCCTCTTCTTCGACATGGTCCGCCGCCGGAACGTCGCCGGCAACCCGGAGCTGCTGCAGACGACGATTCACCACGGCGACGTGCGGGCCGAGTGGTTCCCCACCGACACCGAGGTCGTCGCCCTCTCGGCCTTCGCCAAGCAGTTCATCAACCCCATCGAGCGCGTCGTCGTCGGCCAGGCGTCGAACTTCGACTTCGGCTTCCGCAACGCCGACGCGGCCGAGCTGCTCGGCCTCGAGCTCGAGGCGCGCACGTCGCTGGGGCGCCTCGGCCCGGCGCTCAAGGACGCCAAGCTCGGTGCCAACGGCGCGCTCATCTCCTCGCGCGTGCGGCTCGCCAACACCGTGGGCCAGCTCGGGAACACCGACCGGCCCCTCCAGGGCCAGAGCCCGTGGGTGCTCAACGCCTTCGTCACCTGGGCGAAGCCCGAGTGGGGCACCGAGGTCGGGGTCTTCTACAACGTGTACGGCCCGCGCATCAGCGAGGTGGCCGTCGCGCCGCTGCCCGACTTCTACGAGCAGCCGGTGCACAAGGTCGACGTCACCTTCTCGCAGGCGTTCGGCCGCGGCTTCCAGCTCAAGGTGGGCGTCGCCAACGCCCTCAACCAGAACCTGAGGATTCAGCAGGCAGACGTCGAGGTGTTCCGTGAACAGCTCGGCGTGCAGTTCAACGCATCGTTGGCCTGGACGATGCCGACCCAAGGGAAGTGACCCATGCGCAACACCGTTCTCGCAGCTCTGGCGGGCCTCGCCCTGACGGCCTGCCCCAGCACCCCACCCGGCCCGACGCCCACCGGCGGCGGCTCGACCAGCACCGGCGGCGGCTCGGCCGGCGGCGCCGCGCAGGTGACGCGCGTCGACGTCACCGAGGCCATCACGGCCGCCACCACTTGGACGAAGGACAAGGAGTACGTCCTCAAGTCCATCATCCACGTCGACAACGCCGTGCTGACGATTCAACCCGGAACGAAGGTGCTCGGCGAGCGGGGCTCGGCGCTCATCGTCACCCGCACGGGCCAGCTCCTCGCCGAGGGCACGGCGACCGAGCCCATCGTCTTCACCGCCAACTACCCCGTCGGCATGCGCGGCGTCGGGAACAACAACTGGGGCGGCGTGCTCCTCAACGGCAAGGCGCCCATCAACGTCACCGGCGGTGACAACAAGGCCGAGGGCCTCGCCGACGAGCCGCGCAACCGCTACGGCGGCGGCGCCACCCCCGACCCGGCGCACTCGTGCGGCCGCCTCAAGTACGTGCGCATCGAGTTCGCCGGCCAGCCGCTCGCGGCCAACGACGAGCTGAACGGCCTGACGCTGAACGCGTGTGGCACCGGCACCGTCATCGACTACGTACAGGTGCACCGCGGCATCGACGACGGCATCGAAGTCTTCGGCGGCACGGTGAACATCAAGCACGCCGTCATCACCGGCTCGGATGACGACGGGCTCGACTGGGACCAGGGGTGGACCGGCAAGGCCCAGTACGTCGTGGTGCAGCAACTGCCCGGCCGCGGCAACCACGGCATCGAGGCCGACAGCAACCGCGCCTCGCAGGACGCGACGCCGCGCTCGAGCCCGACGCTCTTCAACGTCACGCTCGTCGGCCGCGCCCCGGACTCGTCGGACCCCGGTGAGGGCCGCAGCCGCGGCATGGCCTATCGCGTCGGGACCGCCGGGAACGTCAACAACCTCATCGTCACCAACTTCAACGACTGGGCGATGTTCGTCGACGGCTCCAACAGCCAGGCCCGCTGGGGCGACGCGTCGCTGCAGGTCCGCAACAGCATCTTCTTCAAGAACCCGATGGCGGCCTGGCAGAACGTCCGCCCGTCGAACCTGGCCGACGGCGGCGTGCCGGCCGACAACTTCGACGAAGAGATGGCGCTGGCGGCACCGTCGCTGAACAACCGGCAGGTCGACCCGCAGCTCGCCGCGCCCACCGCGCTGACGGCGCCGAACTTCAAGCCGCTCACCGACTCACCGGCGCTCACCGGCGGCGCGACGCCCCCGTCCGACGGCTTCTTCGACACCTCGGCGACCTTCGTCGGCGCCGTGGGAGCGGCCGACTGGACCGCCGGCTGGACCGCGTACCCCGAGAACTGACCCGCTTCGCCGAGCGACCCCGGAGCTCCGTCGTGGGCTCCGGGGTCTTTCTTTTCCCGTCGTCGCGAGCCGATTGAGTAGGCTTTTGGTGACTCTTCAGGGGGTTCACACCCGATGCTGCTCGCGCTGACGCTCTCGTCCCTCCTCTCGCAGACGGCCGGGCCGAACTTCGCTGACGTGGCGCGCGCGGCCGACGGCGACAAGAACCCGAAGATGGCGGTCTCCGACTTCCAGACGACGCCGGGGAACGAGGCGCTGGCCGCCATGATGTCGGGCTCGGTCGCTACGGGCATCGAGCGCACGGGGCTCTTCCACGTCACCACCTCGGACCAGGTGCGCACGCTGCTCTCGCTCGAGCGGCAGCGGCAGCTGCTCGGCTGCACCGACGACTCGTGCTCGAGCTCGGTGGCCGCCGACGCGCTCGGCGTCGAGTACCTGCTCAACGGCCGGCTGACCCGCCTCACCGACGCGGCGAAGAAGGTGACGACGGGCCTGACGCTCGAGCTCGTCATCCTCGACACCCGGTCAGGCAAGCGCGTCTCGTCACGCGAGGTGAAGGCCGCCACCGAGGTCGAGCTCGTCGCGCGGCTCGAAGAGGGCCTCATCGCTCTGCTCTCACCGCTGCTCACCGGGCGCCAGGGGTTCCTGGTGGTCATCTCGTCGGAGGACGGGTCCGCCGTGAAGGTCGATGGGACGCAGGTCGGCACGACGCCCATGACGCAGCGCCTCGTGCTGGCGGGGGGGCCCCACGTCGTCCGCATCGAAAAGGAGGGCTTCACCGCCATGCAGCGCCAGGTAAAGGTGGTACCCGACCAGCTCACCGAGCTGGCCGTGCGGCTGTACCCGAGCCCCGACTTCATCGACGCCTACGAGCGCAGGCAGTGGGGCCTGCGCATCGGCGCCTTCACCGCCATGGGCGTTGCCATCGTCGGCGTCACGACGTTCGCGCTGATGCAGGTCCAGGCGCGCGACCAGTACGGGCTGGGGGCCGCGGGCGAGACGGGCACCTTCCTCACGGCCCGCGCGAAGCTGCTCACCGACGAGACCGAGGAGAACCGGCGCGAAGCCGAGCGCCTCGCCTCGGACATTCAGTCGCGGCTGGCCATCTCCTACGTCGGCGTGGGCATCGGCCTCGCCGCGGCCGTCACCTCGGTCGTGCTGTTCTTCGTCGGTGAAGACCCGAACCGCTACCAGTCGTACCGGGCGGTGCGACCCACCGCCTGGCTGTCGCCGCAGGGCGGCGGCGGCGGGCTGGCGTTCGACCTCTGACACAGCGCTCGCGCTGCGCCTCACCCCGGCGGACACGTGGCTGCCGAGGCCGGGCACGCGCTCTCTCCCGCAGGCGCTCCGCTTGCCCGACCGTGCGCGCATCGGCGACACAGGCGCGGCCTCGGTCACGGTGACGGCGAGGCGCAGGTGCGGCTCGACACGAAGGCGACGACCGCCGACGGGCGCGTGATGGCCGAGGGCGAGGCCGAGGTGGTCGCGCTCACGACGCGCATCAAGCTGTCGGACGATGCGCTGCCGCCGCTGACGCCGGCGCGCCACCAGCACATCGAGCGCCTGATGACGGCGGGCGAGTCGCTCGAACCGCTCTCGACCGCGGTGGCGTGCTTTGAGGACGACGTCTCGCCGGGAACGGCGCTCGGTGGCCCGCCACGCCAAAGCCCGCCACGCCAAAGCCCGCCACGCCAAAGCCCGCCACGCCAAAGCCCGCCACGCCAAAGCCCGCCACGCCAAAGCCCACCACGTCGCAGTCAGCCACCGCGCGCCCCGCAGCCCACCCGACGGGTATTCATCTCGCGATGGGCTGACACCCGACGAACGAGGCGCGAGGCCCATTCTCCCTTCCCCGCTGTCGGCGCGCCGACGGTCGGCGTGCGCGACCGTCAGCCGGGCCGGGCGAAGCTCAGGCCGTCAGCCTTCATGAGCAGCAGGGCCCGCTCGAGCCGCTCCGACGCCGCGGCGACCTCGGCAGATGCTCGCCCGCTCGCCACCAGCGCCCGCGCCCGCTCGGCTGCCCGCGCCGGCTCCCGCTCGAGGCCGAGCAGCTCGGCGACCCGCGCGCGGCGGGCCAGCACGTCGGCGATGGCCTCGCGCGCCTCGACCTCCGACAGCTCGTCGCGCTCGAGGCTCTGCAGCACCAGACAGCTGAACTCCCGGCACTTCGCGGGCCGGTCGGCGTACACCTGACACCGGCGCTCCTCGAGCGCGCGGCAGGGCTGGCGCATTCGCGTGCGGTTCCGGTCGAAGCGCGCGCGGGCGCCGAGGGTGCGCGCCTCTTCGTGGGTCACCGGCACCTCACGAAACATCGTGCCGTCGCAGCAGAGCCCACAGGACAGACAGAGCGACACTGGCGACCCCCACTCGCTCAAGGCTTCGGGTGCGCCATCAACCACGTGAAGATGGTCTCGGCGAAGCTCTCGTTCAGCGTCGGCAGGTGCGTACCGCCGCGTATCGTCCACAGCTCGGCGGCGCTGGTGCCCGGGCAGCCCTCGACGTGCTCGCGCTCCGTCTCGTCGCCCAGCAGCGCCGTCACCAGGTTCAAGTCACCCCCGATGCGTGTCAGCGCCGTGCCGGCGCAGCCGTTCTTCGCGCCCCACGTTTTCACCGTGGTCTCGGCCGATGGGTACGTCTCTCCGGCGTTCGCGCCGCCGCCGTAGGCGATGACCGTGTCGAGGGTGCCGTGCACCTGAAGCACCGAGACTGGCGACGAGGGCGTGCACCGCGACGCGTCGGCCCACTGCGCGCCGGCGAGCGAGACGATGCCTGCGATGAGACCGGCCCGCTCGCACGCCAGCCGGTGCGACATGAAGCCGCCGTTCGAGTGCCCGACGAGGAAGATGCGCCGTGGGTCGACGCTGTAGCGGGCCTGCACGTCGCGGATGACGGCCGTGAGGTAGGCCACGTCGTCGTTCGTGCGGCCGAAGGCGCAGCAGGCGTTCGTCGCGTTCCAGTACTGCTGGCCGGCGGCGTCGCGAAGGCCGTTCGGCAGGGCCACCAGGAAGCCCCGCTGCTGCGCCAGCCGCGACAAGCCGAAGTACGTGTCCTGCAGCTGCGCCGTCGCCGTGTAGCCGTGCAGCACCACCACCAGCGGCGTCGGCGTGCCCGGCCGATACCCCACCGGCACGGTGACGTCGAACGGCCGCGCCAGGACGAGCGGGTCACGCCCGGCATCGGCCGCGCCGGCGTCAAAGGCTCCCGCGTCCCGCCCCCCGGCGTCGAAGGTCCCGGCGTCGAAGGTCCCGGCGTCGAGCACCCCCGCGTCCGTCTCCACGGCGCCCCCGTCCACGCCGGCGTCGAGCTGCGATGGCGGGCTGCCAGCGTCGGCGAGCGGGCCCACCGCCGGCGGGTTCTGCCCACACGCGAGCACGCACACCAGCATCGACACCGCCACCACGAGCCGCCTCATGTCCCCCCAATGACACACGCGCCCCCTCGTTGAGAAGGGCACCCGTCGACGGGGACCACGGCCGGCTCCGACGCGCGGCCGCCGACGCCCTTCCCTGCCGCTCCGTTTCCGTCCAGAGTGATTTGGCCATGAACCAGAACGAGCGAAAGCCGGCCGCCGTCGGACACGAGACTCCGAAGTCTCCAGCCGACCGCGTGCGCCTCATCCAGGAGCTGCAGCGCGCCGCCGAGGCGAGCCCGCTCCACCAACCACAGCCCGTCCGCCAGTCTGAGACGAGCGCCGCGCAGCTGCACCAGCAGCCGGCCCGCATCGCCGACGGGTTCGCGGTGAAGCAGGTGAACGCCGTGCAGCAGGCGCTTCAGGCCTCGCCCACCAGCACCGAGGCGGCGGCCTATGGCCGCGCCCAGGCCAGCACCCACGCCCTCTTCGGTGGCTCCACCGACATCGAGGTGCTCGGCAATCCGTGGAAGGTGATTCCCTTCGGTGACGCGCTGCCGGCCCTCTTCGACGACGTCGCCGGCGCGACGCCGAAGCTGCCCGAGAAGGCCGTGAAGCTGCCCGCTGGCGCGCTCTTCGAGGTGGGGTTGTCGAAGGGCGCCGAGACGCGCACGCGCGCCGTCCTCGTCGGGCAGGACGGCCGGCTCGCCGGCGCCGAGTGCCGCACCCCGCAAGACGCGCAGCGCCTGCTCACCTTCGCCCCGTGGTTGCTCCCGGCAGGAGCAACAGCGAAGGACGCGGCCTTCAAGGTGACGGCCGGCAATGGCTCGGCGTTCACGCTCGAGCTGACGCGCGGTGCCGGCAAGGCCAGGGCCTCGGAGCGCCTGTCGCTCGACAACTTCGGCCGCGTCACCACCCAGGGGCGCAAGAGCGACATCGTCGTCGCCGACTACTACCTCGACCGCTTCGACGCGGCGGTGTGACCCGCGCCCGCGGGGCTGCTAGCGCGAGAACGCGTCGAGGGCCTTGCGGACCGCGTCGAAGTCCGAAGCGCCGACGTCGGCCACGCCCTCGGCGAGCAGCGCCGCCTTCAGCAGGGCCCGGCCCGCCTCCGAGCCTGGCGCGGCGCGACCGGCCGCGCGCAGCTGTTCGACCCGTTCGCGCGTGACGCCAGGCGCCGCGATGAGCACGTCGTTCGGCACCTCGTCGGTGACCGCCACCTGCGTCAGCTTGGCAGCCTGCTTCCCCAGCACGCCCTCGCAGCCCGACACGCGCGCGGTGGGGGCCGGGTCCGAGAACGTCGCGCCGACGTCGTACTTGCCGGCCGCCACCGCCCTGCAGACGGCGTCGTGCGAGCCGAGGAAGTCCTGGACGGTGAAGACCTGCGCCGGGTTGATACCCGCGCGCAGCAGGTGCGCCTTCGGCAGCAGGTACCCCGAGGCGCTCGAGGGCTCGACCCACGCCACCTTCAGCCCCACGCCCTTGCGCAGGCCGTCGAGCGTCAGCACCTGGCCGGCCGGCGCGAAGAGCACCGAGCGGTAGGTGGGCCTGCCGTTGCGAATGGTGCGGAAGACGAGCTGCGTGCCAGCCCTCGGGTCGATGCGCAGGTACGCGAGCGGCCCCATCAGCGCGAAGTCCACCTCACCGCGGCCGACGGCCAGCGCCAGCGCCTCCTGGTCGGTGAAGACGCGCGACACCGACGCCTCACCCAGCGCCTGGCTCACGAACCCCGACAGCGCGACGCCCTGCGCCTTCGCGACCTCGGGACTCTGCGCCGCCACCACGCCCACCACCAGGGCGGCGCGAGACGGCGGAGCGGGCGCCTGCGCCCGGGCAAGGGTCGAGCAGACGACGGCGATGACGGCGAGGGTGCGCATGAAGGCAGTCTCCAGACGCCGGCGACTGTAGCCGCACCAGGAGAATCGTCGACCGCCCAAAGCCGGGAACCGAAGGCCCTCGACGACACGCCGCGCTGGAGGCATCGCCCCCACCGAGTCGGAGGTCGTCGATCTTCAGCCACGCATCGCGCTCGAGTCATCGCAAGCCCCGGCGCCGGGAGCCTTCGGCCCCGACGGCACACCACGCCAGAACCACCGTCCGCCCGGTGTCGGGAGCCTTCAGCCCTCGGCGGCACAGCACGGCCGGCGGCGCGCCGCCCCCGACGCCACCCAGGAAGTCGGGCCACCGGGTTGCCCCGGCGGCCCGATTCACGTCCTTGCTGCGCCTGCGTGCCTGCCGGCCCCTTCTGTCGTTCGACGCGGCGCGCGCGAGGTGGACGGCATCACGCGCGCACCGCGGACAGGCCCCGTCATTGTGCGAGACACGCACGCCTGGCTCAACTCCTCCGCAGCCGAATCGACCTCGAGGCCCACACTGCCCGACATCACCCGTCGGGTCCGACGAGCACCAGCACCTCGCGGTCGAAGTCGATGAGGCGCCGGGCGACGGCCTGCACGTCGTCGGCCGTGACGGCCTCGACCTCGTCGGCGTAGGCCAGGAAGCGCTCCGGGCCCAGGCCATACAGCGTGTCGAGCGCCATGGTGGCCGCGCGCGCGCCGTTGCGCTGCAGCCCAATCTGCTGCGTGCCGATGAGGTAGCGCCGCGCCCGCACGAGCTCTTCCCCGGGCACCCGCTCGTCCTTGAGCCGCTGCAACTCCTCGCGGATGCCAGCGAGGGCCGCGGGCACCTTCTCGGGGCTGGTGGCCATCGTCACCACGAAGAAGCCCGGGTCGAGCCCCTCGACGCTCGAGGCCGACACCGAGTAGGCCATCGACCGCTTGTCGCGGAGCTCGATGAAGAGCCGGCCGCTCTGCCCCGCCAGCAGCGTCGTCATCACCTCGAGGGGCCGCAGCTGCGGGTCGGTGAGGCGCAGGCCGGCGAAGCCCAACAAGAGGTGCGTCTGGGCCTTCGGCAGTGTCCTCCGCGCCTCGCGGCGTGAGGCCATCGCCGGCTCGAGCGGCACCTCGAGCGGCGCCGGCGCGGCACCACGGCCGGTACCGAACGCCCGGCGCGCGGCCTCGAGCACGGCCCCGGTGTCGACGTCACCCACCACCGCCAGCGTGAGCCGCGACGGGTCGAACCACCGCGCGTGCCAGGTACGGAGGTCGGCTGGCGTCAGCCGGCCGACGCTCTCCGCGTCGCCCGACAGCGACAGGCGGTAGGGGTGACGGGAGTAGAGCGTCTTCGCGAACAGCTCGAAGGCGACGAGCGACGGGCGGTCGTCGCGGGCGGCGAGCTCCCGGAGCTGCTGCTGCCGCTCGCGGGCCACCTCGGCCTCGGGGAAGGCGGGGCTCGACAACACCTCGGCGAAGAGGTCGAAGCCCCGCTCGAAGTGCTTCGACAGGAAGTCGGCGCGCAGGCTCATCGAGCTGCGGCCCGCGACCGCCGACAGCGAGCCGGCCAGCGCGTCGACGAGGTGGCTCACCTGCTCGGCATCGTGCAGGGCCGTGCCGCGCGTCAGGGTGCGCGCGAGCAGCGTCGAGATGCCGTTGTTCGCTTCACCCTCGGCCCGCAGCCCGCCCAGCACGCTGGCGCGCATCGAGAAGAGCGGCACGTGCCGGTCTTCGCGCACCACCACCGTCGCGCCCGAGGCCAGGCGTTCGACCGTCACCCCCTCCTTCGCCCGGCCCAGCGCCCCCACCGTGCGCAGCGGCCGCGAGGGGGCCACGTGGCGCGCCGGGAGCGGCGCCGGCACCTCGCGCGCCACCCGCTCGAGCACCGCCCTGGCGGTGGCCTCGGTGAAGGGCGCGCCGGCCGGCAGCAGGCCCGTCACCACCGCGCGGTCGAAGGTGAGGTACCGCCGCGCCACCTCGCGCACCCGCGCGGGCGTCACCGCAGCGATGGCCTCGTAGTACCAGGCCTCGCGCTCGAGGCCCCCCATCGTCGACTCGTAGCTGCCCAGCTTGCGCGCCAGGCCCTGCACCGTCTCGCGCTGGTACACCGCGTCGGACTCGATGAGCGCCTTCACCGTGTCGAGCTCGTCGGGCTCGACCTCGGCCGCCGTCATCGTCGCCAACACGCGCAGGCCGGCCTCGAGCGCCACCTCGACCGGCGCCTGGTTCACCACCAGCGACAGGGCGAAGAGCCCGGGCTCCTTCGGCGTCCACGACCAGGCCGACACGTCCTTCACCAGCGCCTGCCGCCGCTTCACCTCGAGCGCCAGCCGCGACGCGTCCCCCTGCCCCGCCAGCATCGCCAGCACGTCGAGCGCCGGCGCGTCGGGGTGGTCGACGCCGGGCACCTGGAAGGCGACGTGCAGCCACGACTCCTTCACGTCGTCGGCGGCCAGCGCCACCCGCACCCCCTCGAGCGCCGGCTCGGGCGAACGCGGCGCGCGCGCCACCTCGGGGCGCTCCCAGTCGCCGCCCAGCAGCTCGTCGACCCAGGCCCGCAGCTGCCCTTCGGTGACGTCGCCCACCGCCGACAGCACCAGGTTCGAGGGGCGGTAGTGCGCCCGATAGAACGCCAGCACCCGCTCGCGCGTGTGGCCCCGCACGTCGGCCTCGAAGCCGATGACGGGCCGGCCGTAGGGGTGGGCCCGAAAGGCGCTGCTGAAGAGCGCCTTCGAGGCGCGTCGCGAGGGCATGTCGAGGCTGCGCTTGATTTCTTCGCACACGACCTCCTGCTCCCGCGCGAGCTCCACCGGGTCGAAGACCGAGTGGCGGACGGCGTCCGACAGCACGTCGAGCCCCTCGCGGGCGAACCGGCTCGCCATCACCACGTGGTAGACGGTCTGGTCGAAGCTGGTCCAGGCGTTGATTTCCCCCCCGTTCGCCTCGACGGCGCGGGCGATGGCGCCGGGCCCGCGGCGGGCCGTGCCCTTGAACACCATGTGCTCGTGGAGGTGCGCGAGGCCGACCTCGTGCGGCGCCTCGTCGGCGCTCCCCACCTTCACCCAGAGCTGGAAGGCGACGACCGGGGCGGTGTGGTTCGCTTCGTGGACGACGGTCAGCCCGTTGGTCAGCCGGAATCGAGACGCCATGGCGAAACACGCTCGCACCCTCGCCGCGTCGAAGGAAGCGCGATAGGGTGCCCCGCGGGGCCATGGCAGCGACCGAAGCGGATCCGCTCAGCGAGCTGCGCGACGAGCTCAACGCCGACGACGAGCCGCTGTTCGCGCCGGCGGCGGCGCAAAAACCGCAACCCGCCTCGGCGCCGCAGAGCGCCCCTCCGCCCGCGGCGCCACCGGGGCCCCCGCCGCTCCCGCCGCCGTTGCCGCGACGGGCGCTGACCCAGACCGGCAGCCTGCCCGTGGCCACGGCCCTCATCGCGGCCTCACCGGGCCCGGCCGCGGCCGTCCCACCGACGCAGTACCAGGTGACGGGGCTGCCGGCGCTGCCTCCGCAGGTCCAGCGCCCCGCGGGCCCCGACCCGTTCCAGGAGCTGCCCGAGCCGCGCCTGCCGCCGGGCGCTGACCCCGAAGAGAAGCTGCGCGTCTTCCGCGCCGTCATCAAGGGCAAGGACGAGGCGCTCACCCGCGGCCGCGCCCTCGTCGCCGCGCTCGACGCCGAGGCCCAGCAGCTGCGCGCCCTCGCCACGCAGCTGCGCGCGCAGGTCGAGGTGGCAGCCATCGAGCTGCAGAAGGCGCAGGAGTACCCGCCCCAGCTCGCGCTCCTGCGCGAGCAGCTCGAGCGGGCCACGGCGCGCGGCACGGACGCGGAGCACCGGGCCCAGGGCCTCGTGGCCCGGGCGGCCGAGGTCGACGCCGAGCGGCGCACCCTCGCCTCGGCCCTCGCCGGGCTCGAGGCGCAGACCCGAACGCTGGGGGCCCTCGTCGAGGAGGAGCGCCGCGCGCGCGAGCAGCTCACGGCCGAGCTCGCGAGCACCCGCGAGGCGGCGGGCGTCGCGCACGAGCGCGTCACCGACCTGACCCGCCGGCTGACCGAAGGCAAGGCGCTCTACGAGGGCGCCGTGGCCGAGGTGAACGCCCTGTCGGCGCACCGCGACCAGTCCGAGCGCGACCTCGTCAAGGCCAGCGAAGGCCTGCGCGCCACCTCGCGTGAGCGCGACGAGCTGGCCCGGGCCCTCGAGACCGCCCAGCTGGAGGCCCAGTCACTCAAGCAGCTCGCCGACGCCCTCGAGCAGCGGCTCGGCGACGCCGAGTCCAGGCTCGAGACCGCCGCGCACGAGCAGGCCTGGAGCCGGACGACCCTCGAGCAGACCTCGACGCGCGCCCGGGCCCTCGAGGGCGAGCTGGAGGCGGCGAGGGCCGACCTCGAGGCCGCGAACACGGAGCGGGGTGAGTCGCGCAAGCGCATCGAGGCGCTCGAGGCCAGGCTCAAGGAGCTCCAGGGCATGGCCCGCTCGGCCGCCGGCACCCTGCAGAATCAGCTCCACGCCGCCAACACGAAGCTCCAGCGCCTGCAGGATGCCGACGCGCGCGCGACCGGGGCGCTCGACGAGCTGGCCATGGCCAGACGGCGCGCCGACGTCGCCGAGGAGCGGGCCCTCGCGGCCGACGACCAGGTGGCGCGGGCGCAGGCGCAGCTCGAGCAGCTCATGCGGGCGCGCGGCGAGGTCGAGGCGAAGGTGGCGGCGCTCGAGGGGAAGCTCAAGGATGCGAACGAGAAGGCGCGCGCCGCCGACACCCGGGCCGCCCAGGCCACCGCGCGCGCCGCCCAGGCCGAGTCGCGGGCGAAGGACTTCCAGGCGCGGGCCGACCAGGCCCAGCGCACCGCCGCCTCGGGCGCCGAGGGCCGCGCGAAGGACCTCAAGGCCCAGCTCGACGAGGCGACCAGCACCGAGCGGGCGCTACAGGCCGACGTCGCGGCGCTGCAGGAGCGGGAGCAGGCCCTCGCGCGCTCGCTCGAGGCCGCCGAGGCGCGCGCCACCGACCTCGAGCGGCAGGGCGCCGAGCTCAAGCAGCGGCTCGACGCCGCCATTCGCAAGGCCGCCGAGGCGCAGGTGGCGGCGAAGGCCACGGCGGCCAGGCCCGCGGCGAAGGCCGGCGACGGTGACGAGACCGAGCGCCTGCGCAGCGACAACGCCTCGATGAAGAAGAAGCTCGCGGCGGCCGAGACGGCCCTCGAGCAGGCAGCGGCGCTCAAGGCCCGCATGGCGAGGCTCGAGGCGCAGCTCAAGAAGTGAGCTGGGCGCCGGCGCCGCTCAGACGGCCGGCTCGACGAGGCCGGCGTCGTACAGCCGCGAGAGCGAGTCCTTCACCGCCTGCCGGGAGAGCCCCAGGTCGGCGAAGGAGCGCTCGACGTCCTCGACGCGCAGGGGCGCCGCGGCCAGCTCCGAGATGGTGGGCGTGTCATCGGGAGAGATGCCCAGGCCCTGCGCCCATTGGGTCTGCGCAGCGTCGAAGGCCCCCTTGCCCTGGCCCTGCACCTCGGCCAGCCGCAGCTTCCAGGCCCTGAGGCCCTCTTCCCCCCGGACGGTGAGGCGGAAGCGCTGGCTGCGGGCCCACTTGAGCCGGGGGCGGGTGGCGTCGGTCGACATGACGCTCCCCTATACGGCTTCGCACTGAAAGGAAAAGCCCGCGGCGGCGTGGTAGCGGGGGCGAGGTGACGACCCGTGCCCCCACCCTCGCCAGCAGGCGCCCTGGCGGTGCCCGGCGCCTGACATGACGGGCGCGCGCGCTCCCGTCGACCCGTGGACGGCGCTCGAGGCGGCGCGCTTCGCCATCTACGTGCACTTCCCCTACTGCCTGTCGAAGTGCCCGTACTGCGACTTCGCGTCGACGGCGGCGAAGCAGGTGCCCGAGGCGCGCTACGCACGGGCAGTGCTGCGCGAGCTCGACGCGCGGCTCGGCGGCGTGGCGGGGCGCGAGGTGCAGGCGGTGTTCTTCGGAGGCGGCACCCCCTCGCTGTGGGCGCCACGGCACGTCGAGGCGGTGCTTCAGGGGCTGCGCGCGCGCCTGCCATTCTCGAGCGGCTGCGAGGTGACGCTCGAGGCGAACCCGGGCGCGGCCGACGCGGCGCGCTTCGCGGGCTTTCGCGCGGCGGGCATCAACCGGCTGTCGCTGGGCGTGCAGTCGTTCGACGCGGGCACCCTGGCGAGCCTGGGGCGCGCGCACGACGGCGCGGCGGCGGTGGCGGCCTTTCGCGCCGCCCGGCAAGCGGGCTTCGACAACGTCTCGATGGACTTCATCTACGGCGTGCACGGCCAGACGGTGGAGCAGGTGCGGCACGACGCCGAGGCAGCCGTCGCGCTGGGCAGCGAGCACCTGTCGGCCTACGCGCTCACCCTCGACGCCGAGTCGCTCGCCGAAGAGGTGCCGCTCGCCCGGCAGCTCGCTCGCGGCGAGGTGGCCCTGCCGCCCGACGAGGTGGTGGTCGAGATGCAGCGGGTGGTGCGCGACGTGTACCGGGGCGCGGGGCTGGCCCGCTACGAGGTGTCGAACTACGCGCGCCCCGGCGCGCACTCGCGCCACAACGCCGCCTACTGGACGGGCGGCGACTGGCTCGCGCTGGGCGTGGGCGCCACCGGCTCGCTGGGTGAGACGCGCTACGCGAACGTGCGCAGCGCCGAGAAGTACCTCGTCGAGGTCGAGGCCGGGCGCCTGCCGGAGCGCTCCCGCGAGGCGCTGCGGGCCCTCGAGCGCTTCGAGGAGCGGGTGGCCATGGGGCTGCGGTTGACGACGGGGCTCGACCTCGAGGCCGTCTGCGAGGCCTTCGGCGAGCCCTACGCGCGCCGCCGCCCCGTCGTCGAGGCCCTGGTGGCCGGCGGGCTCGCGGTCGTCGAGGGGCGGCGGCTGCGCCTCACCGACGAAGGCCTCGACGTGCACAGCAGCATCAGCGCGCGCCTCATCTGAGGCCGGGATAGGGTGGAGCACGTGGGCGCGTCTGGCTGGCTGCAGTGGCTCATCCTCTCGTCGCTGACGGGCTCACCGGTCGGGTCGGCCGTCTTCCTGCTGGTGTTCTGGTTCCTCGTCGACCGGGTCACCCTGGGTCTGCTCCCCGACCCGGTGCGCTGGGTGATGCGCCGGCGGCGCGCCGGCCAGCTCGAGCGCACCCTCGCCATGAACCCGCACGACGGCCGCGCGCGCCTCGAGCTGGCGGGGCTCTACGTCGAGCGGCGCCGGCACGCCGAGGCGGTGGGGCTGCTCAAGCCGAACCTCGAGAAGGGCGACGACGACCCGGCGACGGTCTTCACCATGGGCGTGGCGTGCCTGGGCGCCGGGTACGTCGAGCAGGGCGAGAAGCTGCTCGAGCAGGTCGACGAGCGGCACCCCGGCTTCCGCGTGCACGAGGTCGACCTGGCGCGCGGCCGCGCCCGGCTGGCGCGGGGCGACTTCATGGGCGCGCGCGAGGCCCTGGAGCGGCTGGTGGCGCACCGCTCCGGCACCGTCGAGGGGCGGGTGTTGCTGGCGCGCGCGCTCGAGGGCCTCGGCGACGACGGCTCCGCGGCGCTGATGAAGGACGCGGCCTGGAGCGAGTACGTCACGGCGCCGCGCTTCCAGCGCCGCCAGGAGCGCTGGTGGGCCTGGCGCGCGCGGCCCTCGCGCCCGGCGCTGTACGGCGGGTTGCTGCTCGTCGCCTTGACGCTGTTCGGCGTCTTCGTGGTGCCGCAGCTCGACCGCTGGAGGGCCGAGGCGATGCGGCGCCAGGGCGGCGCGTACGTGGACCCGGGCCTGCAGGACCCCGACGAGTAGCCCCGCGCATGCTCGACGCCTTCGACGCGCTGGTGCGAAGCCTCGGCCCGTGGGGAGCGCTGCTCCTCGGCGTGGCGGCGCTGCTCGAGTACCTCGTGCCGCCGTTCCCGGGCGACAGCGTCACCCTGCTCGGCGGCGCCTACGTCGCGCGGGGCGAGCACCCGCTGGCGCTGGTCTTCACCTCGCTCCTCGCCTTCAGCGTCGCTGGCATGGCGGCGACCTGGCGCCTGGGGCGCGCCCTGGGGCAACGGCTCGACTCAGCGCGCGAGGGGCCCCTCTTCTTCGGCGTCACGCACGAGCAGCTCCGGCGCGCCCAGGCGGCGATGCGCACCCGGGGCACCTGGCTGCTGGTGCTCAACCGCTTCATGCCCAGCTTCCGCGCCATCGTCTTCGTGGCGGCTGGCGCCAGTGGCGTGCCGCTGGCCCGCGTGCTGGCGCTGGGCTCGGCGTCGGCCATGGCGTGGAACGTCCTGCTCCTCACCGTCGGCTACACGGTGGGCGCGAAGGCCGACGCCCTCGAGGCCTGGCTGACGCGGTACCGCACGGTGGCGCTGGGGCTGTGCGCCGCCGGGCTTTCGGTGTTCCTCGCGTGGCGCTGGTGGCACCGCCGCCGGGCGTGACGGCCTCTTCGTGCTCCCGGGACGTGTCGCCCCGGGCTCACCATCGACGAGGGCACGTCGCACCTGGAGCTCACTGGCGGCAACCAGCACGGCGTACGCGCCCGCCCGCGCTCAGCGACGTCGAAGCCGCAGCGTCGCTGGAGTCTCCGGCGAGGCCTGCGTCCCTCGCCCCAGGTCATGCTTCGTGAAGCGTGAGGTGTGCGGCGCCGGCGGACCCGACGACGGGGCGCACGTGCCTCACAGCCATCCACGCTCCGGGCAGCGCGAGGGGCTCGACGACCCGACGACGAGGGACGCCACCTTCCCAGCCGGCCGGCCGCAACGCGGACGAGGGCCGGGCAGCGCCGACGACGCCCGCCTCAGGCTCCCTCGAGGTGCGCGTCGATGGCGAGGAGGGCGTCCTTCGCCCCCATCGGCAGCCCGACGCCCCCCCGCCCCACCTCTGGCTCCCGCACGTTCACGCGCACCAGGGCGTGGCCCTGGCCGAGCAGGCCATCGCCGAGCCGCCGCACGGTGGGAATCGCCGTGCCCGCGCCGCACTCGACGACGCACAACCGGCCGTCGCCGAGCCCGCGGAGCCACGCCGCGAAGCGCCGGTGCTGGGCCTCGGTTCGCTCCGCGACCCACTCGACGTCACCGAACATGAGGACGTTTGGGCGCAGGAGCCCACCGCACCGCCGGCACGCCGGGAGCGGCGGCGCCGCGCGGAACGTCACCTCGTCGACGGCGACCGTCACCTCGTCGGCGCTTGCGACACCAAGACCGCACCCGCGGAAGCACTGCACGAAGTCGATGGCGCCGTGGCACTCGACGACGCGCAGCAGGTCGAAGCCGGCCCGCTGGAACGCCCCGTCGACGTTGCTGGTGAAGACGAAGGCCCCGCCGCGCCGGGCCTCGCCCCAACGGCGCAACACCTCGAAGCCCGCGTGCGGCACGGTCGCCCGGTAGAGGTTCAAGCGGTGGCCGTAGAAGCCCCAGGCGAGCTCGGGGTCGCGCTCGAACCACTCGGGGTTCGCCAGGTCGACGAATGACAGGCCAAGCGACCGAAAGGGAGGGTAGGCGCGCCAGAAGCCCTCGTCGCCGCGGAAGTCGGGCAAGCCCGAGTCAACACCCATGCCGGCGCCGGCGGTGACGAGCAGCGCGTCGGCCCGGGCGATGGCGTCGGCGGCGCGGGCGATGAGCTCGGACATGCGTGGGCGGAGAGGTTAGGGCGCCGCACCACGAAGGGCGAGGCGCCCTCGGGCGTGACGGGGACGCGATGGGCGCTGCCCCGGCGCGGCCGCGAGCGCTCGACGCGAAGGCGGCGACGTGCGATGCCTCGGCGCCTCCCCACGGGACGCTTCGAAGCCATGTCACCGAGTCGCGCCAGGGCCGCCGTGGAGCCGACGAGGCAACGAACTGGCGTCACCCGACCACCGACGGCCGGTCCGACGCACGCGCTGCTGCTGCTCGCCCTCACCGCCGGCTGCCGCTGCGGCTCCGACGTCAGCATGCTCGAGCAGCGGTTCCGCCTCGCCTCGCCGGCCACGCTGGACTTCGGGCGGGCGCTCGAGGGCACGCTGGTGACGCGCCGGGTGACGCTGCTCGCCGAGACGCGCCTGGGCGTATCGGTCAGCGCGTCGGCGACGCGGCCCTTCGGCGTCGAGCCCCTCGTCGACGTGCCTGGCGGCAGCGAGGTGGACGTCGAGGTGTCCTTCCTGGCCGGCTTCGGAGCGTCGATGGGGGAGCTGGTGCTGCGCTCGGGGCCGCAGGAGGCGCGCGTCGCCCTGAGCGGCGTCGGCGTCCGCAAGCCGGCGTGCGTCCCCAGCGGGCCCTGCCGGCTGTCCGAGTACTCGCTCGAGCTCGACCGCTGCGTCGAGGCGGTGGCGCCCGACGAGGCGCGCTGCGAGCCTGACAGCCAGTGCCTCGAGCAGGGCCGCTGCCGCGCCGGACAGTGCCTGGGCGTCGCGCGCCGCTGCGACGACGACGACGCGTGCACCAGCGACGGCTGCTCGAGCGACGCGGGGTGCATCCACGTCCGCCGAACCTGCCCCGCGCCGACGGCGCCCTGCCGGGTGCCCACCTGCGACGCGCGCACCGGGTGCAGCGAAGCCACGGCGCCCGACGGCACGCCGTGCGGCCGCGCCGACTGCGTCTCGGCGCGGGTGTGCGCGAGCGGCCAGTGCGTCGAGGTCGAGACGCCCGAGGGCACCGAGTGCGGGCCGGCCGTCGCCTGCTTCGGCGTCTCGCGCTGTCGCGACAAGCGCTGCGCCAGGCCCGACGCCGGCGCGTGGGAGGCGACGTGGACGGCGCGGCTCGACGGCGCGGCGCCTCGCGAGGCCCGGGCGCTCGTGTCGTTCGGAGCGACCAACTCCTTCACCCAGTGCGACCTGCCGCTGGGCGGGGACGCCCCAGGTGACGGCGGCGCCGTCGACGCGGGGCGCGACGGCGGCGCGAGCGACGCGGGCGCCTGCGCGCTCCGCTCGTACACGAGCACGGGGTTCGAGCGCTTCGCCGAGCCCATCGCACCCGACGAGCGGCTGCTGTCCGTCGGGGTGGGCGGCATGCTGCTCCTCGCCGACGGCGGCGTGGTGTTTCGCACACGCGCCCTGGGGCGCTTCGTCGCCGGGTGGGAGACCGGCGCGCTGACGCGGGCGCAGGTCGCGAGCCGCTCCGACGGGGGCGTGGTGCTCGCCCTTTCCTCCGACGGGGGGACGCGCGTGGTGCTGGCCTCGACCGCGGCGACCGAGCCGCTCGTCACGCTGGCGGCGCCCGCCTCTCACGTCGCCGTCGACGAGAACGACCGCGTCGTCGTGCTCGGCGAGGGTGTCGTCCGCCGGTTCTCGACGGAGGGCGACGGCGGGCTCGTCGTCGAGCAGGCGTCCATCGGCGACGCGGGCTTCGAGGGCCTGGCACTCACACAAGACACGCTGGTGGCAGGCGCCAGCCTGGTGCGCCTCTGGCCCGACGGAGGGGCGACGGTGGTGACGCTCGCCGCGCCCCCGTCGGTGACGTGGCGCGCCGACGACGTGTTGGTGACGCCGTCGACGGTGTTCCTCTTCTTCGAGGCCTGCGAGGTGCTGACGATGTCGTGCCTGCCGTCCGACACGGCGACGTGGGTGCGGGCGTACTCACGGGTGACAGGCGCGGCGCTCTGGGAGGACGTGCTGCTGCCCGACGGCCTCGAGGGCGCGCTCGTCGGCGCGGCAGCGGTGCGGCTGCCCGGCGGCCTCGACTCGGCGCTGGCGGCGGTGGTGCAAGAGACGCGTGACGGGGGCGCGGTGCGCGGCGGCCTCGTGGTGACCCTCGACGGGGGCCGGCTCGAGTGCCCCTTCCCCGACGGCACCGGGCGCGTCGCGTCCTCCACCTTCCTGCCCGGACAGCTCGTCACGCTGGCCACGCAGGGCGACGGCGGCGTGGTGCTGCAGGCCTGGCCCCTGGGCGCGCTCCCGCTCGAGACGTCGGGGTGGCCCCAGGCGGGTGGGCTGTCGTCGCAGCGGCGGGCCACGCCGTAGCGCCACGGGCCGGTCGGCACGGCTGGCGATGAGCAGTCGGCGGCGCGCCGGCGCCGCGTCACAGGGCGCCTCGGCCGAGCGCCTTCAGGTGACCGGAGCCCCCCCCAGGGCGCGCAGGCCTCGCCTCGACAGAGGCCCGCGCCTGAGCGCCCAGAGCCGCCCGTCAGCGCGCCAGCCGCTCGTTGCGCCGGCGCAGGCTCTCGGCGAGGGCCAGCGCGGCGAGCTCGGCCGGGAGCTCGCGCGGCGCGTTGAGCTGGGTGGGCAGCAGCGGCCCGGTGAAGGTGCGCGTCGGCCCGACGCCCATCGCCCGGCGCTGCAGGTCGACCATCACCTGCAGCTCCGCCGCCTGGCGCGACGGGCCCGTCACCTCGAGTTCGCCGGGGACCACGAGGAGCGCGGGGCCGGCGCGCGGGAGCACCACCTGCACCCGGCGCTCCATCACGGTCTTCCAGCGCAGGTCGACGAAGGCACCGAGGGTCGCGGCGTCGAGGGGCCGCTGGCCGCCCGTGGTGACGAGGTCGATCCGCGCGCCCACCCGCTCGACGCGGCGCAGGCGCTCCAGCGGCTGCGCGTCGGCCAGGGAGAGCGCCCAGGCGTCGACGTCGACCGAGCGCGCCTCTTCGAGCACCTCGTCAACCGCCGAGGCATCACTCGACGAGAAGGCAAAGCGCGGGAGCGGCCCGGCGAGCGCGGCCGGCTTGACGTGCACCCGGGCCGCCGCGAGGAGCGCCGCCTCTCCGGAGAGGTGCGGGGCGGAGAGGAAGACGCACCGCTCGTCGGTCGGGAATGGTCGGTTCACCACGCCCGCCAGCGTGCCACGAATCACGCCCGACGCGACCGCCTGGCGTCCCCAGCGCGACGTCTCCGTCACCGTCGACGTGACACCGCCCGCGGCGCGCCGCCTTCCCTCGGGACCTCGCGCGCGCCTTCGCTGGCTGGGCCCTGGGGCGGGACGGCTCCCGGAGCTTCGACGTGACGTTCCTGCTGCGCCAGCCAGCAGGCCTCGAAGACCGAGTGGCGCACCGACGCGAGTGGGATGGCCACGCCGCCGGCCCCCGACGTGGCGCCGCCACGGTACGCCCGAAAGAAGGCCGGCGCCCACTTCGCGTTCGCTCGCTGGAACCGGCAGGCGCTCGCCCTCATGCTGACCGACCGTCTGCCCCACCGGCCCGGCGAGACGTTGGGCGCCGAGCGCCCCCTGCGCAAGCGCAGGAGCGGCCCGTCGATGTCGCGCGCGGGCCGCCCGGTGTCCGGCTCCGTGGGCGACCCGACGGGGAAGGCGCTCGCGAGGCCCGGGCTCACCGCGCGCCCTTCGGAGCGGTCCACACCGCGCTGACGCTGCCGGAGACGGCGGGGCTGGGTGCCGACCAGCAGCCACCGCCCTCTTTCAGGGTCGAGGCAGACGAGCCGCCCGAGGCCAACGTCACGGCCGTCCCGGTCGGCGCGGCGAGACCCAGCGAGCCGGAGAAGCGCGAGGTGACAGCGGGGCACGACGCCGGAGGGCCGCTGGCGGGCGCGACCACCTGCGGGGCCGGAAGGGCGAGGCGCCGAACACGGCCGACGCCCACGCCTTCGCCGTCTTCGCGCTCGCGCAGTCGGGCCTGTTGCCGAAGGCGGTGCTCAACCCGGCCTTCGCGCGCAAGGCCACGCTCGCGCCGCGGGGCCGGGGTGTGCACCTCTGGCTGCGCACACGCCGCGCTGCGGCCGGACCGCGTCGGCGAGCGCCTGCCCGAGCTGAAGGGAGGCTCCACCGTCTCGAACGAACTGCGGGCCGAGCTGCCAGGGCGCGCCTCGGCGCTGCCGTCGCGAGCGGAGGCCACCTGCGCGCCAGCGCTGCGGGCCAGCGCCGACGAGCTGCGCCTCGAGCCACCTGACGCTCCGAGGGTAGACGTCGCCGCGCGTTGACGGGCACCGACGCCCACCGTTCGACCGATGCCGCGCGAGCCGGGAGCGCGGGAGAAGGCGTCATGAGCGTCACGTCGGTCGAGCAGCGTCCCTTCGGCTGCACGGGCCTCACCGTCAGCGCGCTGGGCTTCGGCGGCTCCGAGCTGGGCTTCGACGAGGGCGTCACGCCAGCGGCCGTAGCGGGGCTGCTCCACCCGGCCATCGACGCGGGCCTCACCGTCATCGACACCGCGTCGGCGTACCTCGAGAGCGAGCGGCTCATCGGCGAGGCGCTGGTGGGCCGGCGCGAGCGGGTGCAGCTCTTCACCAAGTGCGGCGCGACCGACGGCTTCTCACGCAGCGACTGGAGCGCCATTGGCATTCGCCACCAGATCGAGGCCTCGCTGCGGCGGCTGAAGACCGACCGGGTCGAGCTGCTCCAGCTCCACTCGTGCAGCGTCGAGGTGCTCGCGCGCGGCGCGGCCATCGAGGCGCTCGAGACCCTCGCCCGCGAGGGGAAGACGCGCTTCATCGGCTACTCGGGAGACGGCGAGGCGGCCGTCTGGGCCGCGCAGTGCGGCCGCTTCGACGCGCTACAGACGAGCGTCAACGTGGCCGACCAGCGGGTGCTCGATGAGGCGCTGCCGCTCGCGCGGGCGCGCGGCATGGCCGTCATCGCGAAGCGGCCAGTGGCGAACGTGGCGTGGCGGCACGGCGCCGGGGGCCCGCCCGACGGGTACCACCGCGAGTACTGGCGGCGCCTGCGCGCCCTCGACTTCGACTTCACCCGTCGGCCCCTCGGTGAGGCGGTGGGCGTCGCGCTGCGCTTCACCGCCTTTCAGCCGGGCGTGTCGACGGCCATCGTCGGCTCGTCGTCGCCCGGGCGGTGGAACGAGAACGCGGCGCTCCTCGCGCTCGGACCGCTCCCCGAGGGCGAGGTGCAAGCGCTCCGTCGGCGCTGGCAGGAGCGCGCCGACTCCTCGTGGACGGGTCAGGTGTAGCGAAGCCGGACGCGCCGTCGAGGCGGCGCGCTCGAGAGAGGGTCGCTCCCTTCGCAGGGGGCCACCTCGTCCGTCACTGACGCGCGCGCAACGCGGAGCGCGGGCGCGTCGACGACACGCGAGCGCGGACCGCTCCCCGGGCGCCTGGAAAGGCCTCGCTCGTCCCGGGCGAGGGCGCGACGCCGTGCCCACGCGCACCGCCACCACCGGCCCCGGCGGCAAGCGCGGCCGCTTCGCGCGAGCCGCACCTCGCAGAGGCCCGTGTCGCCCGGCTCCGGCGGGGACGGGCCACGACACGCGTCGAGCTCTCGAGTCGGCAGAAGGGTCGAGCCGCGATAGACACGCAGCATGGCTCTGGACCTCGACCGGCCCGCGCGAGCGCACCTCACCGACGACTTCGTGCATGGCCGGGCGACGCTCCCGTGCGAGGCGTCACCGTGCGATACGTACGGCATCACCGCCAGCGCTTCGAGCCTGCCGTCTCGCGCCCCGGGGTCCTCGGCATGCGCTCCCCGCCTCGAGCCCGAAGACGTCGAGCTGCCCGGCGCCGTGCAGCGCGCTCGACGCGGCGGGCGGTGAGTCACTCGACGAGGAGCCGCCATGCACCTACCCCGCTACTTCTTCATCGGCGACCGCCCGGTAAAGCTCGTCGCCACGCCTGACGGAGGGCTCGACGTCCTCGCGCTCGACTGGGACACGGCCGAGTTCGTCCGTGACCTGCGCTACCTCTCCCGGTGCCTGCACGGAGACGGCGAGGTCGACGAGGTCGATGCGCCAGAGTTCGACGCCCGGGTCGCTCGCGAGGTCGCCAGGGCGCGCGGCTCGACCAGGTGAGCGTCTCCGAGTGCTCGACGACGAACCTGATGGCTGCGGCGCGCTATCGGAGCCTCCTCGCCGCTCGGCGCCGGCGGGAGCTTCGAGGCGTGGCAGGCGTCTCCCAGCGCGAGTGAGGACGGGCCGCGACCGGGCGTCGCGAGCTCGCCAGACACGGGAGGCACGCGACGACGCCGGCGAACTCTCCAGGCTGCGCGCTCGACGACGACGTCCGGGTGGGCGACCAGCGCGTCGCCTCGTCGCGCGAGGCCCCGCCCCTCCTCGACGGCCGGCACGGTGAGGGCCTCGACGCAGCGGCTCGGACGCGCTCCGGCGGCCTCGGCATCGAACCGCAGCGGCAGCGGGGGTCGGGCGCTGCGCTCCCTCGACGAGCGGCTCGACGCCTTCGCCCCGACCGCGCTCGCGCGCTGACGCGGCCCGGCCTCGCCGCCGACCGCACCACCGGCGCCCGGGGTCCCCTTGCGCGCTTCGACCGCCCTGGGCTATTGGTTTAACCAATGAACCAATTCACTCCCATTCCCCGACCACCCCGCCCCGTGGACGCGGTGGTCGAGCGGCTGCGGCGGGCGCTGGTGAGCGGCGACTTCCCGGCGGGAGGCTGCCTGCCGCCCGAGCGCGAGCTCTCCGCGCAGCTCGGGGTCAGCCGGTTGACGCTCCGCGCCGCGCTCTCCCGGCTCGAGGCCGAGGGGCTCGTGCGCGCCCGCCAGGGAGACGGGGTGCGGGTGCTCGAGCTCGCCCGGCACGCGACGCTCGGGGTGCTCGCCTCCATCGACCTGACGGAGCGCCCGGACCTGATGCGCTCATTCCTCGAGCTCCGCCGGGCCGTCGCGGTCGAGGCGGTGGCGCTGGGCTGCGCGCGCGCCACCGACGCCCAGCTCGACGCGCTCGACCGCCTCGCGGCGCTGCAGCGCACCGAGCGCGACGAGGCGGCCTACCTCACCCGCGACCTCGAGTTCTCCCGCGCGGTGCTCGAGGCCTCGGGCTCGTTCGCGACGCTGCTGCTCTTCAACGCGCTGGCGCCGGTGTACCTCGCGAACCCGAAGCTCGGCCGCGCCCTCACCGACGACCGCGAGCGTTCGCTGGGCGGCTACGAGGCCACGACGGCGCTCCTGCGCGGGAGAGACCCGGCGGTGGCCCGAGAGGTACTCCGGGGCGCGCTCGAGGTGGCCGACGACGAGGCGCTGGCGACGCTGGCGAGTCGGCGGGCGGGGCCTTCGATGAGCGGGCGCGCTGCGCGAGACGTCATCTCCCGGCCGCGCCGGGTCGCGAGCCCTCACCCCGGCGCTGCGCCCCACCCCGCCGAGGCGCGCGGCCCGGGAGAGGGCCTCGTCACCGCTCGCCGGCCCGACCGCGCCTCGGCGGCGGCGGCCGACGACGCCCGAGCCGTCGCGTCGACGCCTCCGGAGCACCGCCGCGCGAGGGCGCCTGCCTCGACGCCCGGCGACGCGCGTGCGCCCGCCTCGGAGCCCGAGGCCCGTGCCGGGCTGGCCGCGAAGGGCCGCGCCTCGGAGCCCCACGCCTCGCAGGAGCGCGCCTCTCCGCGCCGGGCCCCAGCGAAGAGCCGCACCACCACGACGCGCAGG
>JADCJJ010000163.1 GCA_020247085.1 Myxococcaceae bacterium | reverse complement strand
GATGACCGGCCGCCATCGCGGCCAGCGTTTGGGCGCGTGCACCGATTGCCGCAGCTTCTGGGGCAAGTACCGCGCAGGCAGCATCGACAAACAGGAAATCGATACGGTCGAAGGCCGCCTCGCGGTCACGGCCGGGACCTGCGCCGTGATGGGAACCGCAAGCACGATGGCGTGCATTGCCGAAACGCTCGGCATGTCGCTGCCCGGCACGGCCGCAATACCGGCTGTGCATGCGGCGCGTTTGGTCGCGGCCGAAGAAACCGGGCGCGCCGCCGTCGGCCTGATCGTCAGCGGCTTGCGGCCCAGCAAAATCGTGACGCGGAAATCGATCGAGAATGCGCTGCGCGTGCTGATGGCGCTGGGCGGTTCGACGAATGCGGTCGTGCACCTCACGGCCATCGCCGGGCGCTGCGGTGTGGCGATCGATTTCGATCGGCTCAACCGTATTTCCGACGAAACGCCGGTGCTCGTCGATCTGAAGCCCGTCGGCGACGGTTATATGGAAGATTTTTGCGCGGCCGGCGGCGTGGGCGCTGTCTTGCGCGAACTGAAGCCGCTCCTGCATCTCGACACGATCGATGTCGAAGGCCGGCCCTTGGGCGAGCGTCTCGCCGAACCGCTCGACTGGGTCGATCGCGGCATCGTGAAGCCGTTCGACGCGCCCGTTTCGCCGGTCGGCGGTTTGATCGCCCTGCGCGGCAGTCTCGCGCCCGCGGGGGCGATCTTCAAACGGGCCGCCGCCACGCCGGCGCTGTTTGAAACGGAAGGCCGCGCGGTCGTGTTCGAAGATCTGGCCGACCTTGCCGCGCGCATCGACGATCCCGATCTCGACGTGACGGCCGAGGATTTTCTGGACCTCAAGAATGCCGGCCCGCATGCGGCGGGCATGCCGGAAGCAGGCTATCTGCCGATCCCGAAAAAGCTCGCGCGCGCGGGCGTGAAGGACATGGTGCGCATCTCGGATGCGCGCATGTCGGGGACCGCCTTTGGCACGATCGTGCTGCATGTGGCGCCCGAATCCGCGATCGGCGGGCCGCTTGGCGCCGTGCGCAACGGCGATCGCATCCGCCTTTCGGTCGCGGCCAAGACCATCGACTTGCTGGTCGCGCCTGCCGAGATCGCAAGACGCCTCGAGGGGCTCGAACGACCGCCAATGCCGAAGCGCGGCTATCGCAATCTCTATCGCCGCAGCGTGCTGCAAGCCCCGCAAGGCTGCGATTTCGACTTTCTGGCGGGCGCACCCGACTAGCCGGCGCGAAACGCAGCCAGTTCGCGTTTCTGCCAGCCTTTGGGATCGAAGTTTTCCGGTGCAAGCCACGCTTCGAACGCGGCTTTGATCCGCGGCCAATCGCGGTCGATCATCGCGAACCAGGCGGTATCGCGGTTGCGGCCTTTGGCGATCATGTGCTGGCGGAACAGCCCTTCGTAGGTGAAGCCCAAGCGCAGGGCCGCGCGCTTCGAGGGCGCGTTCAGATCGTTGCACTTCCACTCGAAGCGCCGGTAGCCGAGCGTCTCGAAAACGGGCCGCGCGATCAGATACTGCGCCTCGGTGGCGGCGACCGTGCGTTGGAGTGCGGGCGTATAGAGGATCGAGCCCACCTCGATCACGCGGTGGGTGCGCTCGATGCGCATCAGCGAAAGCCAGCCCACCGCGCGGTCGTTTCGGTCCGCCACGGCCCAATAGATCGGATCGCCCGTGCCGGCCGCGATCTTCTGCACGTGTTCGGCGAACGACGCTTTGTCCGGATACGGCCCCGTGAACAGATAGGCCCATTGCTGCGCTTTCGACACCCCGTGCGACAGCGCATAGAGCCCGTCCGTGTCGCGGGCGGGATCGAGCGGGCGCAAGCGGCAGGTGCGCCCCTCGATCGCGCAATGCGCAGGCGGCAGGGCAGGGTGGGTGGCGATCTCGGCGCCGAGCGGAATATCCATGTTTGTCGGCCTTTCGACAGGACGGGCATTGTGGCAGAGCGCGCGCGATGGCAGAAGAAAAAGCATGAATGCTTCGCTCGATTCGGCGCGCCAGAAACTCAAATCGATTTTCGGGTTCGACGATTTCCGCCCCGGCCAGGAAGCGGTGATCGCGGCCGTGTTGGCCGGCGAAAACGTGCTCGCCGTGATGCCGACGGGGGCGGGCAAATCGTTGTGCTACCAGCTGCCGGCCCTGGTGCGCGGCGGCCTTACGGTCGTGGTTTCGCCGCTCATCGCGCTTATGCGCGACCAGGTGGGGCAGCTGCGCGAATACGGCGTCGAAGCCGCAAGCCTCAACTCCGCCAACGACGCCGCCGACAATGCGGCCGTGCGGCGTGCGATCCGCGAAGACAGGCTTCGCCTGCTCTATGTGGCGCCCGAACGGCTTGTGCGCGAGGACATGCGCGAATTGCTGGCCGAAGCGCACACGACCCTGCTCGCGATCGACGAAGCGCATTGCGTATCGCAATGGGGCCACGATTTCCGCCCCGAATATCTGGCGATCGGGCGCATTCGGCGCGAGCTTGGCGACGTGCCCACGGTGGCCCTCACCGCCACGGCCGATGCGCCCACGCGCGCCGACATCGAGAGCAAGCTGTTCGCGAGCCCGCCGCGCCTGTTCGTGCGCTCGTTCGACCGGCCGAATCTGCGCCTTGCCATGCGCCCCAAACAGCAGGCGCGCCAGCAGATCGCGGCGTTTCTGGCCGAGCGCAAGGGCCAGAGCGGCATCGTCTATTGCGCTTCGCGCAAGCGCACCGAGGAGCTCGCCGAAGCGCTTTCCAAATCCGGCATTCGTGCCGTGCCCTACCATGCCGGCCTCGACGTGCGCGTGCGCAACGCGAACCCAGATCTGTTTCTGCAGGAAGACGGCGTGGTCGTGTGCGCGACCGTGGCTTTCGGCATGGGCATCGACAAGCCCGACGTGCGCTTCGTGGTGCACGCCGATCTGCCGTCGAACGTGGAAAGCTACTACCAGGAAATCGGCCGCGCGGGCCGCGACGGGCTGCCCGCCGATACGCTGACCTTGTTCGGGCTCGACGACATGCGGCTGCGGCGCATGCAGATCGAGCAGAGCGATGCGCCCGACGAGCGCAAGCGCATCGAGCGCCAGCGCTTCAACGCGCTGGTGGCTTTGTGCGAAGCACCGAGCTGCCGCCGCCAGTCGCTGCTCGCCTATTTCGGCGAAGCCTCGCAGCCGTGCGGCAATTGCGATCTGTGCCAGGACGGCGTGGAAACGGCCGACGCCACGATCGACGCGCAGAAAGCCATGTCGGCGATCCTGCGCACGGGCGAACGCTTCGGCACCGAACATCTGGTGCTCGTTCTGACCGGCGTCGGCGGCGCTGCGATCGAACGCTACGGCCATGCGGCGCTGCCGACCTACGGCGTGGGCAAAGACCGCAGTGCGGGCGAATGGCGCTCGATCTTCCGGCAGATGTCGGCGGCCGGCCTCATCGCCCTCGACATTGCCGGGCACGGGTCCTGGTCCGTGACCGAACCCGGCCGAGCGGTGCTGCGCGGGGCCGAAAAATTCGCCGTGCGCAAGGATGCGCTGTGGGCCGGCAAGGCCGAAAAGAAGACTGCCAAAGGTGCAGCCGCGCATGTTCCCGCCGACAGCGAATTGCTGGCGGCCCTCAAAGCGCTGCGCACGCGGCTTGCCAAAGAACTGCGCCAGCCCGCCTACGTGGTGTTCGCCGACCGCAGCCTGATCGAGATGGCGGCGATAAGGCCGCAGAGCCTCGACGACATGCGCCTCGTGCACGGCGAGGGAGCCGCCAAACTCGAGCGCTACGG
>JADCJJ010000162.1 GCA_020247085.1 Myxococcaceae bacterium | reverse complement strand
GCGAAGATCGGCGCCGACATGCTGGCGCTCTCGTACTTCCACGCCTACCGAATGCCGGTCACCGTGGTGAGGCCGTTCAACACCTATGGACCCTTCCAGAAGAGCAACGGCGAGGGGGGGGTGGTGTCGATCTTCCTCAAGCGTGACCTCGGTCAAGAACCGCTCCTCGTGAAGGGCTCTGGGGAGCAGACCCGTGACCTGCTCTACGTCGAGGACTGCGCGGATTTCGTTGTGCGGGCGGCGCAGTCTGAAAGGTGCGAGGGACGGGTCGTCAATGCCGGCACCGGACGAGACGTCTCCGTGAACCAGCTCGCATTGCTGTGCTGTTCGGTCGGGAATCGGGTCGAGCGCGTGGCGCACGATCACCCACAGGCCGAGATCATGAAGCTGTGCTGCGACGCATCGCTCGCGAAGGAGCTGCTCGGCTGGACCCCGTCGACCCCCCTCGAAGAGGGGATCGCGAGGACCCGGAGCTGGCTGGCCAACAATCGTTGGGCGTGGTGAGACGACCGAATGCTCCCTTACGGACGTCAGCTCATCGAGGACGACGACATCGACGCCGTCGTCAAGCAGCTTCGCTCCGATTGGCTTACCCAGGGGCCCGCGGTCGCGAAGTTCGAAGAGGCGCTGTGCGAGCTCACTGGCGCGCGTTACGCCGTCGCCGTCTCGTCGGGGACCGCGGCGCTGCATCTCGCCGCGCTCGCAGCCGGGGTTCGGCCTGGCGACGCTGGCCTGACCTCTGACGTCACCTTCGTGGCATCAGCGAACTGCATTCGGTACGCAGGCGGCGTGCCTGGCCTCGTCGATGTCGACCCCACGACGGGCCACATGTCGATGACGGCCCTGCGGGAGGCGATCGACCAGCTCCGCCAGAAGGGCGTTCGGCCTCGCGTCATCGTGCCCGTCGACTTCTCGGGGTCCGTCGCTGACCTCGAGGGCGTGCGAGCGGTCGCGAGCGAGGTCGGTGCGAGGGTCATCGAAGATGCCGCGCATTCGCTGGGGGCGACCTACCTCGACCAGCAGGGCGCGGTGGTGAAGGCGGGCAGCTGCACCCATAGCGACTTCGCGATCCTGTCGTTCCACCCGGTCAAGCACATCACGACGGGAGAGGGTGGGGCGGTCACCACCAATGACGAGGGTGCGTACAAGGCACTGCTCGAGCTGCGGACACACGGGATTACGAAAGACCCGGCGAAGCTGAAGCAGGTCGACGGCCCGTGGTACTACGAGCAGCAATCGCTCGGGTACCACTACCGGCTCACGGACGTGCAGTGTGCGCTGGGCGTGTCACAGGCGCGGAAGCTCGGTCGTTTCGTCGAGCGGCGGAGGGCGTTGGCGGCACGCTACGACGCGGCGTTCTCGAGGGCGCCGCTCGCCCAGGTGCTCGAGCCGCTCGCGGTGTCGTCTCGGACTCGCTCTGCGTACCATCTCTACGTGGTTCGACTGACCCCTCGGGCCGATGAGCCGCTGGAGTCGGTCGCGCGCCGTCGCCGGGCGCTCTACGACGGGCTGCGAGAGCGGGGCATCGCTCCTCAGGTTCACTACATTCCGGTTCATCGGCAGCCGGACTTCGTCGACTCCGGGTTGTCGGCGGGTGTGTTCGCGGGTGCAGACGCCTACTACGCGGGGTGCCTGAGCCTTCCGATGTTTCCCGGCATGGCGGACTCCGATGTCGACCGCGTCGTCGAAGTCGTCGGGAGCCTCCTGGCGTCGTGAGCGCGAAGGAGCTCTTGATCCGCGCCGACGCCGGGCCTCGTATCGGAACCGGTCATGTCATGCGCATGCTGGCGCTCGCCGAAGCCTGGGTCTCACGCGGCGGGCGGTTCGTCTTGACGGGGGCGCTGCCGCCGCCGCTCGCGCAACGGGTCGAACACACAGGAGGGCAGTGGATCCCGAGGCCGCTCGACGTGGATGACGGCGCTTGGACGCGAATGCTCGCGGTCACGAGGGGAGCCGCTGCGGTCGTCGCCGATGGTTATTCCTTCGGGCCCGAGTTCCAGGAGCAGGTCGTCTCGACCGGTCGACCGCTGATGGTGGTCGACGACAACGGGGAGAATCGTGAATACCGAGCGCAGCTCGTCCTGAACCTCAACGTGCACGCCGATGAGGCCATGTATCGAACACGTCGCCCGGGGTCACAGCTCCTGCTGGGGCCAACGTTCGCCTTGATTCGGCGAGAGATCCTCGCGTCGGTCCCGCGTTCGCGCGCCGTGGCCGGCCCCGTTTCGGAGTGTCTCGTGACGCTGGGCGGCGCCGACCCGCTGGATCTCACCGGGTCCCTCCTGCGCGTGTCGCCAGGCTGCTTTCGCTGGCGGGTGCTCGTCGGTGCCGCGAACCCACGGCTCGAGGCGTACCAGCGTCTGCGACGGGACGACCTCACGCTGGTCGCCAACACGCCGTTCTTTGCGCGTGAAGCACTCCGCTGTCAGTTGGCGTTCGCTGCTGCCGGAGGCACGGTGTGGGAGCTCGCGTTGCTGAACGTCCCGAGCGCTGTCGTCTCGGTTGCCGCAAATCAGGAGGCGCTTGCCGCGCGACTCGCCGAGCTTGGTGCAGTCGACTTGCTCGGTGACGCCCGCCTCGGCGTCCACGTCACCGAGTGGGTGGGGCGGCTCGAAGCGCTCGCCAATGACCCACCGAGGCGACAGCGGCTCATCGACTCAGCACGCGGCATCGTCGATGGTCGGGGCGCCGAGCGTGTCGTTTCCCGTCTGCTGGAGGTCGTTTGATGCCTGGTTTTTCGATTGGCCAGAAGCGTGTCGCCGACGACGCGCCGGTCTACTTCGTGGCGGAGTTGTCTGCCAATCACGGCCAGAGCCTCGACAAGGCGCTGGAGACGGTCGCCGCAGCTGCGAAGGCCGGGGCCGACGCAATCAAGCTCCAGACCTATACGCCCGACACGTTGACGCTGAAGAGCGAGGCGCCGCCGTTCGTGGTGAAGACGAAGAACGCCTGGGCTGGCCGGACGCTGCACGACCTCTACGCAGAAGCGATGACGCCCTGGGAGTGGCACCGAAACATCATGCAGGCCGCCGGCGAGGTGGGGCTCGCATGCTTCTCGACACCGTTCGACGCAACGGCGGTGCGCTTCCTCGCGGAGCTCGAGGTGCCTGCCTACAAGGTGGCGTCGTTCGAAGTGACCGACCTGCCACTGGTCGAAGCGATGGCCCGCCAGGGTCGGCCGATGATCATCTCGAGCGGAATGGCGTCGCTCGCCGAGGTCGAGGCGGCCGTTCGGATCTGTCACGAGGCCGGCAACCGGGACGTCGCTGTCCTGCGCTGTGTCTCTGCATACCCGGCAGACCCGCGCTCGATGGATCTGCGGAGCCTCGAAGTGCTTCGTGGGCTGGGGGTGGTGCTCGGGCTGTCCGACCACACGCGGGACAACGTCGCTGCCATCACCGCGGTCGCGCTTGGTGCCCGCTTCATCGAGAAGCACTTCATCGTCGACCGGTCGTGGGGTGGTCCCGACGCGTTCTTCTCGTTGGAGCCATCGGAGTTCCGCAGCCTCGTCGACGACGTGAGAACGTGTGAGGCCGCTCTGGGGCACCCACGGTTCGGACCATCAGTCGAGGAGCAGAACAGCGTCGCCTTTCGTCGAAGCCTGTTCGTCGCGCGAGAGGTCGCGCCGGGACAGGTGCTCACCTGTGACGACATTCGGAGTGTCAGGCCCTCGAACGGGCTTGCGCCGCACCACCTCCCAGCCGTACTTGGCCGCACGGCCAGTCGCCCGCTCAAGGCGGCCGAACCGGTGTCCTGGGACATGGTTGGCGCCGTGGCTCCGCTCCCGGCCGTGACATTGCGTCCTGCGACCGCCGCCGACAGCGCGGTGCTGCTGGCATGGCGCAACGACGCAGATACGCGCGCGCAGTCGAGGCGCACGGGTGTCGTCGAGCGCTCGGAACACGAAGCGTGGCTCGACCAGACGCTCTCGAGCCAGAACCGGCGGCTCTTCATCGCCGAGTCGGGAGGTGTGGCTGTCGGGCAGGTGCGCCTCGATCGAAATGGGCCGTCGACGGCCGAGGTCTCATTCACCGTGGCGCCCGAAGCCCGCGGGCGTGGCCTCGCTGCGGCCCTGCTCAAGGCCGCGGAGGGACCAGCGCGTGAATGGGGCACAAGAACCCTCCTCGCCGAGATTCGAACGAACAACGAACGGAGTATTCGGGCGTTCAAGCGGGTCGGGTACTACGGCTTCGTCGAACGAGCGCGCGCCGAGGGCTCGTTCATCGACTGTGAGCGGCGCATCGGAGGCTACGGCTCATGAGGCGAGTCGTCGCGATCATCCAGGCGAGGCTCAAGTCGACGCGATTGCCTGCGAAGGTGCTGCTCGACCTTGGGGGCGTGACGGTGCTCGAGCGCTGCGTGCGGCGAGTCCGGCGATTCCGGCAGGTCGCCGAGGTGGTCATCGCGACCTCCGACACGCCGGGAGACGAGATCATCGAGCGAGTTGGGCAGCGGCTGGGTCTGCAGGTCATCCGCGGGAGCGAGAATGACGTGCTCGCTCGATACGTCCTCGCGGCCGAGCGGACCAAGGCCGACGTGATCGTCCGTGTGACCTCGGACTGCCCCTTGATCGACCCCGAGGTGTCGTCACTGGTCATCGACCGGTTCCTTGAGGACCACGAAGCGGACTACGCGTCGAACGTGATGGAGAGACGGCTTCCGCGTGGGCTGGACACTGAGGTCATGAGCGCCGAGGCCTTGCTGCGCGCGCATCGGGAGGCGAGCGACCCCGCGGAGCGAGAACACGTGACGGCCCACATCTATCGTCGGCCTCAGTCGTTCAAGTGCCTCTCGGTGGCGCCCCCAGCCGTCGAAGACCTCTCAGCCCATCGGTGGACCCTCGACACAGTGGATGACTTCAGGTTCCTCCACGCAGTCTTCTCGAGGATGGGGGAAGGCGCAGATTCGCTCTCGATTCCGCAGATACTGGACGTCATCGGCGATGACGCCAGCTTGTTGGCTCTCAACGCCGCTGTCGTTCAGAAGCAAGTGTGATGCTTAGCGCTTTCTCGCTACCACCCACAGGTGTGACGAGAGGCAATTCGCGGCGAGGAAATCCTGGAATGGTCCTCCGAGATCATTCCAGCGATCGACGAGCACGGTTTGCAGGAAAGCGTCCGGGGCGGTGAATTCTCCGGAAAGAATCTTGCTCCGAACCAACTCTGCATCGAGCTTGCCGGGAGTCTGCACTTCGACGGTATCGAAGCCAGAACGCTCGAAGAGATGGCTAAGTGACTCTGGGGTGAAGTAGTTCAAGTGCTCGACGTCAACCGAGGAACTCTTCTCACGCAGGAGTTGAACATCGAAGCCTGAGCAGCTCGGCACGCTCACGATCATGAGCCCGCCAAGCCTCAACAGGTCGGCGGCCTTCCGGAAAATCGCAGAAGGGTCGAATAGGTGCTCTACCACCTCGAAGGATGCAATGACGTCGATGCTGCCATCAGGGAGCGACACCTTTTCAATCGGCGCCTCCAGCACTTCGAGGCCACGCCTGCGACAGGTCGAAGCGAGATGCGGCGTCGGTTCAACGGCGATGAAGCGCTTGAAGAGGCCGAGTCGTGTCACTTCCTGACCGAAGGTTCCGAAGCCGGCGCCAACTTCCAGAAGTGTGTTCGCTTCGCCGCCATGCCGCCTGGCAATCTCGACCAGCCGCTCAGCTCGTGGCCTGAAAATCTTCTCTCGGCGAGCATCTTCAGAAGCAGGGAAGATGAAATCGTTCCAGTACGCGTAGTTCTCAGAATTCCTGTAGTAGTGCTCAAGCACCTCAGGTGGAGGCCTCGGGTTGATGTAGATGGTCCTGCAGGACGTGCAAGAGACATACGAAAGCCCGTATTTCTCCCACTCGAAGTGTGACTCCTCTGAGCTGCACGCTGGGCATGAAACCTTGATGAACTTGGCGAGGTGTTCGTGGAGCCTCGCGATGTCGTTTGAAAACCGGCGCTGCTGCTCATCCATGAGTTGACGTGGGCGAATCTCATTCTCGGTCAGTCGGTTACTGGTCATCATCGCGCACGCCCTTCTTTGTACCGCGCTTGCGCGGCTTCATTTAGATGTACAACACCGTATGCGGTCGGCTCGCCCCAGATGGTATCCTTCCACCATTGGCCATTCTCAATCCACCACACGCGCGGATCTCGGAAAGTATCGCAGATGGTGTCGAAATCGCTTTCGGTCATGTTCACGTACTCGAGCCAGCGCTTGAGGTCGCTCGACTTCACGTGGTCGTACTTGCGAACCATCTCGATGCCCTGCTCGCGAGTCATGTGACCCGCTCTGATGTCTTTGCACGAGTGGTCAGAGCCTCGACCGTAGCCGAGCTTGATGAACTTCAAGTAGTCATGCATTCCATTCTCATGCATATCGTCAAGATTCGACATTCGCCGATAGGTTCGCTCAAAAGGCTGCTCTCTGGGTTTCCAGCCGTACTTGTCCATGACCAGCTTGGTTTGCGGATTGGCGTCCCAGTTCACGAAGTTGCCGAGATAGATGCCACGCACTCCGACCTGGTCGATCTCGTCGTCAGACGGGTACTGAGCCCAGAGCAGATCTTTCTCACTGAGGCCTTCCTTCAACTCTGGGCGGCCCAGCCTCTCAAGGCCGTCGTCCGTGAAGTCATCCCAGTCGTATCCGCGGAGCGCATGCTCGAGGCGGAACTTTGCCGTGAACTCGACGAGGTCATTGAGCGAGTACATACCTCCGAGGTCGAGAAAGCCGTGCTCCCCCCACATCATCAGCGGCACCTTGTAGCGAACGGCGACCTGGATCGGGGTCGTGAAGATGCCGCAGTGGGCATGCCAATTCATGTCTCCCTGCAGCTTGAACCCGATGCGATTCATCTTCACCAGGGTGTTGATGCTCGGGCGCACGATGATGTGGTCGCAGTCGAAGACCTCTCGCATGCGCAGTAGATTGTGCTCGCCTTCGGGCAGGTAGTTGTTCCCATGATAGGTGACGAGCAGGGGCTTAAGCCCCAGCTCGTGAACTGCAACATGTGTCTGGTAGTAGCTGTCTTTGCCACCACTCACAGGAATGAGAATGTCGTAGTTCGATCCCGATCTGTACTCGGCCGCGATGTCTCGAAGCCAACCGAAGCGCTCGCCCCAGTCAATGCGTGACTTTGGCTTGCTTGCCCTGCAACCTGAACACACGCCGCCCTCGTCGAAGGTCAGCGGTGTCGCGGACACTGATGGGTAGACGCAGCTGCTACAGTATCGAACTGGCAAGTGTCCCACTCCTTGGTTTGCTATGATTGACGAACGATGATTCCTGCTTTCGCCATGGCTCGTTTTCCATTGCGATCGGACAGCTCCCGAAAGTGAAATATGTTCGCGGCAGCAACCGCGTCGGCCCCGGCTGTGATTGCCTCTGCGTAGTTCTCGTAGCGTCCAACCCCGCCGAGGGCGATCACTGGAACTGAGCTGGAGCGAGAAACCGCACGGATCAGTTCAAGGTCGTAGCCCGTCGCACGGCCGTCGCGGTCGATGCTCTGGAGCAGGAGCTCTCCAGCTCCAAGCGAGACGGCCTCTCTGGCCCACGAGGCGGCATCACGACCCGTTCCTTGACGGCCACCGTCGACGAAGACCTCGAAACCGCGCTCCGTGCGTCGAACATCGATGCAGACCACGATCGCTTGGGCGCCAAATGCAGCTGCGCCATCGGCGATGAGTCGCGGGTTGCGAATGGCGCCCGTGTTGATTGCAACCTTGTCGGCACCGTTCCGGAAACACAGACGCATCTCATCAACGGTGCGGATGCGGCCTCCCCAGGTCAGCGGCATGAAACAGGTCTTGCTGACGGCCTCAAGGATCTGCATCGGCTCGGAGAGATTCTTTACCTTGTGGTCGTCTCGCCGAAGGTCGTACGACCCCTCCCTCGAAATATCGAGGTAGATGAGCTCGTCAACATTCCACTCATTGAAGCGCTTGGCTTCGTGAATGGGGTTTCCGACAACCTGATGTACGGAGAATGATTCGCTTCGGACCAGCATTCCATTTTGGAGAAGCAGTACGGGTATCAGGCGGGTGCGCAGCATTTACATCTCCAGGAATCGCTTGAGTATGGCGAGGCCGTGCTTCTGGCTCTTCTCAGGGTGGAACTGAACGCCGAAGACGTTGTCCCGCTCGACGGCAGAGACGAAGTGCGTGCCGCCGTACTCGGTCACCCCTGAGACGAGCGACTCGTCGGTCGGTTCGAATGCAAAACTGTGAACGAAATAGCATGTCGCAAGCGACTTGAGGGGCGCCAGAAGTCCGTCGCTGCGCTTCACGACGACTTCGTTCCAACCAATGTGTGGCACTCGAATGCCTCCCGCGCGGTCGAGCCGCGTGACCGTTCCGGGGAGCCAACCGAGCCCTGTGTGTTCGCCAAATTCAGTGCCGCGTGTCGCAAGCAATTGCATACCGAGGCAGATGCCGAGAAATGGCCTCTTGGCCTCATGGGCGTGCTGCTGGAGCGCCTCTGGCCAGCCCTGGCTCGCGAGTCGATTCATGGCCTCGCCGAATGCGCCTACCCCAGGCAGGATGACCGCTTCCGCGCTCGCGACGTCGGCGGGGCGGTCGACGATCGTCGGGAGACCACCGACGGCCTCGATCGCATTGGCGACCGATCGCAGATTGCCCATTCCGTAGTTGATGATCGCAACGCGTCGCATGTGTGCCTCTGAATAAAGCGGCCTCTCGCCTCAAGCTGCTTCAGAATCTCGGCGGCTCGTATCGAAATCAAGAGGCACGTCAGGCGCGCAGCCGCGAGTGGCGGGAAGCCGGTCATGACGGAAGAGGTACATGATCTTTGTTAAGTTTGGAGACATCGACGTTCCGCAGTTGCTCGTGGAGTGAGAGAAGGTCAAGTCCAGCGGTGTTGGCCTGTTCAACCGCTTCGGGTTTCCACACGGAGTCCTTGACGGATTGTACGTAGTATTGCCGAGTGCACAGGTACCGTACGTACCGCTCGAGATGTGCGTCGCGACGACCGAAGGACGCGAAGAGAGCCAATCTCTCAGGGTATTGGAGGCCCCGGAAGAGCGCTGGCGGTGGCATGTAGCCGGCTGGATTGGTCGCAAGGCGTGCCACGAGTTGAAGTGGCAGGAAGACCTTCGGGAGCAGTCTCAGGCGGGTAGCATAGCCAGAGTGTGTCGTTCGGTGAGACCACGCAACCACATCGCCAGGCTCTGTCGGAACCGCAAATGATTGGCCTCGCGTAACGCTTACGCTGTTGTGAGATTTGTCGCGAAGGCATAGTCCGCCTGAGTATTGCGTGCAGTCATGAAGATAAATACCAAATCGGAATATCGTATAGTCAGACGCCCAGTCTGGTGCGGACTGATTTTCCTTGTCTGGGTTGTCTTTGTGGAAGCCGATTGTCCCGGGATAGTAGTCGGCGCTCCAGTTAGAGTCGCCGAAATAGACCGGCTTCGGTCCGACAACTGTCTTGACTGCGGTTAGAAAACGCGAGTCCAGCAGTGTCGTGCGGAGATGGGGGTTCGAGAGCAGGTCGCCAGTCAGCAGTTCTCGCTTTGAGCGCAGGACGCCATCTCGCATGGCGAGCGCTTCGGTCGAAGTAAACAATTTCCTGATGATTACCCAGCCGTGGGTTCGCATGTGCTCACGGATTCCCTCGACGTCGTTTGGCTGAAGTTTCGTTACGCTGATGCTTGGCGACGTCGCGGTGAAGAGAAGCTCTCTTGAAAGGCGTAGTGTCTTCCCCCTGATGTCGTTCATGCGTCGCTCCTGGTGTCGTTCAAGTCGTGGTCGATTGCTTGCCGGGTGTAGTGTGTCTTTGACTCGAGAGATGGCCCGAGCGTGTGTCCTGCGGTTGTTGCGCTGCGACCAGCGCTTGAGATGACCAGCTTCGCCAGGGGGCTCATGGCAAGTTCCACTGGTTGAGTTGCAGGTCAGCCCATGCCTCCATCGGGCGCTGTGGGCTTGCCCGCGGGGCCGCTCTTTCGTCGAGCCAGGTGCTTAGGGGTATGCCAAAACCCATCTTAGGTCGATTGGTGGCTGCGGGAATCAGGAGGTCGTAGAACGCCTTCTTGAGTACATGTTTTCGATCGGAACCCCGGATTTTCGTGTGTGCGGGTAGGGTAAAGGCATATTCGAGGATCGCCGTGTCGAGGAATGGCGAGCGGCACTCGAGGCTGGCGGCCATCGAGGCTCGGTCAACCTTCACATTCAAGTCGTCGAGCAGGTATGTGCGTGCGTTGATGAACAGGACCTGGTTAAGAACGTCCGCCCGATGGGTGCGCGCCGTCGTCGCGAGGTGGGTGTACCTTTCACCGAGGACGATGTCAGTTGCGTGTTGGTTTCGGCGACGGATCTCCTTCGGCGAATAGAGCCGCACCCAGTTTAAGAGTCGCTCCGGCAACTCGAACGTGGCCCGGTGCGCGAAGCGATGGGCTCGCCAGAGCAAGCGAGTGCTTCCCGGGCGCTCGGTGAGCGTGGACGTCAACGCGTGCGCGAGTACGCGCGCTGGGGGCGGCAACCGCTCCGCAAGAATCGAAGCGGTGAATCGTGAGTAGCCAGCGAAGGCCTCGTCGCCGCCGTCTCCCGTCAGCGCCACTGTACACCCTGCTTGGCGTGTGAGCTTTGAGACCACGTAAGTCGGAATGCAGCTCGAGTCGCCGAAGGGCTCATCGAAGTGCCACGCGAGCTTTTCGGTCAGGTCGAACGCGTCGGGCCTGACCTTGAACTCCGTGTGCTCCGTCGCGTACCGGTCTGCCACCATTCGTGCATATTTCGTTTCATCGAATTCGGGCGCCCCCTCGAAGCCGATGCTGAAGGTCTTGATGGGGCGCGACGACTGCATCGCCATGGCGGCTACCACCAGAGATGAGTCGATGCCGCCGGATAGGAAAGCGCCGACGGGAACGTCAGCAACCATTCGCCGCTTCACCGCGGCGAAGAAGAGGCGGCGAACCTCGTGTTCCACCTCGCGCCAGTCGTCTTCCGTCTCGACGCGGCGCTCCTTGCCGAGCGGGAATTCCCAGTACTGCTCCTCTCGCGTCTCGCGCCTTCCCCAATCGAGCACCTCGTAGGTCGAGGGCTTCACCTTCCGGACCTGTGCGTAGAACGTGTGTGGCGTCGGCACGTAGCCATGCGACAGGAACTGGGCGGCGGCTTCGGGCCACTCGCGCGTATTCACGTTCGGGTGCGCCAGGATGGCCTTGATCTCGGAGCCGAAGACGAGCTTCTCGGCGTCCTCATAGACGTAGAGCGGTTTCTTCCCCGTTCGGTCCCGCGCGAGTACGAGTTGGCGTGTCCTCGAGTCCCACAGGGCGATCGCGAACATGCCGTCGAGCCGCCGAATGCTTCGCTCTCCCCACTCGAGCCAGGCTTCGAGGATGACCTCGGTGTCGCTCCGCGAGCGAAACCGGTGCCCGAGCGTCTCGAGCTCAGCTCTGAGTTCCTGAAAGTTGTAGATCTCCCCGTTGAAGACGACCCACACGGCGCCGTTCGCGGCCGCCATGGGCTGCGCCCCATCGTCAGTGAGGTCGAGAATCGCGAGGCGACGATGGCCCAGGCCCCCGCCGTCGAACACATGCACCCCTTCGCCGTCGGGTCCCCGGTGAGCGATGGTCGTCGCCATCTTGCGGATGAGCTCGGGCGCTGGGCGCCTGCCATCTCGATAGATCACTCCGGTGATGCCGCACATGTCCGACTTCAGCCTCCACCCCGTCACTTACCTGAACTTTGTGGTGTCGAGTGGGGACAGTGTGATTCATCGCACGCCATGGAGCGCTCTCGACCTTGCCCTGGCTGCGTATCCCGAACGGGTCGCTACGTTGGCGATGCCCGGGGAGGCATACCGGTGCTCCGCTGCTTGAGGTGTGGCACGCTCTTCGTCCGGCAGCTTCCCAAGGCAGAGGACGCCTTTGACTACGCGGGATACTACCGCCCAGAGAACCTCTCGGTCCCGGGGTTCATCCGGCAGCGAACCCGCGAGACGCTTGGGCAATTCGAGGGCTTCAGGACGCTGGGGCGGCTCTTCGACGTTGGCTTTGGCGCTGGTACCTTCCTTGATGAAGCCCGCGGGCTCGGTTGGGAGACAGCCGGGGTCGAGGCGTCCGCTCCGCCCGTGGAGCAGGCGAAGGCGAACGGTCATGACGCGAGGCTGCTTGATGACATCGAGAGCTTTCCTGCGGGTGCGTTCGACGTCGTCGTAGCGACCGAGGTCGTCGAACACGTCGAGGAGCCCCTGCTGGTTGTCGAGACGGCAGCGCGGCTGCTGCGCCCCGGAGGCCTCCTCTATCTGACGACGCCGGCTGGCGACGGCCTCAACGGGCGTCTGCTCGGCGCACGCTGGACCACCATGGCCCCGCCCGAGCACCTGGCGCTTTTTTCGGCCCGCGGACTCGAGCAACTCCTCGCGAGAGGCGGCTTCTGCGTCGTCGAGTCCAGGACCAGCGGACTGAACCCGCTCGAGTTGCTTGGCGCTGCGCGGACGGCGCTCGGGATCGGCTCGAGAGGCGACGCTGCGTCCGTCCCGGCTCGCGAGGTCAGCTCCGTGCAGCTCAACGAGCTGGCGATGAGCAACCCGCTCACCGCTCGGGTGAAGCAGGTCGTGAATTCGGCGCTCGGTGTGACTGGCCTTGGCGATACCCTCAAGGTCTTCGCGGAGAAGGTCTGAGTGAGAGGCGCTGACGAGCTGCTGTACCTGACCCAGGACGGGCTCCTCGAGCCCCTCATGCACAGCCAGGTCGTGCGGGTCGTGGAGCGCCTGGCGGCCCTCGGCTGGCGCTATCGCATCGTCTCTCTCGAGAAGGAGCGGGACCTGGCAGACGCGAGCCGGGTGCGGCGCCTCAAGGCACGACTCGAGCGGGCCGGTGTTCAATGGGAGTTCGCGCCGTTCGATTGGGCACAGTCGAGCCGGGCTGCCGCCACCAACCTCGGCTTTCTGGCGAGCAGGGCGCTCGAGCTCGCCCGGGCGGGACGGGTTCGGGGAATTCATGCTCGCGCCTACGTTCCCGCGGTCGCCGCGCTGGCCGCGTGGCACGCGACCGGGGTTCGATGGGTCTTCGATGCGCGAGGCTACTGGGTCGATGAACGACTCGAGGAGGGGCGTTGGTTCACGACGCCGCTCCGGCTCGCTGTTGCCCGTGGCGTCGAGCACCAGTTGTTTGCGACCGCGTCGGCCGTGGTCACGCTCACCGAACTGCAGGCTCGCGACATCGAGCAGCGCTTCCGGCCCCTTGGCGCTCGTCCGGTCCGCTGCATTACGACCCTGGCCGACTACGACGACTTCGCCAAGCGCCCGAATTCAGACGTGCCTTTGGTGCCGCCAGAGCACCGCGCACGGCTTGCCGGGAAGCTGGTCATCGCGGTCGTGGGCTCCATCAACAACTCGTACCTCGTGGACGAGTCGCTCGAGCTGGCCCGAAGAATCCTGGAACGCACCCCGGCAGCGCACCTGCTGGTCCTCAGCGGTCAGCACGAGGAGTACCGGCGGCGGTTGGGCGTGGCCGGTGTTTCCGAGCAGCGCTTCACGCTCGTGCGAGCGGAGCATGACGCGATGCCCCAGTGGCTGTCGCTGGTCCACTGGTGCTTGTTGCTGCTGCAGCCGAACAGCAAGGCGAAGCGGGCCTCGATGCCAACGAAGCTTGGCGAGCTCTTCGCCAGCGGCGTTCGTCCGATTCAGTTCGGCTGCAACGACGAGGTGAGCGGCTGGGTTCACCGCGCAGAGACAGGGCTCGTCCTGACGGACGTGTCGTCAGCTGGCCTCGAGGTTGCTGCGCGCGCCGTCGCGGAGGCGGCGCCCTTGTCACCGGAGGCCATTCACCGGGCGCGCCAACGAACGTCTCCGCACTTCAGCCTCGAGGCCGGGTGCGCTCGCTACGATGCGCTCCTCGCGGAGGTCTTCGGGCGCTGACCGCTCTCAGCGAAGGAAGACGAACCCCGCAGCGCCAGGCTGGCCGTTTCCGCCGGTCCCCGTGCCACCTGCGCCGCCGCCCACGAAGAGATTCCCAAGCGGTGCGGTGGTGGGGCTCCCACCGTCAATCGCCTCGAGGTGGATTCGACCCCCAGCGCCGCCGCCGCCTCCTCCTGCGAGGCGCCCGCTGGCCGGGTCACCGGTGCCGTTGCCCCCGCGGCCACCCAACGCCGAGATCGAGCCCTGATTCTGGAAGGTGTTCACGCTGAACCACCACGAACCGCCGGCTCCGCCCCCGCCTCCTCCCCCGAGCGAGGTCGAGCCAGCAGGCGCGTTCCCGTTGGTCCCATCGGCTGAGAGCTGTCCGAGGTTCACGAAGCGTGGCGACGACACACGAACGATGCCTCCTCCAATCCCCCCTCCGCCCTGGCACGCCTCGAACGTGAGCGTGACGCGCAGCGTTCCTGAAGACCCGCCACCACCCCCGCCAGCTTCTGGAATCACGCCCGCGTCGGCTTCGAACAGGCCGCCCAGCCCCCCGTCGGTGAGGCTCGGCCCGAACTGGCCGCCACCGCCCTCTCCGCCGTTCCCGCCGTTCGCGCCGCCACCGCCGCCCGCCATGGCGCCGCCGCCCCAGCCGCCCGACCGTCCACCGCCGGGGCTCACGAGGCCGCAGTCACAACAGCCGCTCACGCCGTTGGCCGCGAGGGGCCCGCCCGCACCGGAGACGGGGGCCGACGTCAGCGTGTTGCAGCTCCCGCCTCGTCCGCCGGCGCCTCCGCGAGCGCCTCCGCCAGCCCCCGTCACGGGTTGGGCCGCCGTCTGTGGCGCGCACGCCGCCGACCCGCCCGTCGAGTAGGGCGCGGCCTGCGGTGCCTGGGCGAACCACTTCGCGTCCTGCGTCACCTGGACCGACGTCGCCGACCGAATCGTCGTGTCGTTCGCGAGAAGCACCCCGCGGTCTGCGAAAATGATGTCGCCTCCTGCCGTCACCGTCGTGCGTGGCCCGAGTTCGATCGTGCCCGTCGACTCCACCCGCAGCCAGTTGCGCGTCTCGAGGGTCATGTCGGCCGGCACGATGAGCCGCCCCATGTTCCCCACCGTGAGGCAGTCGTACGTCGCGCGGCTGCCCGAGAGCGTCGTCGGCGTCGCAATCGTGATGATCGGCGGCGCGGTACACCCCGTCCACACCCCGCGCGTGCACGACTCCAGGCCCTCGCCACACGCGTTGCTGCACGCGCGTGAGATGCCATCGACCACCCCGTCACAATCGTCATCGCGGTTGTTGCACGTCTCGAGCGCGTTCGGGTTCGCGTCGGCGCGTGAGTCGTCACAGTCGCCCATCACCGTCACGAACCCCGCCGCGGGGAGCTGGCACGTCATCGCCACGTTGCGCGCGTCACCGAACCCGTCTCCGTCCGCGTCGCGGTAGAACGTCGCCTTCACGCCCTCGTCGACCTGCCCGTCGCAGTCGTTGTCCCGCCCGTCGCACACCTCGGTCCGGTCTGGGTACGTCGTCGGGTCCGAGTCGTTGCAGTCGCCGCCGCGCGAGACGAAGTTCGCCGGCGCCGTGCACCGCGCGAGCGAGAGCCCCGAGTTGCCGTAGCCGTCACCGTCTCCATCGACGAACCACGTCGTCACCGTGCCCTCGTCAATCTGCTGGTCGCAGTCGTTGTCGCGCCCATCACACACCTCGGGCGCTCCCGGGAACCGCGCCGGGTCGGCGTCGTCACAGTCGTCGCAGCTCCTCCCGTCGCCGTCTGCGTCGAAGCACCCGCAGCGCCCCGCCGAGATGAGTCCACACCGCGCCGGAGACGGGCACTCGCTGTCCGTGCGGCACTCGGTGCACCGGCTCCCCAGGCACACCAGGCCCTGACCGCAGTCCATTGTCGTCGTACACGTCTCGGTGACCGCCGGCGTCGCGCGCGTACACGCGCCGGCGAGCGCCACCAGAAGTCCACCCATCACGAAACGCATGTCGTCTCTCCCACGTCGGCTCTGCTCCACCGCGTGAACCTCAATCGGATGCGGCACGTTTCCGGTTCGCCCTCGGCGGTCTCCGACCAACGGCTGTCCGGAGCCAGGCGCTTCCGCTGGCACGGCAATGGAGGCGTCAGGTCAGCCGAAGACGTCGGCCACGTGCCTGGCGTTCACCACCCGGGTGGCCCAGCGCTCGAGGGTCGCCACGTCGGCCTTGTCAATTCGGCGCGTGACGATGCGCCCCGGGGCCTTGCCGAAGCGGGTCTTCCAGAGGGCGAGCAGCAGTCGGGTGGCGGCCTCGTGGCGCCCCTGCTCGAGGCCCTCTCGGAGGCCTTCTCGCAGTCCCCGTCGCAGGCCCCGCTGGAGGCCCCGCTGGAGGCCCCGCTGGAGGCCCCGCTGGAGGCCCCGCTGGAGGCCCCGCTGGAGGCCCCGCTGAAGACCCTTCCTGAGCCCTTCGCGAAGGCCCTTCTCCAGCCCTTCCTTTCGCGAGCGCTGGACGCTGGGCGCCTCGAGCTCCGGGTGCCGCCGGCGGTACTCCTTGAGGGACATCACCTCGAACGTCGCTTCGACCTGGTGTCGTTGTGCGGTGCTCATGGGCAGGCTCTCAAGATACATCAGGGTCTGCTCGAGGTGGTCGGGGGTCCGGGCCCGGACCGCCTCGATGGTGGGGCGCATGCTCGGCAGTTCCCGGGCCAACCGCGCGAGGTCGGTCGACACGCTGAGCGCCCACCACGCCAGCCGCGCCTCCGCCGACCCGCGTCGAGCCAGGACGCGCCGCACGTCGAGGGTGGCCAGGTCGTCGACGACGAGCTCGAGCTGCGGAACGAACCGGTGCGCCGCGGTCAACAGCTCTGGCGGTCCGTCGAGCATGGCCGCGAGGCTCCGAGGGCCTCGCCAGCCACCCGGAACGTTCGCGAGCACCAGCGGAATGATGAGCGGCAGGCGCCGCGCTCCGGGATCCGCGGCCGCTCGTGCGCTCCAGAAGGCCGTCACGTACTGGAGCACCCGAAACGGCATGTTCCACGGCGCCGTGCGCTGGTGCTCGAGCAGCAGGAAGACCCGCAGATCGCCCGAGGCGCTCGCCACCTGGAAGATGGCGTCGGACTCGCGAGCCGAGAGCCGATCGTCAATGAAGCGCGCCGCGACCGCTTCGACCCTCCGCAGGTCGAGCCGCTTCCACACCGGAGCCGGCAGCATCGCGCGCACCTGCGCCGCCACCAGGCCCGGGCGCACCAGCACCGCGCGCACGTACGCATCGTGGGGTGTGTCGTGGCTGGGTCCCCTCGCTTTCGTCTTCGCCATCGCCCGCTCCTCGCGGGCCGTCGAAAAGAAACAGGAGGCGCCGTGGGCCGGTTCCCCGTGCCAGCCCACGGCGCCGTCGACTGGTCGAGCGCGACTCCGACGGCCCCCACCTGCCTCCGCCCGACGGGCCAGCGTCAAAGCAGGGCCGGTGCCAGGGCGTCGGGGCGCCAGGTGCTTGAAAGGGCAGGGCGAGGAGCTCCAGCTCGAGAGACTGGAGCGTCCATGCCCGTCCGCCTCTCGAGCGGTGAGAGCGTCGAAGGCGTCATGGCTCCGCGAAGACGTCGCCCGGCCCCCGCGCCGTGCGCGCCCGAACCAGCCACCTCGCGAGTGTCGGCATGTTCGCGCGCGCCAGGCGCACCCGGAGTTCGTCGCTCGCGGCCGCTCCGAAGCGCACCGAAAAGCTCGCCAGCAGCGCGTCGGCCAACGAGCGCCTGGCCTCCTCTCGGCCGGCTTGACGGCCCTCTCGACGGCCCTCGACCCAGCCGATGAACCGGCTCAGCTCGTACTCGACGTCCATGAACTTTTCGGGGGGCGCCCGGCGGTATTCCTCCACCGGTGGAAAAACAGGAGGCGCCGTGGGCCGGCTCCCCGGGCCAGCCCACGGCGCCATCGACTGGTCGAGCGCACACCCCGACGGCCCCCACCTGCCTCCGCCCGACGCGCTCACGTCAGAGCACGTCTCACGCCAGCGGGCCGCTGCGCCAAGGGGGCGGAAGGGCAGGGGGCGCGGCTCCACCACGTGAGACTGGAGCGTCCACGCCCGTCCGGTTCTCAGCGGCCGAGAGCCTCAGCCGAAGTCATCGGCAGCCGGTGGCATGGCGGGCTTCGCCTTCGGCTCCGGCACCTCGGTCAGCGTCGCGTCGGTCAGCAGCAGCGTCGACGCCGACGACACCGCGTTCGTCAGCGCCAGCCGCAGCACCTTCACCGGGTCGATGACGCCCAGCTCGGTCAGGTCGCCCCAGGCCCCGGTGGCCGCGTCGAGGCCGAAGCTGCCGGTGCCCGCCTTCATCTTCTCGACCACCACGCCTGGGTCGAGGCCCGAGTTCTCGGCGATGGTCCGCGTCACCACCTCGAGCGCCGTCCGCACGATGCGCGCGCCCGTCTTCACGTCGCCCTCGAGCGTCTTCTCGAGCTCGTGCACCGGGCCCACCGCGCGCAAGAGCGCCAGCCCCGCCCCCGGCACGATGCCCTCGGCCACCGCCGCCCGCGTCGCGTTCACCGCGTCGTCGAACGCGTCCTTGCGGCTCTTCAGCTCGGCCTCGCTCGCCGCGCCGACGCGCACCACCGCCACGCCGCCCGACAGCCGCGCGATGCGCTCCTGCAGCTTCTCCTTGTCGTAGTCGCTCGTGCTCCGCTGCCACTCCTTGCGAATGGCCTCGACCCGCGCCGCGATGAGCGGCTTCTTCCCGCCGCCGCCCACCAGCGTCGTGTGGTCCTTCGTCACCACCACCCGCTGCACCCGGCCCAGCGACTCCACCGTCGCCTGCTCGAGCGTCAGCCCCAGCTCCTCGCTCACCACCTGCCCGCCGGTCAGAATTGCCATGTCCTCGAGGAGCGCCTTGCGGCGGTCGCCGAAGCCCGGCGCCTTCACGGCCACGCAGCGCAGCGTGCCCCGCACCTTGTTCACCACCAACGTCGCCAGCGCCTCGGCCTCGACGTCCTCGGCGACGATGAGCAGCGACGCGCCCCGCTGCACCACCTGCTCGAGCAGCGGCAACAGCGGCTTCATGCTCGAGATCTTCTTGTCGAAGAACAGCACGTGCGCGTCCGTGAGCACGCACTCCATCTTCTCGGCATCGGTCACGAAGTACGCCGACAGATACCCGTTGTCGAACTGCAGCCCCTCGACGACCTCGAGCTGCGTCTCGGTGCCCTTCGCCTCCTCGACGGTGATGACCCCGTCCGAGCCAACCTTCTCGAGCGCGTCGGCCACCAGGTCGCCCACCGCCTTCACGCCATGCGCCGAGATGGTGGCGATCTGCGCCTTCTCCTTCTTCGACTGCACCGGCTTCGCGAGCGCCTTGAACGAGCGCACCGCCGCCTCGGCTGCCAGCTCGATGCCCCGCTTCAGCTCGATGGCGCTCGCCCCGGCCACGATGTTGCGCGTGCCCTCGGCGAAGATGGCGTGCGCGAGCAGCGTCGCCGTCGTGGTGCCGTCGCCCACCTCGTTCTGCGTCCGCTCCGCCGGCTCTCGCAGCATCTGCACGCCCATGTTCTCGCGCGCGTCCTTCAGCTCGACCTCCTTCGCGATGGTGACGCCATCGTCGCAGATGTGCGGGCGCCCCCACTTCTTCTCGATGAGCACCGCCTTCGAGCGGGGCCCCAGCGTGAGGCGCACGGCGTCGGCGAGCTGCTGGGCTCCCTTGAGCAGCTTCTCCCGCGCCTCGTTCCGGAAATGCAGTTCTCTGGCTGGCATGACCGAGGCGAACCCAAGTCTCGTGCCAGCCGCTCGCCCCGCAGCACCTGCCTCCAGGCGCGAAAGCGATGCGTGCCAGGCTGGGGACGGCGCAAGCCCTTCGTGGGGGCTCGTCACGGCGCGAGTCCTGCAGGCGAGCGCCCGTGATGCGAGTCCGCTCCCCCGAGTTCGACGATGGCGGCGTCATGCCGACGGCCTGCACCTGTGACGGCGACGATCGCTCGCCGGCCCTCGTCTTCGAGGGCGTCCCGTCGGGCGCGAAGTCGCTCGCCCTCATCGTCTACGACCCAGACGCGCCGGACCCGGCGAGGCCGACGACGACGTGGGCGCACTGGGTGCTCTACGAGCTGCCGCCCGCGTGCGGTGGGCTCCCGGCGGGGGCTGCGCGCCTGCCACCGGGCACCCGCGAGGGCCGCAACGACTGGCGTCGCACCGGCTACGGTGGCCCCTGTCCGCCCATCGGCCGGCACCGCTACGTCTTCACGCTCTTCGCCCTCGGCGCGTCGCTGGGCGACCTCGGCACCCCCACGAAGGGGCAGCTCGAGGCGGCGATGCGCGACGCCGTCCTTGCCAGGGCCGAAGTGATGGCCACGTATGAGAGGGCGCGACGCTGAGCGCCGCCAGGAGTTGATGATGTCGACGTCTCCCCCAGTCGTGAGGCCGGCCGCCGTGGCGGGTGCGTTCTACCCGGCCTCGGCCGAGGGGCTCCGCGCGCACATCGACGGCCTGCTGGACGCGGCGCGCCCGCCAGCGTCGCCCGCGAAAGCCTACGTCGTGCCGCACGCCGGCACCGTCTATTCGGGGCCCATCGCCGCCACCGCCTATGCGGCTCTGCGCCGCGCGCGTCCCCGGCCAACCCGCGTGGTGCTGCTGGGGCCGTCGCATCGCGTCGGCTTCACCGGCCTCGCCTTGCCGGGGGGCGAGGCCTTCGACACGCCGCTGGGCCGCGTCCCGCTCGACCCGCTCGCCGAACCGCTGCTCGCGGGCCTGCCGCAGGTGCGCGTGCTGCCCCGGGCCCACGCGCAGGAGCACGCCCTCGAGGTACAGCTCCCCTTCCTGCAGCGCAGCCTGGGCCCCTTCACCCTCGTGCCCCTCGTGGTGGGCGACGCCTCGGCCGAGGCGGTGGCCGAGGTGCTCGAGCGGCTATGGGGTGGAGACGAGACGGTGGTGCTCGTCAGCTCCGACCTCTCGCACTTCCACCCGCTGGCCGAGGCGCGCGCGCTCGACGCCCACACGGTGGCCCGCATCGTCAGCCTCGACGCGGGGGGCCTCGACGGCGACGAGGCCTGTGGCTTCCGCCCCATCGAAGGGCTGGTCGAGGTCGCCCGACACAAGGGGCTCGTGGCGCGGGCCCTCGACGTCCGCACCTCGGGCGACACGGCGGGGCCGCGTGACAGCGTCGTCGGCTACGCGAGCATCGCCTTCGAGGTGCGGTCATGAGGCGCGGCGACGTTCTCGTCGGCCTCGCCCGCGCGGCCATCGCCGAGCGCTTCTTCGGCCCCTCGCCCGTCCAGCCCTCCCACGAGCCCTGGCTCGACGAGCCCCGCGCCGTCTTCGTGACGCTCAAGAAGCATGGGGCGCTGCGCGGCTGCATTGGCCAGTTGACGCCCCGCGCCCCCCTCGCTGACGCCGTCCAGGACGCCGCCTGCGCCGCCGCCTTCGACGACCCGCGCTTCCTGCCGCTCCAGAAAGAGGAGCTGCCGGAGCTGCGCATCGAGGTCTCGGTGCTCTCGCCGCTCGAGCCGCTCGACGTGCAGTCGGAGCAGCAGACGCTTCAGGCGCTGCGCCCCGGGGTCGACGGGCTCGTGCTCACCTGGGGCCGGCGCTCGGCCGTCTTCATCCCCGAGATGTGGAAGGAGCTGCCCGACAAGCGCGACTTCCTCACGCAGCTGCGTCGCAAGGGCCGGCTGCCGCTCGACGCCTGGCCCGACGGCCTGACGGTCGAGCGCTTCACCGCCGACTGCTTCCACGAGGCCGTCGAGTGAAGACGACCGTCCCGGCGCGCTGGTGGCATCGCCTCGACGACGGGCGCCTGCAGTGCGACGTCTGCCCGCGCGACTGCAGGCTCTCCGACGGCCAGCGGGGCTTCTGCTTCGTGCGCGCGCGCGAGGGCGACCAGCTCGTGCTCACCACCTACGGCCGCTCGTCCGGGTTCTGCCTCGACCCCATCGAGAAGAAGCCGCTCAACCACTTCTACCCGGG
>JADCJJ010000161.1 GCA_020247085.1 Myxococcaceae bacterium | reverse complement strand
CACCTCGCCGCCGCCGTGCTTCGCCACCAGCCGCAGCGCCTCTTCGACGCCGATCTCGTCGAAGGGGTTGATCTTGTACTTGAGCCCTTCCTGAACGATCCCGGTGCCTGCTGCGTTCACCTTGATCTTCGACTCGTAGTCTTCGACCCGCTTGGCGGTGACGAGGATCTTGATTGGCATGTCGTGGCCCTCCAGTGGCCCAGATGGACGGTTCTCGCGCTGCGTACGGCGCCGCCATGACGCGATGCGGCGCCCGGTGATGTAGGGGTCAACGCCGGGCCCGGCAAGGGGTTTTGGGCCGGGCTGGGGTCGGCCTGCGCACTCGGGGGTATCAGCCGCCCTTCAGCAGCTCACGGGCGATGACGAGGCGCTGCACCTGGCTGGTGCCCTCGTAGATTTGAATCAGCTTGGCGTCGCGCATGAGCTTCTCGACCGGGTACTCCTTCGAGTACCCGTAGCCGCCGAAGATCTGCACCGCGTCGGTGGTGGCCTTCATCGCCATGTCGGCGGCGAAGCGCTTGGCGTAGCTCGACACGAGGGTATTGCGCTGGCCCGAGTCGAGCAGCCACGCGCTCTGGTACGTCAACAGGCGCGCGGCGTGCGTCTCGGTGGCCATGTCGGCGATGAGGAACTGAATGCCCTGGAAGTCGGCGATGGGCTTACCGAACTGTTGCCGCTGCTTGGCGTAGTCGATGGCGTGCTCCATCGCGGCGCGGGCGTTGCCGACGGCGAACATGGCCGTCAGCGGGCGCGAGTTGTCGAGGGTGTTCATGGCGATGAGAAAGCCCTCGCCCTCCTGGCCGATGCGGTTCTCGACCGGCACCCGCACGTCCTCGAAGGTGAGCGTGACGGTGTTCGAGGCGCGCTGCCCCATCTTGTTCTCGTGCTTGCCGACGGTGAAGCCCTTCGGCCGGCCCTGCACCACCAGGCACATGATGCCCTTGTGCTTCTTCGAGGGGTCGGTGGTGCAGAAGATGGAGTACTGGTCGGCGTACTCGCCGTTGGTGATCCACTGCTTCTGGCCGTTGAGCACGTAGTGGTCGCCGTCGCGCCGCGCAGTGCAGCGCATGCCCGCCACGTCGCTCCCGGCGCCCGGCTCGGTGAGGCCGAAGCTCGCCAGCAGGAACTGCTCGGTGAAGGGCTTGAGGAACTTCTCCTTCTGCGCCGGCGTGCCCGCCAGCACGATGGGCAGCAGCGCCAGGTCGTTGGCGATCATCGACGTCGCCATGCCCGAGCAGCCCCAGGCCAGCTCCTCGGCCACCACCGCCTGCGCCAGGTGCGACAGCTCGAGGCCGCCGTTCGCCTGGGGAATGGTCATGTTGATGAGGCCGAGCTCCCACGCCTGCTGGATGATCTCGCGCGGGAAGTGCCCCGTCTCGTCGTAGTGCGCCGCCTTCGGTCGCATCACCTCGCGGCCGAACTTGCGCGCGGTCTCCTGCAGGGCCTTCAGCTCGTCGGTCAGGTCGAAGTTCATGTCGTGGACCTCGTACCACAGCGCTTCCATGCCGGCCGACACGGTTTGGCGCGAGCTGGAGTAGGGTCTGCGGGCGCGAAGACGTTGACTCGGCCACGGGCCAAGAGAGACTGCTGCGCTGGCCGCGCGGGGCGCCTTCGAAACGGAGCGACGATGCAAACGGACAGGTCCATGAAGTGGCAGGTGACGGTGGTGGGCGCGGCGCTGGTCGGCTCGCTCTGCGGGTGCAGCCCGATGAACACGGCCGAGCCGGCGCTCGAGCTGACGGTGAACCCCCGCAGCCTCCGCAACGACGGGCAGGTCTCGCGCGTCACGGTGACGGCCACCGACGGCATGAACAAGCCGGGCACCGGAGAGGTGCGGGTGCAGTCGTCGGCGGGCAGCCTCACCATGCCGCAGAGCGCCACCCTCTCGAACGGCACCGCGACGGTCGAGTTCTCGTGCAACGTCGCCACCGACATGGCCTGCCGCACCTCGGCGCGCCTGACCGCCGAGTGGACCTCGGACGGCAAGCGGGTCGAGGCGAGCGCGAGCATCACCCTCACCGTGCCGCCCGTGCTCGACGCCGGCTCGGACGCAGGTCAAAGCGACGGCGGGCCGCCCGACGCCGGAATGCAGCTCGAGCCCGTCTCGTTCGACGGCGGGTTCTGGGGCGCCTACCGCCTCTTGCCGCTGCCGCTGCCGAAGCCCGTGCTCCTGGCTGGCACCGGTGACTCCCTCGACGTGTCGTTCCAGCTCCGCACCAACACCTCGGGCATGCTCCCGGTCGCCATGCGCCCGGTCACGCTCACCCTCAACGACACCAGCTTCGACCCCATGAACGACCAGCGGACGACCGAGCTGGTCACCGACGCCATGGGCCGCGTCACCGCGACCATTCACGTCCGGAACGCACCGCTGGGGAACGCGGCGCAGAGCCCCGTGTTGCTCGTCGCGAGGTCGGCGATGGACGCGCAGGTGTCGGTGCCCTTCCGGGTCGCCCGGGTCGGCATCGTCACGTACACCGCCGACATGTCGACGCGTACGACCCTGGCGACCATCTCGACCGGCATCAACTTCAGCACGCCCGTCTTCTTCTTGGTGAGAGACGCCGACGGAGCCCCCATCGAAGGCGTCGACGTCGACTTCTCGCTCAGCTCCAGCTCGGCGGCGGGCTGCACCGTCATGCCGGCCCGCAACCGGACCAACGCGATGGGCCTGGCCACCACGACCCTCGCCGCCGGCGACTCACAGGGGACCGCCGTCGTGGTCGCCAAGGTGCGTGGCCGCGTCGACACCCTCTCGACGCAGTTCAACATCGTCATCGGGCGCGTCAGCGAGGGTCGCATGCAGGTCACCTGCAGCCGGAACGTGCTCGGGGCGCTGCAGTCGTCGACGCCGCCGCGCACCGACCAGTCGATGACCTGCACCGTCAGCCTCGCCGACCGCAACGGGCGCAACCCGCCCAACGACATCAACGTCTCGTGGCTGGCCGAGGCCGGGAGCATTCCTCCGATGTCGCAGTACCCGGCCGGCGCCACGTCGACGACGGTCAGCTTCAACACTGCCGGCGGGCTGCCGACGGCGACGAACCCGCTGCCAGCCACCGTCGGGGCCTTCGCGGCGCCGCAGGAGCCCTCGTACATGGCGACGTTCATGGTCCCCTCGACCCAGACCTCGGACACGACCGTCAACCCGCGCGACAACTTCGTCACCATCGTCGCGGCGGTGACCGGCGAAGAGGTGTTCTGGGACGGCTCTGGCTCGTCGAACGGCTCGGCCAATGGCCGGTGGGACCCGGGCGAGTACTGGGTCGACCTGCCCGAGCCCTTCGCCGACTCGAACGACAACGGCACCTGGGACCCGGGCGAGCCCTTCATCGACAGCGACCGCCTCGACTGCACCACTGGCATGCTGCAGGCCCGCAACTCGAAGTGGGACCCCCCCAACGGCTGCTGGGACATCAACACCCAGGTGTGGCGGCCGGCGCACGTCGTCTACTCAGGCGCGCTCAGCACGGGCTCGCAGTTCCTCCGCTTCGTGCCCTCGCTGCCCGCCTTCATGCCGTCGAACACCTCCCAGCAGGTCGAGGTGTTCTGGACCGACCGGTGGTTCAACCGCATCTCGCACGACAACGCGGCCATCTCGGTCGGCATTCAGGGCATGGGCCGCGGCGGCGCGGCCATCACCGCCAGGGCCATGCCCAGTGGGGAGCTCTCGTTCGGCCACGACCTCTCGTACCTCACCGTCAGGGCCGCGCTCTACCCGGACGGCGGCATGGAAGAACTCGGCACCTGCGACGTCTCGATTCCCGATGCCGGGTACCCCTTCGAGCGGTGCCTGCGAACGTACAAGTTCGTCAACTGGCAGACGTCGGTGACACGGGCCACGCTCGTCATCACGGCGCCGCCGCCGCCGATGACCTTCCCCGACGGCGGGTCTCCGCCCGCCACCACCACCACCTTCGAGCTCCGCGGCGGCAACAGCCTGCAGACGGCCCCCACCATCTACCCGTTCCAGGTCAACTTCCCCTGACGGAGCGGCCGGCCGTCAGGCGCTGAGCCACGCCACCACGTCAGACAGCGCCTGCACCGTCACCGGCTTCGACAGGTAGGCGTCCATGCCGGCCGACAGGCAGGCGCGCTCGTCGGCCTTCACCGCGTTGGCGGTGAGCGCCACGATGGCCAGGCGCGCCTGGCCTTCGCCCTCCCGCTGGCGGATGCGGCGGGTGGCCTCGAGCCCGTCGAGCCGGGGCAGGTCGACGTCCATGAAGACGACGTCGAAGGGCGTCTGGGCGCTCCGCGCGACGGCCGAGAGGCCATCACCGACGCGCTCGACATGGTGCCCGAGCCATTCGAGCATCGACTGGGCCAGCCGCGCGCTGACGTCGTCGTCTTCGGCGAGGAGCACCTTGAGGCGGCGGGTGCTCGCGGCCGGCCGCCCGGCGCCCGCGCCTGCGGCCGGGGCCAGCGGGAGCCGCAGCTCGAAGACGTTGACTGACCCGGCGACGACGTCGAGGGCCAGCTCGCCGCCCATCAGCCGCGCCAGCGCGCGGGCGATGGCCAGGCCCAGCCCAGCCCCGCGCCGCTGGGCGCCGGGCTGGGCGAAGGGCTCGAAGAGGGCCTGCTGCACGCCCGACGACAGGCGCGCGCCCGTCCACCCTACCGACACGACGACGTCGGCGCCGCCGCCGCGCTGCGCCCGCAGCTGCACCGGCCCCACCTCGGCGTACCGCAGCGCCGCCGTGACGACGCTCGTGAGCATCTGCCGCACGCGGGCGGCGTCACCCACGACCTGCCCCCGGGCGCCCTCGGCGACGTCCACCCCCAGCTCGAGGCGCTTGCGCTGCGCCTCGGGCAGCAGCTCTCGCGTCACCTGCGCCACCAGCGCCGACAGGTCGAACGGCGCGCTCTCGAGCGCCAGCTGCCGCGCCTCGAGCTTCGACAGGTCGAGCACGTCGTCGACGAGGGCGCGCAGCGCCTCGCCGGCGCCCTCGAGCACCTGCAGGTAGTCCAGCACCTCGCCCGGCAGCGTCAGGGTGCGCAGCAGCTGGGTGACGCCGAGGACACCGTTGAGCGGCGTGCGAATCTCGTGCGACACGTTCGCGAGGAACTGGCTCCTCGAGCCGGACGCCAGGGCGGCGCGCTCCCGGGCGTCGAGCAGCTCGCGCTGGGCGCGCTTGAGGTCGGTGACGTCTCGCACCAGCGCCAGGAAGCCGCCAGAGCGCATCGGGCTGAGCCGGGCCTCGAAGGCGCGCAGCCCCGGGCTGCCCACGTCGAGCTCATACTCGAGCCGCCGCGCCTCGCCCGACTGGCGGGCCTGCGAGAGCGCCTCGCGCGCCTGCCCGGCGACGCCGACGGGCACGATGTCTTCGAGCGCTCGGCCAAGGAACCGCTCCGGCGGCACGAGCATGGCCCCGGCCGCAGCCGGCGAGGCCTGGAAGTCGACGAAGGTGCCCTCGGCGTCGAGCTGGAAGACGAGGTCAGGCAGGGCCTCGAGCAGGGCCTGGCCGCGGGCCTCGAGCAGGCGCAGCCGGCTCTCGCGCAGCTCCAGCTCCGCGAGGCGCTCCTGGGAGAGGGTGACGTCGACCAGCACCCCGGCGTGGCCCACCACCGCGTCGTCCCTCGAGACGGGGGCCGAGAGCACGCGCACGCAGCGCCGGCTCCCGCTGGGGAGCGCCAGACGAACGTCGACGTCGACGGGCAGCCGGTGCGTCACGGCGTCGCGCCAGGCCGCGTCGAGGGCCGCGAGGTCGGCCGACTCGACGAGGGCACGCCAGCCGGCGCCCAGCCCCGCCTCGACGGAAAGGCCGGTGAGCTCGACCCAGCGGCCCGACAGGGCGGTGAAGGCGCCGCCGTCGTCGGCCTCGAACACCACCACCGGGAGCCGCTCCCCGAGCGCCGCCACGTCCGTCGGTGCCCCCATCGTCGTCACCACCATGCGAAGGGCTCACCCGCCCGCGCCGCCCAGACGCCTGCCAGGAACCGCCGCGCCGACAGCGCCCACTCGTGCTGCTCGGTCACCAGCGCCAGCAGCCCGAGGTGGGCGAGCGCGCCGGCCAGCACCACCCCCGGCGCCCCGGCCTGGGCCACGAGGCGGACGAAGACCCAGAGCGCCGCCGCGGTGACGAGGGCGAGCAGCAGCCCGCCCGAGGCCGGGTTGGGCAGCCACGCGGCCAGCCACGAGACGGGCAGGAAGCCCTCGCGGAACAGCGGCAGGGCGACGCCGAAGAGCGAGGTGGACACGCGGAAGGCGCCGGTGGTGTCGACGGTCTCGAGGTCGTTGGGGATGTAGTTGACCTGCGTGACGAGCGACATCGCCACCACCGACGAGACGCACAGGCCGGCGGCCAGGGCGAAGCGGGGGCCGCTGGCGAGCCGCTCGAGGGCGAAGGCGACGGGCAGCACGAGAAAGGGCACCACCGGGGTGAGGTGGCGCGGCCCCGTCGTCCACCCCCAGGAGTCGTAGGTGAACGACGAGGTGAAATAGGCGTTGGCGACGAGCAGCACCACCAGCATCACCCACTGTGGGCGGTCCTTCGCCTTGAGGGGGCCGAGCCCGGGGAAGGCGAGCAGCAAGAAGGGCGAGAGCGTGAAGAAGCCACGCAGCGGCGACGCCATCGAGAGGACGAAGGCGCGCGGGTCGGGGAAGCGGATGCCGAGGAAGCCGCCCAGGTGCCACCCCTGGTACTGCGGATCGTTGAGGAACTTGTAGCCCGAGGTGACGGGGTTGCCGAACGCCGCCTGGTGGTACCACAGCAGCAGCGCCAGCAGCGGCGCGGCGCCAGCGACGACGAGGCCTGCGGCGCGCAGCAGCGCCGGCCACCGGCCCCAGCGCGCCGCGACGACGAAGGCCGCGACGCACACCACGCCCAGGGCCCCGGTGTACTCGGTGACGACCACCGCGCCGGCGAGCGCTCCGGCGCCCAGCAGCGCGGGCTCCTTCAGCTCCCCGCGCTCGACGCGCCAGGCGACGAAGAAGGTGCCGAAGAGGAGCGCCGCGGTGAGCTGGTGCGAGAGGAACTGCTCCGAGTAGCTGAAGGCGAGCGTGCCCAGCGCGTAGACGACGACGAGCGTGTCGGCGAGCGGGGCCGCGACGAAGGCCGAGAGGAGGCGGCGCAGGAAGACGAGCATCACCAGCGTGGGCAGCACGGTGAGGAGCAGGCGCGAGAAGAGCACCTGCGCCGCGTCGCTCACCGGCGCCTTGAGCGCCTTCAGCGCCGCGTACACGGGCGCGCCGAGGAACGACAGCATGGGCGCCTTCGACGGGAAGTACCGCGGGTCGCTCAGGCGGGCCCCGGGCGGCGGGGGTTGCACGCACGGCACCAGCTCGACGTGCCCATCGGGGAACGTCGCGCGGGCGGTGCACGAGAGGTCGCCCACCGGGCCGAACTCGCGCAGGGTGTCGTTGATGACGATGGTGCCGTGGTCGACGAGCGCGCGCGACTGCCAGAGGCGGCACAGCTCGTTGGGGCTTCGAATGCCCGGGTGGTAGGGGAACGACAGCAGGTAGAGCGCCGCGACGAGCCCGAACCCGACCGACGACGAGAGCCAGCGTCGCATGGCGGCCGTGTAGCGCGGCCGCGCGTGCCTGTCTGCCCTCGCGCGGGGGCGGGCGAGCGGTCGGCGGCAGCGGCGCGCAGCGACGTGCCCAACGCGGGCCCGGGCCTCGGCGCCCGGCGCGTCAGAAGAGCTCGAGCCGCGCCCCCAGCAGCACCTTGTCGTTGCGCGAGAAGAACCCGAAGGGGCTGAACGCCGCGCCCTCGAAGACCTCCGAAGCGAGGTACAGCTCGAGCCCGTCGACGCCCCGCCACGTCACCTTCGGCCCCACGGCGAAGCTGAGGCCGATGGGCTCGAAGGCGGCGCGCAGCTCGAGCAGGAGCCGGTCGTCGAGCAGCGCGTACGAGACGGTGCCCACCAGCAGGTGAAACCAGGCGGTGCGGGCGGCGCGGCGAGCGGTCGACGGCTCGAGCAGCACGAGCTGCTCCTCGGCCCGCACGGAGGGGATGGCGAGGCCGAGGTACGTCAGCGCATAGACGAGCTTCGAGTCGGTTGCCTGCGACAGCCCCACCACCCAGGTGACGGCGCTCTTGTCGATGGGGCTGAACTCGGCGTCGAAGAAGGTCTGGCGGGGCGAGAAGGTGACGTCGACGTCGAGCTGGGCGGGGCCGACGATGCCCGAGGCCTCGAGCGAGAAGAGGTGCGCGCGGGCGTAGGTGCCGCGGAAGAGCGTCTCGCCGGCCTGGAAGCGGTTGAGCACCGAGAGCGCGGCGGCCTGGGGCACCGGGCGCCCCAGCGCGTTGGCCGACGCCAGCACCTGCACCTCGGGGTCGACGACGACGCGCGGCAGCTTCTCGTTCATCCACACCCACGAGGCGCCCACCTTCCACGCGCCTGACGAGCGCAGGCGCAGGGCGACGTCGCCGAGGAAGGGCGGCGGCCGGCGCGTCTCGAGGAAGCGCTCCTGGGCGAAGTCCTCGACGGACGGGTCGACGCGCCGCGTGTCGAACGACGGCGCGAGGGCCGGCTGGAGCAGCGCCTCGTCCTGGCCGACGACGAAGTACCGGTGCGGCTGGAAGAAGGGCACGTAGGCGGCGAGCCACGACACCTTCCCGAGCGTGCCCTGGGCGCGCACCGCCGGCACCGGGAGCAGCGCCGCGTCGAGGTCGCCCGCGACGAAGCTCTCGCGCAGGTCCCTCGGGTTGAGGGCGTCGGCCGGAGCGAGCGCGGCGTTGGCGCCGAGGGCCAGGCGCTGGTTACCGATTCGCAGGTCGACCTTCGGGGAATAGACGTCGACGTAGGCCTCGCCCAGCAGCGGCTCGAAGAAGCCCTTGGCCCGGTCGAACTCGCGCTGGGTGGCCAGGCGCAGCTGGGCGCGGCCCTCGAGCACCAGGCGCAGGCGCTCGCTCACCTTCACGTCGACGCCCAGCGAGACGCGCAGCCGCCCCTCGGCGACGTTCTCGGCGAAGGGAACGTTGCGCGGCGAGTCGAAGCGGGTGTCGAGGCTGCCGTCGCCGCGCACCGAGCCGAAGAGGCGCACGGTGGGCGCCGTCGGCGCCGCGGCGAAGGCCTCGAGGCCGGCCGGAGCGCCCGCGTCCACCGCCACCGGCTCGAAGCCCTCGAGCCCGGCCAGGGCGCCCGCGTCCTCCTCCCCCACCAGCTCGAACGGCTCGATGCCCTCGAGGCCGGCCGGAGCGCCCGCGTCCTCCTCCACCAGCTCGAACGGCTCGATGCCCTCGAGGCCGTCCGGGGCGCCGGCGTCCACCGCCTCCCGCGCGAGGGCCTCTCGCCGGGATGTCGCGGAGGCGTGGCCACCGTCAAGGGCGCCGAAGGCGACGAGGAGCGTGGCCGAGAGGAAGCTCACCGGGGCGGCGGTCTACCGCACTTCGGCGCCGCGCTCCTGACTCGCAAGGCGCGGGGGCGGTCGGCGCTCGAGGGGGAGCCGCCGGAAGGGCCCCAGCGACAGGCCGGCCATCATCGCCACCATCTCCTGCCGCACGAAGGGCAGCCGGCACGCCGCGCCGAGGACGGCGTCTCGGGCTGGGCCGAGGGGCCAGGCGTCGGATTGGAAGAAGGGCGTCAACCACCGCGTGACGAGCTGGTACCAGCCGAGGTGCGTCCGCCGGGCCCGCGAGTAGCGGAACAGCGCGTCGGCCACCGACTCGGCGCCCTCGAAGCAGTCGAACAGCACCGCCGCGTCGACGAGCGCGAGGTTGGCGCCCTGGCCGAGCTGCGGGCTCATCGCGTGCGCGCTGTCGCCCAGGTACACGACGTCGCCGACGTTCCACGGCCACATCACCACGTCGTGGTACTCGGAGAAGAGCAGGTCGTCGGGGCCGCCGAGGCGCTCGAGCACGGGCGCGGCGGCGGGCATGTCGGCGAGCACGGCCTGCCGAAAGGCCGAGAACGGCGCCTCGCGGAACCGGGCCACGCGGTCGGCGCGCAGGCTGTAGAAGAGGCTGACATGGGGCACGCCGCCGACGGGGCCCAGGCCGGTGGGCAGCAGCCCGACCAACGTGCGGGTGCCGCGCACCACCTGGAACAGCCGGTCGCGGAAGCGGTGGCCCTCGTCGGGCACGACGGCCCACAGCGCCCCCCACGGGTACCGGCGGACGACCTTGTGGTGCGCCGTGTCGTCCCGCAGGCGCGAGCGGGCGCCGTCGCAGACGACGACGAGCTGGTGGGGGCCGAGGCGGCGGCGGGTGCGCCGCTCGACGAGCCACGTCCCCGCCCGGTCCAGCGCGAGGTCTTCGATGTCGCGGCCCAGCTCGAGCGTGAGTCCCGGCTGGGTCTTCGCTGCGCGGAACAGCGCCTCGAAGAGCACGCCCCGGTGCAGCCCGACGCCGTAGAGGTCGGGCGCGAGGTCGCCGTACGACAGGTCGAGCACCCGGCGACCCGACGGCGTCTCGGCGACGAGCCTCGTCAACACCTCGCCGCGGGCCACCACCGCGTCGACGAGGCCGAGCCGCGAGAGCACGGCCATGCCCGTCGGCTGGAGCATGATGCCGGCGCCCACCGGCCGGGGAGCGGAGACGCGCTCGTAGACGGTGACGCGGTGGCCCGCGCGCGCGAAGAAGAGGGCCGTGGCGCTCCCGGCGGTGCCGGTGCCGACGACGGCGATGTCGAGCGCCTTCACGAGCAAGCACCGGAGCCGAGGCGCCGGCCGGCCCGCGCGCGGGCCAGGCCCCGCCGTCGACGGCACGTCAGCCGACGTCGGCTTGCGCCAGCGTGACGGCCGCGTCGTCACCCGCCGTGGCGGGCGTGTCTTCGAGCCGCGCGCCCGCGACGAGCTGCTCGGCGAGGTCCTCGAACGAGAGGCCCGCCGCGGCGGCGATGCGCGCGTACAGGCTCTCGCGGGTGAGGCCCGGGAGCGTGTTCACCTCGAGCACCACCTCGTTGCCCACCTCGGGCACGATGAAGTCCACCTGCACGGCGCCGCGGCACCCCAGCGCGCGCGCGGCCGAGAGCGCCATCTGCTCCAGGTTCGACACGCGCGTGCGCGGCAACCGCGGGGGCAGGTGCGCCCGCGCCGCGCCGTCGGCCCTGGCGGCCGCGTCGCACACCGCGCCCTCGGGCGACACCTCGCAGGCGCCCAGCACGCGGTCATCGAGGAGCGCGACGGTGACCTCCTTGCCCTTGACGTAGCGCTCGACGAGGGCCTCGCCGCCATGCCTGCAGGCGAGCGCGAGCGCTGGCTCGAGCTGCTCGCGGGCGTGCACCAGCGTGCAGCCGACCGACGAGCCGCCGCGGGCGGGCTTCACCACGCACGGGAACCCGAGGTCGGCGTGGAGCGCGGTCGCCTCGGCGCGCCGCTGCGCGGAGACGACGTAGCCGGTGGGCGTGGCGAGGTTGTGCTGGCGGAGGAGCTTCTTCGCGACGCCCTTGTTCATCGCCAGCGCCGAGGCCAGCACGCCCGAGCCCGAGTACGGAAGGCCCATCACCTCGAGCAGGCCCTGCACGCGGCCGTCTTCACCCAGGCGCCCGCGCAGCGCGAGCACCACCACCTCGACCCCCGCCTCGCGGAGGGTGGCGTCGAGGCCGTTTCCGGCGAAGAGCCGCGCCACCGGGTGGCCGCGCCGCTCGAGCGCCTCGGCGAGCGCCTCGCCGGTGCGCAGCGAGGCCTCGCGCTCCTCGCCCCAGCCGCCCATGAGTACGCCAACTCGCTTCGTGTGCTTCGTCATCGGTGTGGCCTCCGTGCCGCGTCGGTGCGGCGCTCCCCTCGAGGGAGAGCAGCGGCAATGCCACCGCCGCCCGCCCCTCGAATCCCGCAGGGTTGAGACGCTACAGGCCTGTGACGGGCTGTCGATTTTTCGACCGCCGAGGCCAACGGGCCGCGGCCGTCACTCGGCGAAGGTGGCGATGACGGGGGCGTGGTCGGAGGGCTGCTTGCCCTTGCGGGCCTCGCGGTCGATCTCCACCCCGGTGCAGCGGCCGAGCAGGTCGCGGCTGACGAGGACGTGGTCGATGCGCAGGCCCTTGTTCTTCGGGAAGCCGAGCTCGCGGTAGTCCCACCAGGAGAAGGCCTGCACGCCGGGGTGCTTCTCGCGGAAGAGGTCGACGAGGCCGTTGGCCTCCTTGAGCGCCTCGAAGGCCGCCCGCTCCTTCGGCGAGAAGAGCGTCTGCCCGGTCCAGAGCGGCACGTCGTAGACGTCGAGCTCGGCGGGCGCGACGTTGAAGTCGCCGCACACCACCGTCGGGGTGCCCTTCGCGAAGGCGAGCCAGCGCGTCAGCGCCCCGTACCAGCCGAGCTTGTAGCGGTAAGCCTCGGACTCGAGCTCCTGCCCGTTGGGGGCGTAGAGGCCCACCACGGTGACGCCCGAGATGGCGCCCGAGATGACGCGGCACTGGGCGTCGTCGTCGCCGAGGTTGCGGCGCACGTCGGTGACGGGCCGCTTCGAGAGCAGCGCGACGCCGTTGTAGGCCTTCTGCCCGAAGCAGTGCGCGGCGTAGCCAGCGGCCTGCACGTCGAGCGTGGGGAACTGGTCGTCGGTGCACTTCGTCTCTTGAAGGCAGACGACGTCGGGGGCGCGCGTGCGCAGCCAGTCGACGAGGCGGTCGATGCGCGCGCGGACGCCGTTGATGTTCCAGGTGGCGATTCTCACGGGGCAGCATGTAGCGCCGAGCCCGCGGCCTTTCGACCCCCGTCTGCCGGCCCCGCGCCGCCCTCAGCCCACCTTGCGGCGGCCCGGCTCGGCGAAGGCGTTCTCGACGTGAGCCTGCTCCTCCTTCAGCTGGGTGACGAGCGCGCGCAGCAGGAAGGCGTCGGCGCCGAGCGCGGCGCAGCTGTGGTTCACCTCGTCGCGAATGGCGGCGAAGCGCCAGGGGCTGCGCTGCAGCTGCACCAGCGCGCTCACCAGCCGCACCACGTGCACGTCGGCGAACTCACCGTCGGCCGGCAGGTCGAGGTCGTGGTGCCGCAGCGCCACCAGCGTGGGGAACTTCGGCAGACCCCACGTCTGGTGCACCTCGCCGCCCACCTCGACGTGCACCTGCTCGACGACGCGGTCGACGCGGTGCTCGTCCAGCGACTCACCGGCCATCGACAGCGCGGCGATCGACCGCATCGCCACCGACCGCCCGAGGTCGTGCAGCATGCCGGCGACGAAGACGTGGTCGCTCCGCCCCTTGCGCACCCGCATCGACAGCCACGCCGCGCCGCGCGCCGCCGTCACCGAGTCGACGAAGAGGTCGTTCCACTTGGTGCCGAAGGCGGTGAACTCGCCGCGCACCTGCGGCTGAATGAGGGAGCGCGCGGCGACCATGCCGGCGACGCGGCCGACCTCGGAGAGCCCCAGGCGGGTCACCGCGTCGCGTAGCGTCTGGGTCTCCTGCACCCCCACGTAGCCTGGGCTGTTGGCGACCTTCAGCACGCCGGCCGCCAGCGCCGGGTCCTGCGAGATGAGCCGCGACAGGTCGGCCAGCGAGAGGCTCGGCGAGGCGATGGCGTTGAGCACCTGGAGGGAGACGGCCGGCAGCGACGACGGCGCCTGCCGGTTCGCCCGGAAGTGCTCGACCACCCGCGTGGCGAGGTCCTGGTCGGCGTCGAGCTCGACCTGGGTCAGGGGCGACCTGTCGGGTGCCGAAAGACCCGACCACTCCGCGAGCTGGTCGAACGGCGTCTTCTGGTCGAGCCCACCGGGGAGCACGGTGAGCTCGGGCCCGGGCGGCGCGCCGTTGCTGGCCTTGGTGGCCGGCGGCGGCTTGCGGGGCGAGGGAGAGGGGGCAGGCGTGTCCGAGGGGGCGGCGCCAAACAACCGACGAATCCAGTCCCAGAACGAGGCCATGCGGTGTATCAGTGCAGAAACTCTGCCAGCCCTGCACGGCGCGCTTCCCGAGACGCGCGAGACTCTCTAAGTCGAAGGGCATGTCGTCTGACGCGAGCCGAGACCTCGACGCGTGGGTGCCACGGCTCATCGACGTGTGGCGGCAGCGCCGGGCGGTGCGGGGCGCGGGGGGGCCGCGGCGAGGGCCGAAGGGCCGGCCGCCGCTCGTCGAGGGGCCCGCCGACCGGCTGACGCCGCCCGAGGTGAAGGAGGTGGCCACGGGCATCAAGCGGCTGTCTCTGGGGCTGACGCGGCAGCGCGAGCTGGCCGGCGCGGCGTACATGGACGACCCGCAGCTGCTGGGGGCCTACCTGCTGTTCTACTGGCCGGTGTCGTACGCGCAGGCGCGGGCGCTGCTCACCGAGCTGCCGGCGCGGCCGCGCACGCTGCTCGACCTCGGCAGCGGGCCGGGCCCCGTCGCCTTCGCGGGCATCGACGCGGGCGCGCGCGAGACCATCGCCGCCGACCGCAGCCGCCCGGCGCTCGAGCTCGCGCGGCAGCTGGCCATCGCGGCCTCGGAGTCGCTGGGGACGCGGGAGTGGAGCCCGGAGCGGCCGCTGCCTGACGGCACGTACGACGTCGTCACGATGGGCCACGTGGTGAACGAGCTCTTCGGCGGCGACCTGGCGCGGCGCGCGCAGCTGCTGGAGCAGGTGCTGGGCCGGGTGAAGCCGGGTGGCTCGCTGGTGGTGATGGAGCCGGCGCTGCGCGACACCTCGCGCGCGCTGCTCGCGGTGCGCGACGCGCTGGTGGCGAAGGGGTTCGCGGTGCGCGCGCCGTGCCTCTTCCGCGGCCCCTGCCCTGCCCTGCTGAAGCCGTCGGACTGGTGCCACGCCGAGCGGACCTGGCGCCTGCCGCCGCTGACCGAGGCGCTCGCGCGGGCCGCGGGGCTGCACAAGGAGTCGCTCAAGATGAGCTACCTGGTGCTCGCGCCGAAGGGCGAGGCGTGGGCCGAGCCACCGCCTGGCCGTGTCTTCCGCGTCGTCTCCGAGGCGCTCGAGGGCAAGGGCCGTCAGCGGTACATGGGCTGCGGGCCCGAGGGGCGGCTCGGGCTGGCGCTCCAGGACAAGCACCGCACCGAGGCCAACGCGCGCTTCTTTCACCTGGCGCGGGGTGAGGTGATTCGGCTGAGCGGCGCCACCGAGGAGAAGGGCGACGGCGTGGGGCTGTCCGACGCGACGACGGTCGAGCTCGTCGCGCGCGCCGGGCAGCTCGTGCCGAAGCCGGAGTGAGGCGCCAGGCACGAAGGGGCGGCCCGGGCCCCTCGCGTCGGCCGGAGTGAACCGCGCGCCGGTCTGGCGCCCCGGCGGGCGTTCGACCGTGGGTGCGGCGACGCGCCCCGCGCAGGCTCCGCCGATGCCGCCGCCCGGGTCGCGGACGCCGGTGCTGAAGGCGAAGGACGCCCGGCGCTCTCCGGGTGGCGCGCACGCGGTCGCCGCACAGTGAAGAGCGGCCGGGCGGTGGCCATCGGCAAGGGGGCGCCGCGGCCGTAAGCCGCCGTCGGCCCCGCGCGGGGGGCGTTGACGCCTTGACGCGGTCGAGCGCGAACCTGACGCTCGCTGACATGGACGAAGCCGCGCGCGCCGCCTTCCTGTTCGCCGACCCGGAGCCCCTCGAGGACGGCAGCCGCTGGACGGCCTGCTTCGTCGAGTGGGACCCGTACCGGCACATGACGCTCACGATGGACGTGTCGCTCGCGCACGCCGACGGGCCCGGCGAGGCCTTCGAGCACGTGCTGGGGGTGCCCGCTGGCATCGGCGCCGCCGACCGCCAGCAGGTGCGCGAGGCGCTCGCCTTCGAGTGCCGCCGCCGCGCCGGCCTCTTCGCGAGGGCGCGGGCTGCGCGCGAGGCCGCCGAGGGCGCGCCCGCACGGCCGCCGGCGCCGGCTCCGGGGCCGCGGCGTTGGAGCTTCGAGCTCCTCGCCCGGGGGCTCCCCACCACGGACGGGGCGGTGGCGAACCCGGGGCGGACCTACCGGTTCCCCTGCGCGGCCGCCGAGGGACACGGCTGGAGCCTCGGGGTGCCGAGCGTGCGGGAGGACCGCACGTTCTGGGCGCCCGAGGACTGGGACCAGCTGCGGTGGGTCGAGCAGCAGAGCGACCTCACCGGCGAGCTCTCGGCGGAGAACACGGCGACGTTGACCGACGCGGCGGCCTTCGAGTTCGCGGAGCGCCTGGGCGGCTGCCTCGTGGGCCCGAGCCTCGAGGAGCGCTTCGTGCTGGCGGGCGGCGACGTCATCGCGCCGCCGGCAGCGGTGGCCGGCGCGGTGATGGACGACGCCCACCGGCACCTCGCCGACGGGCGCGCGGCGAAGGCCTTCGACCTCGCCACCCGCATGCTCGCCTCACGGGAGCAGCGCGCCGCCGCGCGACGGCTCCGGGCCGAGGTGCTCGAGGCCCACGGCTGCGTCGAGGACGCACGCCTCGAGTGGGGCCGGGCGCGGCTGCTGGGCGGCGCGACCGTCGCGCCTGCTTTCGGCGCGGCGCCGGCGCACGACGAGCCTGCGCGGGAGCGGACCCGCGCGGTCGCCCTCGAGCTGCAGGGGCTCCCGCGCGAGGACGGCGGCGTCGACGAGCACCTCGTGCGCTTCCTCTTCCGCGTCGAGGTGACGAAGGGCGTGGCCGGCGCGACCGTCGCGCCGCTCGCGGACCCGCCCGGCGACCCGGGCGCGGGCGCGCCACCGCCGCGCGCGCAGGCCGCCTGGCTCTCGCGCGTCACCGGCCGCGGCCCGGACGACGCGGGGCGCTGGCCGCTCGACGACGAGCGCGCGGTCGTCGACCTCGTCCTGCGCCATGCCGGGCGCTGTCTGCGCGGGCGCAGCGGCGGCGAGCTGCTGCGGGCGCTCGACCCGTCGCGCACGCCGGCGTGAGGACGCAGCGCGGCGGCCCTGACGGCGCGCCCCGCGCGGAGACCTGCCCGTGCCACGGCGGCGAGGCGGGTTCGCCCTCGACCCCGCTCGTTCCGCCGTGCAGCTCGGCGGTGGCGGTGGTGAACGTCGCCCCTTGATGCGCCGGCCCGACGGCCTCTGAGCCGCGGCGCCGCCCTCGCCGCGTCGGGCGAGGCCCGTGCGCGGGCGCGAACGGGGCCGTCCACCATTTCGGACCAGCGCCGGGAAGAGCGCCTATATTCGCCGGGTTCCACCGGAATGGGGGCTGCACCGCGGCGCGAGTTTCCACCATTTCCGGCCATCTGCGCCGCCACCGTCACGTCGGGGGACCTCATGCGTTCACCACTCGTCGTCTAGCTGCTCCTCGCCGCCTGCGTCGCCGAGCCCCCGCTCCCGCCTGACGCCGGGGCTGCGCCTCCCATCATCGACAGCGGCGTGGTGCTCGACAGCGGCGTGGTGCTCGATAGCGGCATCGTGCAGCGCCCCCGGGTCGACGTCTTTCCGGCACGAGCGACCGTCATCGCGGGCCAGCGGCAGCAGCTGGCGGCGCTGGTGACGGGCCCGGGCGACGTTCGGGTCATCTGGTCGGTGGAGGGCGCAGGCGGGACCATCTCGACGGACGGGCTGTTCGAGGCAGGCGCCGACCCGGCGACGGTCGTCGTGCGCGCGACGTCGGCGGTCCGGCCCGAGCTCTCGGGGACGGCCGAGCTGACCGTCATTCGGCGGCCCACGTCACCCATGGTGCGGGTCAGCGTCAGCCCGACGAGCGCACGGGTCCCCGTGGGCGGAGCGCTCCAGCTGAGCGCGATGGTCTCGGGCGCCGCCGATGGGGCCGTGTCCTGGTCGGCGACGGGCGGCTCCATCAGCGCGACCGGCCTCTTCACGGCGCCGGCCGAGCCCGGGTTCGTCGCGGTCCGAGCGACGTCGGTCGAGGACCCGACGCAGGCGTCCACGGCGACCATCATCGTCAACGACGCGGTGGTCGTCTCGGTGACGCCGGCGAGCGCGGCGCTCGAGCTCGGCGCCCAGCAGCGCTTCACCGCCTCGGTGCTCGGTGCGCCGACGAATCGCGTCGTCTGGTCGTCGACGGGCGGCTCCATCACCGACGCGGGGGTCTTCACGGGGACGAGCGAGGGCGACTTCCTGGTGACGGCGGCGAGCGTCGCCGACCCCATGCAGCAGGCGAGCGCGATGGTGAACGTCTCGCCGATTCGCGTGCAGCTCTCGCCCACCGCGCCGACGCTCGACACGGCGGCGAGCCAGCAGTTCTTCGCCCAGGTGTCCGGCACCTCGAACCCGGCCGTCACCTGGACGGCGACCGGAGGCACCATCGACGCGAACGGCCTCTTTCTCGCTGGCAGCGTCGCCGGGCCGTACTCGGTGCGCGCCACCAGCGTCGCGAACGCCACCCGCTTCGCGCTCGCGGCGGGTACCATTCGGCCCGTCACCGTCGAGGTCGCGCCGGCGACGAGCGCCTTGCGGGTCGGCACCAGCCGGCAGTTCCAGGCGGTGGTGCGCGGCAGCGCGAACCAGGGCGTCGTCTGGTCCGTCGAGTCGCCCGGCGGCGGTACGATCTCGGCGACCGGCCTCTACACGGCGCCCTCGGTGCCGGGCGTCTTCACCATCAAGGCGCAGAGCACGGTGGACGGGACGGCCTTCGCGACGGCGCTCGTCGCGGTGCAGACCGCGCCCATCATCTCGGTGAGCATCACCTCGCCGACGACGGCGCAGATGGTGCCGCAGGGAGGAACGCTGCAGGTGGCGGCCTCGGTGACGGGCACGGCGAACACGACGGTGACGTGGACGTCGACGGGCGGCAGCGTCTCGAGCTCGGGCCTCTTCACCGCGCCTGCGGGCGCGGCCGTTCCGGGGACCTACGTGGTGACCGCCACCAGCCAGGCCGACCCGACGCAGGCGGCGAGCGCGACGGTCATGGTGCCGCCCATCGCGGTGACGGTGACGCCAGCGACGGCCACCGTCGTCGCCGCCAACAGCACCAACGCGACGCCCACCGCACGGACGTTCACGGCCACCGTGACGGGCGCCGTCAACTCGCAGGTGAGCTGGTCGGTGGTCGAGGCAGGTGGAGGCTCGATCGCCAGCGGCGGCACGTACCAATCACCACCGGTGGCCGGGCAGTACACCGTCGTCGCGCGCAGCGTGGTGGACCCGGGCGCCCAGGGCACCGCGCGCGTCACCGTCACGCCGGTCCCCGTCGTGGTGTCGATTACACCGAGGAACCCCACCGTGGGGCTGGGCTCCACCACGGTCTTCACGGCCGCGGTCGCCAACGCCGTGACCACGGGCGTGACGTGGTCCATCGCCGATGGCGGCGTCGGTGGTCGCATCGACGCCCAGGGCAACTACACGGCCCCCCCGCGCGCAGGCGTCGACACCCTCGTCGCCACGAGCACCCAGGACACGAGCCGCAGCGACAGCACGGCGGTGACGGTGTGCAACTCGGGCGCCGTCTGTGTGCCGCCGAACGTGTGCCGCACCGGCAACGTGAGCTGCTCCGCGAGCGGGGGGCCGACGTGCATCGAGACGACCTCGAGCGCGCCCAACGGTACCCCGTGCGGGTCGAACCAGGTCTGCAACGCAGGCGTCTGTTCGGTGTGCGTGGCCGGCGCGAGCTGCACCTCACCCGACCCGTGCGCGCTCGGCGTGACGACGTGCAGCACCGGAAGCCCCCGCTGCGAGAGCGCCGGCCCGAACCCGGCGCGGCCCAACGGCTCGAGCTGCAGCCCCACCATCAACGGCGTGTGTCAGGACGGGCGCTGCCAGTGCGCGGGCAACGCGACCTTCGTGCTGGGCGACTGCCAGCCGTGCCCGGCCTTCACCGACACGTCGGTGCGGGTGAACGCCGACCCGCTTCGGGGCGAGGACAACGCCTGCTGCGGCCGGAGCAGCGTCGCCGGGCTCGGGGGCCCGTGCCTCACCATCACCCAGGCCCTCAAGGTCGCCCAGCTCCCATCGTGGACGTCGTGGACGATTCGGGTGACGCCCGACGTCGTCCAGAACGTCAACGCCGCCGAGCGGTACCCGCTCGAGCTGACGGGGGGCGTCACCATCGAGCTGGGGGGCGCCTTCGTGCCGGGCCGCGCGGGCGTGCCGATCTTCGTCGCGAAGGACGACACCCTGCAGGCCATCGTCGCGCAGGGAACGCTGGGCGTCACCAGCGCCCGGGTGCGCTCGGGCGCCTCGGCCGGGCTGCGGGTGTTTTCCTTCGACGGCGGCACGTCGCCGAACGTCCTCGCCACCCTGCTGAACTTCGAAGGGCTGGAAGACGGCGTGCAGGTCGAGTCTGGCGGACGAGCGACGGTGAGCTCCTCGAGCCTCTCCCAGCTGGGGAACGCCGGCGTTGTCTGTCAGTCCACGCTCCGGCCCGACGCGGGCGCGCAGGTGTCGCTGACGGCGACCGTCGCCTCGGCGCGGTGCGGGCTCTTCGCCAGCAGCGGCTGCGTGGCCTCGGGCTCTCTGTCGGTCGGGCCGAACATCAGCGGGGGGCGCCGTGCCCGCTGCCGCGATCGTTCGAGTACGGCCTCTGGCTCGAAGGGACGGCGCAGGCGACGTTGAGCGGCCTCGTGATCGCGTGCGCCTCGGCCGACGCCATCTCACTGCGGGCGAACCCGTTGCTCCCGGCGAACGCGCCGACGGCCGCGGTGGCCAACGCGAACCTGCTTCGAAACGGCTGCGCCGGCGTGTACGCCGAGGTCGGCCGCGCGACGGTGCACAGCTCGACGATTCGCAACAACCACTTCGGGGTCTACGTCTCGAGCGCGCGGGGCGGCACCGACCCGGCCATCGCGCCGGTGAGCCTGAACTCTGGCTCGAATGCCCGGAACCAGATTCTCTGCAACCGGGCGCAGCCTGGCGGCGCGTGCGCGGTGGGCACCTTCGCATCTCGCGGCTTCGACGTGTTCAACAACTCGGGCTTCACCATCGACGCGAGCAACACCGCCTGGGGCTTCTTGCCGGTGGGGCGCTGCGACTGCGACCCGACGCTGACGAGCTGCAGCTGCGCTGGCGCGGCGTTCGGGTTGCTCAGCCCGCCCGACGGGCTCGACGTGCTCAACGCGCCGCTGCTGTCCGGCGCGCTGGCGACGCCATCGGTCATCACCGCCAACGCCTCGCTCGACCAGAACCCGGTGTGCCCATGAGGTGGCTCTGGTTGGTGCTGGGCGTGGCTGCGTGCTCGCCCGGCCCGGGGACGGGGCTCGAGCCTTCGGGCCTGGGCGTGGCGGTGGTGCTCGACGGTGGAGCGGGGAGCGACGCAGGGGCGCCCGATGCGAGCGTGCCGCCGGACGCGGGCGCTGACGCGGGCGCTGACGCGGGCGCTGACGCAGGCGCTGACGCAGGCGCTGACGCAGGCGCTGACGCAGGCGCTGACGCAGGCGCTGACGCAGGCGCTGACGCAGGCTCTGACGCGGGGGCACCACCCGACGCAGGCGCCGCCCCGCCGCTGTCTCCCTTCGTCGAGACGCCCTTCGCCGAAGAGGTCGCGTTCCTCGCAGCCAGCCAGGGGGCAGACGCAGGCTATTCGCCAGAGCGCATCGCCGTGGTGCGGGGGCTGGTGAAGACGAGGGCCGGCGCGCCGATGCCGATGGTGCGGGTCACCTGCCTGGACCACCCCGAGTTGGGCGCTCGCGTCACCGATGCCGCCGGGGCCTTCGACTTCGTGGTGAACGGCGGCGGGCTGCTCGTCTT
>JADCJJ010000160.1 GCA_020247085.1 Myxococcaceae bacterium | reverse complement strand
CCGACGCCCGGGCCCTCGGCGCCGGCCCCGTGCCCCACCCGGCCGCGCCCTCGCTCGCCACCGAGCCGCTGCCTCACGCCCACACCCCCGTCGCCCGGGATCTCAGCGCCGGCCCCGTGCCCCACCCGGCCGCGCCCTCGCTCGCTGCCGAGCCGCTGCCTCACGCCCACGCCCCCGACGCCCGGGCCCTCGGCGCCGGCCCCGTGCCCCACCCGGCCGCGCCCTCGCTCGCCACCGAGCCGCTGCCTCACGCTCACACCCCCGTCGCCCGGGCCCTCGGCGCCGGCCCCGTGACCCACCCGGGCGCACCCTCGCTCGCCACCGTCGACGACCCCGGCCCTGCGCCAACGCCTCGACCCCAGCGGCGCCAGCCGCTCGCGCGCCCGTCGACACCGCCCCGCCCCACCCTCGAGATCGAAGCAGCGGCGGCGCAGGCGTCGAGCCTCCAGGAGGCGCCGGCGACCGGCGCACCACGCCCGTCACAGCCGCCTCCCGACGCCGAGCCCCGGGCTCCCACCGCCATCGAGAGCACGCCCGCGGCGGCGGGTGTCTCGCTGCTATCGGCCGAGGGCGCGCTCACCTCGCTTCAGGGCATCGCCGCCGCCCTGCGAACGCTCGCGGGCCGCTCGACGGCCCAGTCCCGGGTCGACGCGTTCGGGCGCGACGAGGCCCTCGTCGGCCAACTCCAGCCGCTCGCAGACGCGCTCTACGAGCGCTGGTTCCGCGTCACCGTCGAGGGCGCCGAGCACGTCCCTGCGGGCCCGTGCCTGCTGGTGGCGAACCACGCGGGCGCGCTGCCCATCGACGGGCCGGTGCTGCACCACGCGCTCAAGCGCAGCCGCGCCGATCTGCCGCACGCGCGCTGGCTGCTCGAAGATCAGGTGTTCTTCGCCCCCGGGCTCGGCGTGCTGTGGAACCGTCTTGGGGCCGTTCGCGCCAGCCCCGACAACGCGCACGCGCTGCTCGAACAGGGCCTGCCCGTCATCGTGTTCCCCGAAGGCTTCCAGGCCCTCTCACGACCCTTCAAGGAGCGCTACCGGGTGCAGCGCTTCGGGCGCGGTGGGTACGTGAAGATCGCTGCGCGCGCGGGCGTGCCCGTCGTGCCCGTCGCCGTGGTCGGCGCCGACGAGTCCGTTCCGCTCCTCGGGAAGCTGCCCGGCGGCCTCCTCGGCCTACCCTTCCTTCCCGTCACCCTGCCACCCCTGCCGGCGCGGTGGTTCATTCGCTTCGGCGAGCCGATGCCGCTGCACGAAGCCGGCGCCGCAGCAGCAGACGATCTCGCGTGGGTGCAGCGCACCAACGACGCCGTCCGCGACACCATCGACCGCATGCTGAAGGCGCTGCTCGACCGCCGCGGCGGCGTCTTCTGAACGTCGCCCCTGGTGCCGCCAGCCTCGCCGCCACCGGGCCTCGAGGGGTGGCTCCAGGCCTCGGCCGCCGTCAACGAACCTGGTTCCGTCCGCTCGACTTCGCCTCGTAGAGCTTCTCGTCGGCCCGCGCGATGAGGGCCTGCCCGTCGCCCTCGTCCTTGCCGAGCGTGGCCGTTCCGCACGACACCGTGACGGGCATCACCTTGCCGTCGAAGCGGTACTCGTGCGCCTCGACCAGCTTCCGTATCTTCTCGGCGAGCTGCATCATGCCCTTGAGTTCGAGCTCGGGTGAGAGCACGACGAACTCCTCACCCCCGTACCGAGCCAACAGGTCTTCCCGGCGGATGCGCTTCTTGATCGTCGCCGCGACCTCCTTCAGCACCGCGTCGCCCGCCAGGTGCCCGTAGCTATCGTTGATCTTCTTGAAGTGATCGATGTCGATGAGCGTCAGCGACATCGCGCGCCGGTAGCGACGGCACCTCGAGAGCTCGCGCTCGAACGCCTCGTTGAACGAGCGCCGGTTGTTCACCTGCGTCAGCCCGTCGATCGTCGTCAGCCGGTAGATCTCGTCGTGGTACGCCGCCTCGATGTTGTCGTTCGCGATGAACTTGAGCACCGTGCTCCCGACCTTGATCAGGTCGGCGTTGCGCAGGCTCACCTTCCCCGCCGCCTGCTCGTCGTTGACGAAGGTGCCGTTCGTCGAGCCGAGGTCCTCGAGGCTGCAGCGCCCGCCCTCGACCGTCAGGCGCACGTGCTGCCGGCTCACCGAGACGTGGTCGATCTGAATCCGGCACCGCGACGAGCGACCGATGACGGTCTTGCCCTCGGAGAGATCGTACTTTCTGCCAAGCTCCTCGCCGTAGATGACGACCAGCGCCGAGGCGCCCGAGAAGCGCCTCCCGGTCACCTTCGAGATCGTCGTGACGGCCGTGATGGTCTTCGACACCATGGAAGGTGGGCAGCGTAGCAACCCACGGGCGGCGTTCGCACCATCGGAGGCGCGTGCCCCAAGCGTGCGCACCGAACGCCTCCGCCCGCGACACAAGAAAAAGCGGGGCGCCCGAACGTGCGAGCGCCCCGCCAAAGATACCGGCTCAGCGCGCCGTTACTGCACCGTGACGCCGGTCTGCGTCACCGACACCTCGGGGAGCACCGGCGCCGTCATGTCGTAGAAGAGCTGGGCCTTCGCGGTGTAGCCCGTGCCTGCGGTGCAGGCCGAGGGAATCGTGATCTCGACCTCACCCTTGCCCGCCATCGCCTCGGTCGACGAGGCGACCTCGCAGCCTGCGACCGGCGCGCCGTTGTTCAGGAAGCTGAACTTCACCAGGCCGTCGTCGCCAGCCGCCGTGCCGATCTTGAACTTCGCCACCGACACCGTGACCTTCGAGGTCCCCTTCGTCACCGAGGTGGGGATGGCGGCCTTGAACTTCACGCCGGGCACCCCGTAGTCGAGGAAGCCGAAGCCCGTCAGGTAGTTCGTGATGCGGTCCATGTTGGTGCCGTTGAGCTCGACCAGGTCCTTGAACGAGAGCGCCGCGCCGCCCGTAGCCGTGGGCGCCCCGCTCATGCGGAAGGCCTGAACCACCATCGGCGAGCGCGCGCCCGACGACATGCCCGTCGTGAAGAGGCGGTCACGGAGGGTGGCCGGCACGGCCGGGAGTGAGAAGCCCGCGCCCGCGCGGCTGGCGTCAAAGAACACGTCCCAGCGGTGCTCGAGCTCGTCCGAGAAGGTGACGCGCACGACCTGCACGCTCGTGCCGAGCGCCGTGACCACCGACGGGGTGACGAACTTGAAGCTGCGAGGGCCGACGCCCGGGATCCCCGTCGCCGCCGGGTTGAAGCGGCCCGACTCGGGGAACACCGGGTACGCCTGCGACGAGATGTCGATGGGCGTCGCGCCGCGCGGGTCGAACACGAGCTTGTTGTCGGGCACCCGCACGAAGAGCGCCGAAGCGCCCGTCTGCGCCGAGGCGTCGTTCAGCGCCGACGCCGAGAGCGCCGCCACGATGATGCCGTACTCCGAGCCCTCGGTGCCGCTGTGCGACGGCGCCGAGCGAACGGGAATGAGGCCGGCCGCAGGGAGCGTCTCCTGCTTGTCGAGGATGTCGTCCTTCGGCGTCGCCGTGTTCACCGCCGCGCCGAGGCCGAGCGGAATCACGCCGCGGCCGGGCACGGTGACCCCCGTCAGCGCCAGCGCGCCGTCAGCCGCCGCGCCCCGGTACGTCGGCATGCGCGCAGACTTCAGCGCGAACCCGAAGCCCAGCGGCACGTTCGCCCACTTCAGGTTCCGCTGCGTGAAGCCCGACGTGTCGTCGTACTTGTAGCCCTTGGTGCAGTTGGGCGCCGTCTCAGCCGAGTCCTTGCAGGGCGCGTCGCGCAGGTCGAACTGAATGTCGCGGACGATCGACGAGTTCAGCCGGCGAATGAGCGGCTGGATCTGCCCGAGCAGCGCACCGACGTTGATGTTGTCGAGCCCACCCTGGAACGCGCCGAGGAGCGGAGACAGGTCGCCGATGGTGAGCTCACCCGAGAAGGCCCAGGCCGCGCGCGTGCCGCAGGTTCCAGCGCGAATCTTCGCCTCGTCGGCGTTGCCCGCCATGTCCGTGCAGCTGCCGTTGAGGCCGAGGCCCGCGAGCGTGTTCTTGTTCGTCTCGCTGAAGACAAGGAACGCGCCATCGGGCACGTCCACCATCATGTCGATGGTCGAGCCGAGCTTGATCCGCGTCGAGCGCGAGGGCCCGAGCAGCTGCGTCAGGTTCAGGTTGGTGATGGCGCCAGCCAGCGACATGCCGCCCACGCCCGCCTTGATGTTCGGGTTCATCGGGTACCCGTCGAAGGTGCCCCGGAAGCCGCCGTACTTCGTCACCTGGTTGCGGCGCATCGCGACCAGCAGCACGTTCGCGTTCGCGCCCGACGGCTCGTAGTTCGCCACCGTCACGTAGGTGAAGTCACGGTGGAAGACCGACACCGTGTACGACGTGGCCGTCCCGAACGTGAACGTCCCGAGGCCGCTGTCGTTCGTCGACACGTCACTCGGCTGCGCGATCACCGCGCCCGTGGCGTCCGACACGACGACCCGCGCGCCCGAGATGGGCCGGCCCGACAGCTCGTCGATGGCCACCACCGCGCCGCCGCTGGCCGGGGCCGCGACGACGATGGCCTTGGCCGTGCAGTTCACGCCACCGAAGGCCGCCTGCACCGCGCTGACGCCCATCGGGTCGGCCGTGGCGACCGTACCGACGGTGAACTCGGCCGAGGTGCCGGTCGCGGGCATCGGCGCCGAGAACGGGCTCATCGCCGGCGCCGTCCACGTGGCGCCGTCCTTGATGACGACGGGCTCCTGGCCAGCCCACGCCGAGACCCAGAACCTCATCTTCGACCCGGCCTTCGCCACCACGAAGTCGGGGGTCACCTGGCACCGCGTCACCGTCGACGCCAACGGCGCCGCCACGCACTGACCCGACCGGCAGACCAGCGACGAGCCGCAGTCCGAGTCGGCCGAGCACAGCTTGGGCTTGCACTCCCCGCCCGCCTCGGTGAAGTCACACACGCACGAGGTATCCGTCGCGCAGAAGTCGAGCGCCGTCGCGCCCTTCGCCGTCCGCCCCGTGGGCCCACACTCGGCGCTCGTCGCGCAGTCCGGCACGCAGGTGTTCGTGGTGCGGCTGCACCGGAACAGCCGGGGGCACTGATCGTCGTCGTTGCAGGCGTCAGCCGTGCCGCCACCGCCACCACCGGTGCCTCCATCAGGGCGACCCGGCGGAGGAGAACAGGCAATCGCAAGCGTCGCGAACGCGAGCGCCAGGGTGATACGGAACTCGACCTTCATTGGTGCTCCCTTTGGTGGTGTGAAACAGGCCCCTGGGTACGAAAGGCGGCCGACCTTTCCGATATGTGCCTACGCCTGTCAACCCGCACCCGATGACGCAAGGCGACGCGCGTGCCAACCGCCAAATCAAACCATTTCGAGGCGTTGGGTCTTTGCAGGCGCGACACGGCTGTCACCTTCGGCGAGACTCACGTGGCGTGGCACGTTCGACCCCTACAGCTCCGACTGATCTGCTGGGCCTGGTG
>JADCJJ010000016.1 GCA_020247085.1 Myxococcaceae bacterium | reverse complement strand
TCGCGCGTGGCCGTCTGCAGGTGAGCCTCACAGCCCTTCGAACCTGCCTCGACGCGGCGTTTCCGGCGAGCTCGTGCCAGCGGGACAACAACCTCGTCCTGACGGTCTGCGACCAGTCGGCCATCTTCACGGCCGTGGTCGCCAACGGCGGGCTGTGCGCTGACGACCGCGAGTGCCCACGCGGCTTCTGCGCCACGCAGGGCAATGCGACCTGCGGGAACTGCCGCCCCTACGCGAACCCCGACGCCGGCGCGGGCGCCAGCTGCCTCCGCGACGAGATGTGCGCCGCTGGCACCTACTGTCGCACGCAGCGCGGCGGGGGCACCTGTCAGCCTCGCATCGCGGCCGACGGCGGCTGCTCCAGCACGGCGAGCTGCCAGGAGGGCCTGGTCTGCACGAACGCCAACGTCCGCACCTGCCAGCCTGGCAAGCCAGAAGGGGCACCCTGCGTGAAGGGACGCCTCGAGTGCGCCCGCACCCGGTCGGCCAACGAGCTGCTCTGCGCCACCGACTTTACCCCCGATGGAGGCGTCGACCGCTGCGTGAAGCGCTTCAACACGCTGCCCAACCGCGCCTGCAACACCTCTGAGCAGGTGCAGGGCATCACGTTGCCGGTCGGGCCGAGCTGCCTCGACACCGAGTTCTGCGAGAACGGGCTCTGCGCGGCGCGCCGCGCCATCGGGCAGCCGTGCGGGTCGAACTCCGAGGCGTGCGTCGCGGGGGCGCGGTGCTCCCAGGGCGTGTGCGTCGCCACCGGCAGCCAGGGTGCGACGTGTGCGCAGGGGGCCGACTGCCGCTCCCTCCTCGCCTGCACCAGCGGCACCTGCCAGCCGTCGATCGTCGGCGCGGGCGTCATGTGCACCGTCAACGGAACTCCGACCTGCATCGAGAGCGCCTACTGCCCGCTTCCGGGCGGCGGCATGCAGGCCAGCTGCGTGCCGCTCAAGCCGAACGGCCAGACCTGCCTCGGCGACCGTGAGTGCCGCGGGGGTGACTGCGCCGGCGGCGTCTGCGCCAACCTCTGCTGGCGCTGACGGCTGGTCTCACTCCGGGGGCGCTGGTGGGAGCGCCCGTGTGGCGCTCCGGCGTCGTGCGCGAACCGGTTCGCCCGTCTCCGCTTCCGCGATGCGAGGCGGAGTTCCCAGCGCGCGCGCCCGTCAGCGCCTCGGTGCCGCGTGCGCCAGCGCCTGCTCCCACCGGCCCGTCGCCTTCAGCACCAGCTCGACGAGCTCGCGGGCCGCGCCTCTGCCGCCGGGGTGACGTGAGACGAAGTGCACCGCCTGCCTCACCTCGTCCACGGCGTCGGCCGGGCACGCGGTGAGGCCGCACGCCGCCATCGCCGGCAGGTCGTTCACGTCGTCGCCCATGTACGCCGTCGCCGCGGGGGACACGCCCAGTTCGTCGCAGAGCTCGAGCAGCGCCGGGCCCTTCTCGCGCCGGCCCTGGAAGACGCGGGCGAGCTGAAGCTCGTTCGCGCGCGTCTCGACGATCTTCGACGTTCGCGCGGTGAGGAGCGCCACCGGCAGGCCGGTGAGCCGGGCCAGCACCAGGGCGTGCCCGTCCTTCACGTCGAAGCGCTTCATCACCTCGCCGTCGGGGCCGTACCAGAGCCCGCCATCCGTCAAGACGCCGTCGACGTCGAAGACGAGCAGGCGCACGCCGCTCGCGCGCTCGGTCAGCGTCACGCCTGGTGCCCCAGCGCCCGGCGTACGGCGAGCACGTCGCGCAGCGTCTGCTCGAACAGCTCGAAGGTCAGGCTGCAGGGCCCGTCGCAGGGCGCGGCGTCTGGGTTCTCGTGGACCTCGGTGAACAGGGCGTCGATGCCGGCGGCGGCGGCGCTGCGCGCGAGCAGGCCGACGAACTTCCGCTCGCCGGCCGTCTCTCCGTCACCGGCCGAGGGGAGCTGCACCGAGTGCGTCGCGTCGAAGCACGTCACCAGCCCGGCCTCTCGCATCACCGCGAAGCCCCGCATGTCGACGACGAGGTTGTTGTAGCCGAACGTCGCGCCGCGCTCGGTGACGAGCACGTTGGGGTTGCCCGAGTCGAAGGCCTTGCGCGCCTGGTGCGCGATGTCCTTCGGGGCGACGAACTGGCCCTTCTTCAGGTTCACCCCGCGGCCCGACTTCGCCACCGCCACCACGAGGTCCGTCTGGCGGCAGAGGAAGGCCGGCACCTGGATGATGTCGGCCACCTCGGCGACGGGCCCGACCTGCGCCACGTCGTGCACGTCGGTGAGGATGGGGACCTGCGCCTCGCGCTTCACCTGCGCCAGCACCTCGAGGCCCTTCTCGAGGCCGGGGCCCCGGAACGAGCGAATGCTGGTGCGGTTGGCCTTGTCGAAGCTGCACTTGAACGCGAAGGGCACGCCCAGCGAGGCGGTGAGGGCCTTCAGCGTGCGGGCGTGCCGCAGCGCGTGCTCGGCCGACTCGATGACGTCGGGGCCGGCGATGACGAAGAGCGGCGCGCCGGGGCCGACGGCATGCCCGGCCAGCGTGATGCGAGGAGCCATGCGGGGCCCTTACCACGAGCCTCAGCCCTTCACGGCCCCCGCCGTCAGCCCGCCGACGAGGAAGCGCTGGAGCGCGAAGAACAGCGCCATCACCGGCGCCGACACCAGCAGCGCCCCGGCGGCGAAGTGGCCCCACTCGGTCTTCCACTCGCCCACGTACTGCTGCAGCGCCACCGGGAGCGTGAAGCGCCCCGCGTCGTTGATGAGCGTCGCCGCGAGGATGAACTCGTTCCACGCCGTCATGAAGCTGAAGAGCGCCGTCACCGCGAGCGCCGGCCGCGCCAGCGGCAGCACCACCTTCACGAACGTCTGCCAGGGCGAGGCGCCGTCCATCGTCGCGGCCTCCTCGAGCTCGCGGGGAATGGTGTCGAAGTAGCCCTTGAGCATCCACACGCAGAAGGGCAGCGACGACGTCGAGTACACCAGCACCAGCCCGGCCCACGAGTCGAGCAGGCCCAGCGCCTGCAACAGCGAGAACAGCGGCACCAGCATCAGCGTGGCGGGGAACATCTGCGTCACCAGCAGTGTCTGCATGCCCGCGTCCTTCCCCGGGAAGCGGAAGCGAGAGAGCGCGTAGGCCGCCGTCACCGCCAGCGACAGCCCCACCACCGTCGTCAGGCCCGACACCACCACCGACGCGCCAAGCTGCCGGCCGAAGAGCCACCGGCCCTGCGAGTCGGTCGCGCCCACCACGTCACGGAAATGGTCGAGCGTCACCGCCTCGGGAAAGGGGCTCACCGACAGCGTCAGCGCCTGCGCCGGCGAGAGCGCCAGCTTCACCACCCACAGCACCGGGTAGAGCGCCACCACGCAGGCCAGCACCAGGCCCACGTGCACCAGCGCCGTGACGAGCCCGGGCCGCTTCACGCCGCCTCCGGGCCGGTGAGCCGCCGCGTCAGCCGCGTCCACCCCAGCAGCACGAAGAAGATGAGCACCGAGTAGGCCGCCGCGAAGCCGTACTGCTCGTTGCGCTGGAACGCCCAGCGGTACGCCTCGCTCACCAGGATGTCGGTGGCCCCACCCGGCTCTCCGCCCGACACCAGGTAGATGATGTTGAACATGTTGAACGTCCACACGCAGCCCAGGATGACCGACGGCAACAGCGCCGGCTTCAGCAGCGGCAGCGTGATGCGGCGCAGCTGCGTCCACTTCGAGGCGCCGTCCACCTCGGCGGCCTCGTACAGGTCCTGGGGGATCGACTGCAGCGCGCCCAGCGACACCACCATCATGAAGGGGAAGCCCAGCCACGTGTTGGTGATGACGTTCGCCGCGAAGGACGTCGAGAAGTGGGTGAACCAGCTCACCGGCTCGAGGCCCAGCGCGGCCAACAGCCCGTTGATGGCGCCGAACTGGCGGTGGAACATGCCCTTCCACATCAACGCGGTGATGTAGTTCGGCACCGCCCAGGGGACGATCAGCACCACCCGGTACACTGCGCGCAGCTTCAGCAGTGGGTCCTTCAGCAGCAGGGCCAGCCCGAGCCCGATGCCCAGGTGGAGCGCCACGTTGACGAAGGTCCACGCGATGGTGACGGCGAGCGTGAACCAGAACGAGAGCGGCTCGGTGACGCGGTAGCCCTTCGAGGTGAGGATGTCGACGAAGTTGGCCAGGCCGACGAAGGTGTAATCGCCCGCCTCGTGGTGGAAGAAGGCGAGTGAGATGCCCACCGAGAAGGGGACGACGATGAGCACCGCGATTCCGACGGCGGCCGGCGCCACGTAGGCCAGGCCCCGTGCGGCCTCGGGGTAGCGCCGGGCGAAGGGCACCGGCGGGCCCCGGCGCCGCCACTGCCGCACGGCGAACGCGACGAGGCCCCCCGCGAGGGCGACGAGCCAGGGCCAGGGTGACGTCGCGCCCGGCCGGTCTCGCCCCGACGGCTGCTCCCGGTTGAGCGCCGCGTACCGCCGCTCGGCCAGCGCGCCCGCGGCCTCGGGGCTCACCTCGCCCTGCAGCACGCCGCGGAGCGCCAGCTTCATCGGCTCCCACACCTTCGCCATCTCGAGCGTGTTCGGCGTGGGCACCGCCCGCTCGGCGGCGCGCCTAAAGGCGGCGATGGCCTCGTCGCCCACCACCTCGGGCCGCTCGTAGGCCGCCAGCTCGGCGGGGATCTGCCGGCCCGGGTTCACCCGCAGCGCGGTGGCCTCGCCCCGCGAGAGGAACTCGGCCAGCCGGTGCGCGTCGTCAGGCCGGCTCGCGCGCGACGAGACGAGCGCCGCCTCGACCCCGAGGAATGGCGTCAGCGGCAGCCCCGTCTCGCTCACCGTGGGCAGCGGGGTGATGCGGTAGCGCACCGACGGGTCGATCTCTCCCGTGAACCAGGGGCCCGAGATGACCATCGCCGCGCGCCCCTCGTTGAAGAGTGACTTCACCAGCGCGCCCGACACCTCCTGCGGCATGAAGCCCCGCGTCTGCAGCGCCTTCACGAAGGCGAGCGACCGCGCCATGCCCTTCGTGTCGAACGAGGCACGGCCGGCGTCGTCGAAGAGCCTTGCGCCGAAGCCGAAGACGAAGGGGGCGTGCAGGTAGAAGTCTCCGGCGGCGTAGGCGAGCCCGAAGCGGGCGCGCTCCGCGTCGCTCGTCGCCTCGAGCTGCGAGAGCCACTGGTCGGTCGTCTCGGGCGGGTCCGTCACCAGGGCGGTGTTGACGAAGAGCGCCAGCGTCTTCAGCGAGAGCGGGTAGCCGTAGAGCTCGCCGTCGACGTCGAGGGCCTCGACGGTGCTGGGCAGGTAGCGCGCGCGCTCGAGCCGCTGCGTCGTCGGCGCCACCACCTTGAGGCGGTGGAACTGGCGCAGGCGCTCGTGCGCGAAGATGAAGACGTCGGGCCCGGCCCCGTGGGGGATGGCGCTGGTGAGCTTCGACGAGAAGGCGTCGTAGGGCACCGAGAGCACCTCGACGGCGACGTGCGTCTCTTCGGTGAAGCGGGCCACCGCGCGCTCGATGGCCTGCTCCTCGCCGCCGCGGTAGGCGTGCCACAGCTTCAGCGGCCGCGCCGCGGGGGCGTCGGCGCAGGCGCTGAGCGCGAGGGCGACGGCGAGCCACCTCACCGCGGCGCCTCCGGGTGCCGCAGGGCGCGCGCGCCGTCGGCCGAGAAGACGTGCGCCACGTCGCCGTTCGGCCGCACGCGCACCGTCTGGCCGACCTCGACCGGCAGCGAGCCGTCGAAGCGCGCCGTGAGCGGGCCGGCGGCGGTCTCGAGGAAGACGTAGCCGTCGAACCCGAGGCGCTCGACGGCGGCCACCTCGCCGGTGAACGGGCCGTCGGCGCTCACCGTCAGGTCCTGCGGGCGCAGCCCCAGCTTCACGTCACCCGCGTAGTCGCCCGCGGCCTCGAGCCTGAAGCCTGCGCCGACCAGCGCGGTTCCCTCGCGCCGCGCGTCGAAGAGGTTCATCGACGGTGAGCCCAGGAAGCCGGCGACGAAGGCGTTGCCTGGCCGGTGGTAGAGCTCGAGCGGCGGCCCCACCTGCTGCAGCACACCCTTGTCGAAGACCGCGACGCGCGTCGCGAGCGTCATCGCCTCGACCTGGTCGTGCGTGACGTACACCATCGTGACGCCCAGCTTTCGGTGCAGGCGCGCCAGCTCCCCGCGCATCTGCACCCGCAGCGCGGTGTCGAGGTTCGACAGCGGCTCGTCGAAGAGGAAGAGCCGAGGCCGTCGCACGATGACCCGGCCCATGGCGACGCGCTGGCGTTGGCCACCCGAGAGCGCCTTCGGCTTGCGCTCGAGCAGGTTCGTCAGCTCGAGCATCGCGGCGGCCTCGGCCACGCGGGCGTCGACGTCGGCGCGGGGCACCTTCCGCAGCTCGAGCCCGAAGGCCAGGTTCTCGCGCACCGTCATGTGCGGGTAGAGCGCGTAGCTCTGGAACACCATGCCCACGTCGCGATCGCGCGGCGGCACCTGCGTGACGTCGGCGCCGCTCATCAGCACCTGGCCCGAGTCCACCGCCTCGAGGCCCGCGATGACGCGCAGGAGCGTCGTCTTGCCGCAGCCCGACGGCCCCACCATCACCAGGAACTCGCCCGATGCGACCTCGAGGTCGACCCCCTTCACCACCGGGTGGTCGCCATAGCTCTTGCGGATCCCGACGAGTCTCAGCCCAGACACCCCCTGACGGTACCCGACGGCGGCGCCGCCCCCGGGCCTTTTTTCGGTGCCGGGCTGGCGGCCCGCGGGGGCCCTGTTCGGCCGTGAGTGGGTTCTGGTACAGCCCCCGCCCGCCGTGACCCCTCTCCGCCCTGCCTCGATGCGACTCTTCCAGTTTCTCTACGTCTTCGGCCTCGCGGTTGCGTGCGGGCCGACGACCGGTGCGCGCCTGTATCAGACGCAGGACCGGGCGCCGTCGCTCGACGCCCGGGCCATCGAGAACCTCGAGCACATGGGGCCGACGCTCGTCGACAAGGGCGTCAACTTCGCCGTCTTCTCGGAGCGCGCCGAGCGCATCGAGCTGCTCCTCTTCGACAACCCCGAGTCGAGCACGCCGACGCGTCAGTTCCCGATGAAGCGCTTCGGCGACGTGTGGAACCTGTACGTCGAGGGGGTCGGCCCCGGGCAGCACTACGGCTTCGTCGTCTTCGGGCCGAACTGGTCGTACGACCCGGCTTTCGTGCCCGGCACCATCACCGGCTTCAAGGCCGACGTCGACGCCGACGGCAACCGCATGAACCCGAACAAGCTGCTGTTCGACCCCTACGGCAAGGCGCTGCACCGCGACCACGACTGGTCGAAGGGCAGCGTCGCCACCGGGCCCAAGCGCACCGAGTCGACGTACGCGGCCGCGGCCAAGTCCGTCATCGTCAAGAGCAAGTACCAGTGGAGCGAGAACGAGGCCTCGTGGCGGGCCGCGCGCGAGAAGGGCGAGGCCCCGGGGCGCCGCTGGAACGACATGATCGTCTACGAGCTGCACCCCAAGGGCTTCACCGCCAGCCCGGCCTCGGGCGTGCAGCACCCGGGCACCTGGCGCGGCTTGGGCGAGAAGGCGCCGTACCTGAAGGACCTCGGCGTCACGACGATTCACCTCATGCCGCCCTTCGAGAAGCCCATCGACGGCGGGTACTGGGGCTACTCGACGCTCTCGTTCTTCGTCGCCGAGAACACCTACTCGTGGAAGCGCGACGCCGCGAACGCCGAGATCATCGACGAGTTCAAGTGGATGGTTGATCAGCTCCACCAGAACGGCATCGAGGTGATGCTCGACGTCGTCTACAACCACACCGGCGAGGGCGGCTTCTGGCGCCAGAAGCTCGAGTTCGACTTCAACCCCGACCCCTGGGTGACGCAGACCTCGCTCACCAACGTCGACCCCGAAGAGGTGGTGGGCCTCTTTACCATGCGCGGGTTCGACAACAACGCGTATTACGGGCTCGACCCGAACAACCGGCGGCGCTACTGGAACAACTCCGGCGTCGGAAACCAGACGCGGCCGAACCACCGGCCCTTCCGCCGCCTCATCATGGACTCGCTGCGGTACTGGGTCGACGAGATGCACGTCGATGGCTTCCGGTTCGACCTCGCCCCGGTGCTCGGCGAGCGCGACCAGGAGTACTGGGCGTGGGACGACCCCAAGAACACGGTGCTGCAGGACGTGGTCGATGACCCGTTGCTGCAGCGGTACAACACCCGCATCGTCTCCGAGCCGTGGGCCGCGGGCGGGTACGACCTCGGCAAGTCCTTCAACGGGCCCAACAACAACGAGTTCTCCAACGGCTTCGGCACCCGCATCGGGCTCTTTCCGGCGTCGTCGACGAAGCCCGGCTTCGGCTGGGGTGAGTGGAACGGCCGGTTCCGTGACTGGTGGCGCTCGTTCTGGAACCGTGACGAGTTCAAGCTCAACAGCCGCGAGGTGAAGGACGGCGGCTTCTTCCTCACCGGCTCCACCGACTGGTTCCGCTGGAACGACCGCAAGCCGTACCACGCCTACAACTTCGTCACCGTGCACGACGGCTTCACGATGTACGATCTGCTCTCGTACGACAACAAGCAGAACGGCTGTGGGCCCCTCAACCCCATCTGCTGCGCCGAGCCGAACTCATCGTGGTGCGAGAAGGATTCGGGCGAGAACAACAACCGCTCGCGCAACTGGGGCAGCAACGAGGCGATGAAGCGGCAGCTGATGCGCAACATGTACGTCGCCATGCTGGTGAGCCACGGCACGCCGCTCTTGTGGGCCGGCGACGAGTGGATGCGCACGCAGCTCGGCAACAACAACGCCTACTCGACCCGCGCCGACGTCCCCGAGAACTGGATGGACTGGGGCACCTACCAGTCGAAGGACGAGCGGCACCGCATGCACGACTTCGTGAAGAGGATGATCCGCTTCCGAAAGGAGCACGCCTACGCCCTCGCGCCGCTCGAGTACGGCCCCCCGGGCGCGCCCGGCACCGCCGCGCCGTTCGCCTGGAAGAGCCCGGCCAACACCGACGCGGTCAACTGGGGCTCGAAGCAGCTCATGCTGCACTACTACGATCGAACGAAGGGCCCCGAGCTCGCCATCCTCCTCAACGGTGAGACGGCCGACGTGTCGTTCACCCTGCCCGGTGGCCGCGCGTGGACTCGCGTCGTCGACACCCAGTCGTACTGGGACGAGCCCTCGACGCTCTCGTCGATGAGCCTGCCGGCGCGGGCCTCGAACAACGTCT
>JADCJJ010000159.1 GCA_020247085.1 Myxococcaceae bacterium | reverse complement strand
CCTGCTGCTGGTCCAGGTGCTCGCGCACGACTCGCGCGACCTTCGCCTCCAACGTCTCGCCTTCGGGCGGTCTCTTGGTCATCCGCCAGAAGTCGCACACGCAGACTGCGCCCTCAACCGCACCCCTGAACGGTTACGGCCTTCGCGATGATGTTCATGGTGGCGGTGGGCGTCGCGTTCTTCTGGCTCTGAGCACCGCCGCGCGCGAGCGTCGAGCCGTGGTAGGGACACTGTAGTTGTCGTCAGGGGGAGCCGTAGTTGACGGCGAGCAACTCGTCACGTGCGAGCGACCGAAGTTGAACGTTCTCGGGGTCGGTCACGAGGCCGCGCTTGAGTAACGCCCTCGTCGTGGCCCGGCCAACGTCTCGTATGCAGAGGACCTCGAACACGGTCGAAGGCTGACGCTCGAGGATGCGGGCCGCGCCTCTCCCCTGAGCGCAATCAGGCCGGCGAGGTCGGCGGTGGTGATGGGGCGCTCTCGAGTCATTGAGGCTCACGCAGCAGCACGTCCAGGCGCTCCGGCGTCCAGTGCCACGTCATCGCCGCGAAGTGGGTGGCGAGCGTCCGACGCCGGTTGATGGGCCAGAGGTCCTTCCACACCACGGCGAACTCCCGGAGACGCTGACTCATGAGACCGCCTCGAACGCGATCCGTTCGGCCTCGGCGGCGATGATTTGCCCACCGCGACAACTCGACGTGCGGCAGCGGTACTACCGCGGCACCTCACTCGTGGCCCGCTTGGTGCGCCGCGTCCCCGTCCCTGTGGCCATCTTGCGGCCGCATCGGCCACACGCGAGGAGCCCGCGGAGGATGTAACGGGTCGATGTTCTCGTCGACGGGGCCGCGCGCGGTGGAGGGCCGCGTCTGCCGGCCCGCGATGATCCCCTGCACCCGGTCGAACTGCTCCGGCGAGACGATGGGCGTGTGGACGGCGGGCGCGCCGTCGGAGAGCCGGCCCGCGTACGCGGGGTTTCGCAGGAGCCGGAGGACCTCGCGCCCCGTCCAGGACCCGCGCCTCCCCGACTTCATCGCGAAGCCGAGGTCGTTCGCCCTCGTCACCAGCTCGACCGTCCTGGCCCCGCTCGCCGCCTCCGCGAAGAACCAGCGGACGATGTTCGCCTCCGCCTCCACGATGACGAGCTGCTTCGTCTGCGGGTCGGATGCGTAGCCCAGGGGTACTCGACCCGAGGTGCGGTGACCGTTGGAGCGGCGCAGGGCCCGCGCGTTCGCGAGACGCTCGCCGATCATCTCGCGCTCCAACTCGGCGAAGACGGCCAGCGTGTTGAGTTGCATCCGGGCCAGCGCACCCGAGTCCGCGTCGAGCGCGCCCGCAACGATGGAGAGCTTGACGTTCTGCCGCTGCAGCATCGCGGAGATGCGAAACCAGTCACCGAGGCTGCGCGTGAGGCGGTCGAGCCGGTACACGACGAGGCGATCCAGGCCCCGCTGCGCGATGAGTTCGACGAGCCGCTCGAGCCCCGGCCTCTCCACCGTGGCGCCGCTGTAACCCTCGTCGTCGAACCGCTCGTCCAAGGCACGCCAGCCATGACGCTCATGTGCCCGGACGAAGTCGAGACACTTCTCGCGCTGGAGGACGCAGGACGCGAGGGCGGGGTCACCTCCGCCACGCACGACGGACTGGCGCGTGTAGATGGCGCAGCGAACGGGCTGATGGCTGTTGGTGCGGGCGGCCAAGGCCCCGATGCTACCGCGCGCGGTGAGCAGGTCGGACAGGTGACGTCATCCATCACCCATCAAACGCGGGTCTGGGCGACGAACTGGGACAGGCGTGGACTGCTACTTCGCTGGGAAGCCAAGCTCCGTTCCCACCTTCATGCGGTCCAGGTACTCACGGTAGGCGTACGAGCGATCACGCCGCTTGCCGGTCATCTCGATGAGGACGCCTGCCCCCACCAGCAACTCCACGGCCCGCCCCGCGGTCGGCTTCGTGGTGTCGAGCATCTTCAAGGCCGACGCCACGGTTACGATGGGGTGGCGCGGCAGGAGTTCGAAGAGTCTCAGCGCCCCAATCGACATGCCGTCGTTCGCGAGCACGCGCGCACGGTCCTGCGCGACGAGCGCGAACAGCTCCCGCGCGGAGGCGACGGCCTCGTCCGCAATGGTGGCGACCCCGTCGAGGAAGAAGTCGAGCCACCCCTCCCAGTCTCCGTCGACGCGCACGGCATTGAGCCGCCGGTAGTAGTCCTCGCGGTGCCGCTTGAAGAACAGGCTCAAGTACAGGAGCGGCTTCGTCAGCAGCTTCCAGTGGTCGAGCAGCAGCGTCACCAGCAGCCTTCCGATGCGGCCGTTGCCGTCAAGGTACGGATGGATGGTCTCGAACTGAACGTGCAGCAGCCCCGCGCGCACGAGTGGGGGCAGCGTGTCTTCGGCGTGGAGGTACTTCTCGAAGGCGCCCAGCACCTCACCGAGCACCTGGGGCGGCGGCGGGACGTACATCGCGTTCCCCGGCCGGCTGCCGCCGATCCAGTTCTGACTTCGACGAACCTCGCCGGGGAGCTTCTCCGCGCCGCGCACGCCACGCATCAGACGCTGGTGAGCCTCGTTCAGCAGGCGCATGGACAACGGAAGCCCGCGTGGGTTGGCGAGCTCCGCGCGCGAGTACGACAGCGCGTCCAGGTAGTTACAGATCTCCTCGATGTCCGCGGTCGGCGGAGCGACGGCGTCCGCCTTGTCCGTCGCGTCCCCCTGCGCCTCGAACGTGAGCAGGTCCACCAGCGTGGCCTGGGTGCCCTCAATCTGTGACGAGACGACGGCCTCCTTCCGAACGAAGGCGTAGATGAACCAGTCGAGCGAGGGCACCATCTCGCCGGCGAGCTCAAGCCGAACGAGCGCCTGCTCGGCCGCTCGCAAGCGACGCTCGAGCGCGGGTGAGATCTCCACCGGCGGGTTCGCCGGGGGGAGCGCCATCGGGACGAAGGCGGAGACCTCTTCGCCCCCGACCGTCGTCCGCTCGTACCTTCCGGTCGTTCGATTCGCCATCCTGGCTCCCCGCTGGGAAAGGCCTCTTGACCAGCCAAGGCCCCAAGGAAAGCCCGCTTTCCCAGCGCCACCAACTAGGAAAGAACTCTTTCCCAGAGACTCGCTCTAGTCAAGCCAGCTTTCCTAGCGAGGAGAGCACCACGAACCTGCGACCCGCTGGTCAACAGTAATGGACCTAGTGATTTCAATAGCTTGCACGGCTTATCCCCGGCACGCCAAGGCAGTCAGTGATTGAGGCGTGGGAAGCTGCAGGCGATATCGTGTTCGATCTGGCGAGCATGGACCGGTACGCCAACGTCCAGAATAGCGCCCCGTTCAGCGTCTACCCCTTGCCTGCTCGGCAACGGGTCAAGCTGATGACTGCCGCGCTATGGCTCTCCTCGAGCGTGAACATCTCAGCTGTGCTTCGGTACCTCGAGTCCCGAGGCTGGAAGCTGCTCAAGGGTCCCGAGGAGCACGCCGAGTCAGTCGACCCTGAGAAGCCCCACGAGGTGCCAATCGCCACCCTCAAGAAGGGGGCGCTCACCACGGATCTTCCCATGCCGTGGATCGGCCGGGTCGCCAACGAATTCCTCTCTCCCAAGACCTTGGCGGACATGCTGGACGCTTTGCTCGCAGCTGGACCAGTGGTAACCGTTCAGGAGGCCGGGCCTCGATCAGCCGCGCACATCCCGGCGATCAGTTCCCGCACTGACTCGGCTCGCGTGAGCTGCGCAGGCGTGATCTACGGGCGCGGTG
>JADCJJ010000158.1 GCA_020247085.1 Myxococcaceae bacterium | reverse complement strand
GCGGTGGCGGCACGGGCGGTGGCGGCACGGGCGGTGGCGGCACGGGCGGTGGCGGCACGGGCGGTGGCGGCACGGGCGGTGGCGGCACCGGCGGTGGGACGCCGAACCAGGCGCCGCTCGTCAACGGCATCGTGGTGATGCGCCCGAACGGGATGACGCCGCTCTCCGGGCCCATCGTGGCGGGTCAGCTCGTGCAGCTCTCGGTCGACGCGTTCGACCCCGAGGGGGACCCGCTGTCGCTGACGTGGTCGGTCGACGGCGGGACCTTGAGCGACCCCGTGGCGCAGCAGCCCACCTGGTACTCGCCAGAGGTGACCCAGCTGTCGAGCAGCTCGTCTCCGTTCCCGACGTTCCCCGTTCGCGTCGAGGTGTCCGACGGTGTCAACGCGGCAGTGGTGGTCACGCAGGACATCCCGGTGCGCGGCCCGGTCCTCCAGGACCTCGTCGCCGAGACCGCCCTCGGTCAGACGACCGGGCAGGGGTGCCGCTCGTGTCACACCAGCGCCGCCCACCCGAGCGGCCTCAACCTCACCCTCTCCATAGGGTCGCTGCGGACGGCGCTCCTCGCCGACCATTCCCGGGGCGCGAGCTGCGCGAGCAGCCTGGCCGGCAGCGCCAAGCGCGTCGTCCCCTTCCAGCCCAACCGCTCGCTGCTCTACCGGAAGCTCGAGGCGCCGGTGCCGCTGACGTGTGGAACGGCGATGCCGCAGGGGCGCGGCGCCCTGCCTCCGAATCAGCTGCTCATGTTCCGCGCGTGGATCAACGCCGGCGCGCTCTGATGCGCCCGCGCCAGAGCGCGCCCACCACCGTCACGCGGCGACGGCGTCGCCCGGGTGGCGCTCGTCGCGAGGGGCGGCCCGGCCCGGCGTGGGTCAGTACCCGGGGCCCTTCAGCTCGTAGAGCTGCTGCTGCTCTTGCTGAACGGCGACGCGCAGCCCGATGACGTTCGCCCGCACGAGCCGGCCGGCGCCCCAGTCTTCGGCGCCGCCGCCGTAGCCCACCGTCTCGCCCTCGGCCTGCGCCGACACCCGGCCCACCTTGAGCAGCTTCTTGTCCACCTCGGCCTTGCCGAAGGTGAAGACGACGCGGGCCACCAGCCCGAGCGCGTGGTCCTGACGGAAGCGCTTCGCCTCGCCCATCGACTTGATGGGGACGGTGAAGGTGACCGGCGGCGCGAGCCAGGCGTTCAACGAGACCTCGTCGCCGGCCCGGGTGGCGCCCGCCTTCGCGTCGGTCCAGGCGATGGTGATGGAGCCCAGCGCGTCGCGGCACAGGGTGCTCCCGAGGACCTCGACGGGCAGCGCGCCCTGGGCGGCGTCGTGCGGCTTCAACGTCACCTGGTCCGGCGCGCGCAGGCGCACCAGGAAGCGCTTGTTCGAGAGGGCCTTCGCGAGCGACTCCTTGCGCGCGCCGTTGGCCTTCTTCTCGTCGGGGGTGTCGCCAGGTGGGTCGCCGGAGAAGAGGGCCCACAGGCCTTCGGGGCACGCGCCGTCGGGCACGAGGCGCTCGGTGCTCGCGTCGTCGTAGGGCGGGTCGAGCTTCGGCAGCGCCACCGGGGCGGCGAGGGGCTCCTCCTTCGCCGTCTTCTGCGCCAGTTGCTTTGCGCGCAAGGCCTCGAGCTGGCGCTCGGTGCGCTTGCCGCGGTCGTCACAGCCCGTCGCCAGGGCGGTGCCGAGGACCACGAGGAGCCAGCGCGAGGTCGTCATGGAGACGCCTCCAAGCATACCGGGAGGGGCGTGTCTCTGGGCCCCGGGCCGCCGCTCGCGCCGCGCCGCCGCCTGACGTCCACGCCCGGCCGGCAGGGCCCTCGCTTGCCGTGGAGAGACCAGCGTGGTTACAGGCGCTCCATGTCGAACAAGTGGGTGTTCCTCGCCGTCGTGTCCGTCGTCGTCGTCGTGGCGGACCAGTGGACGAAGTTCGTGACGCTCGAGCGGCTGTCCTACGCCTACGAGGGCGCGTCGAGCCGCCTGGGCGTCTTCGTCGGGGCGGCGCCGGAGCAGGGCCTCAGCGGCTACCATTTCCAGCCGCGAGCCCCCATCGTCGTGTCCGAGTCGTTCTTCCGCTTCCGCTATGCCGAGAACCCGGGCGCGGCGTTCGGGCTGTTCCGCACGGTGCCCGACCACTTGCGCGGGCCGTTGTTCCACGTCGTCTCCATCGGCGCGGTGCTGCTCATCCTGCACTCCTGGCGGCAGCTCACCGGGGTGAAGGTGGAGCGCTGGGCACGCTGGGGCCTGCCCCTCGTCTTCGGCGGCGCCCTCGGCAATTACCTCGACCGGCTCGCGCGCGGCTTCGTCATCGACTTCCTCGAGGCGCACTGGTTCGAGCAGGCGTACTGGCCGGCGTTCAACGTCGCCGACAGCGCCATCGTGGTGGGCGTGGGGCTGCTCCTGGTGGACTCGTTCGTCCGCAAGGAGACGAAGGCGGTCAAGCCGGCCGCGGCCTGAACGTCACCGGCACTCGGCCGGGCCGCGCTGCGGCGCCGCGCTGTCCTTCGACTTCACGAAGGCGAAGAGGTCGGCCAGGGCCGAGTCGTTGAGCACCGGCGTGCGGGGCATGTTCGCGCAGAACATCACGCCGTCCTTGCCGACGCCTTCGCGAATGGCGCGGTTGAACTCGGCCTGCGTCCACGCGCCGATGCCGGCCGTCATGTTCCCCGAGATGTTGGGGCCTGAGCTGGTGCCCTCGGCGTTGGTGCCGTGACAGCCGTTGCATCCGCGGTTCACGTAGAGCGACTGGCCATTCGTCGCGTTGCCCATGGGGCTCCCGGCGTCGGGCGTGGGGGGCATGCCGCCACAGGCGGTGACGGCGAGGGTGGCGGCGGAGAGGAGGGCTCGGGAGAGGACGCGCATGGTGGGCTGAAGGGGTGAGGGCTCCGGACCGGCCCGGAGCGTCGAGCGTCATCATGCCGCCCCCGCGCTCCGGCGCCACAGAAGTTTCGGGAGGCCCCGGCGGTGCGAATGTGCGGTCGCTCGCGCGGCAGCCCGCTACTCCTGCGCCTCATGGTCGAGGTCGTCATCGTCGGTGCGGGGCCCATCGGGCTCTTCCTCGCGCTGCTGCTCCGCCGGCAGGGCCTCACCGTTTCAGTGCTCGAGACCCGCCAGGGGCCGGTGTTCGACCCGCGCGCGGCCATCATCTGGCCCCGGACCGCCGAGGTGCTGGGGGCGAACGGGTTGGGCCCGGCCTTCGCCGCCGAGTCGGGCCGGCTCGAGGGCGTCGTGCTGAAGGTGCGGGGCGCGCACCGTGGCGCGCTGCGGCTGGGTGGCCTCGATGGCCCCGAGCCGCTCCCGTGGGTCATCGAGCAGCACCGCACCGAGGCGCTGCTCCGAGAGGCCCTCGACGTGCCGGTGCTGGGGCGGCACACGGTGACGGGGGTGCGGGCCGAGGCCGACCGGGTCGTGGTGCAGGCGACGGCCGACGCAGGGCCGGTCGAGGTCGAGGGCCGCTGGGTGGTGGCCTGTGACGGGGCCCACAGCGCGGTGCGCAAGCAGCTCGGCATCGCCTTCGAGGGCCGGGCCCACGAGGGGCTCGAGTGCCTGCAGGTGAACGCCTCCTGCACCTTCCGGGAGCCACCACCGCCGGCTGCCTGCCGCTTCGACCTGACGCCCGGCGCGACGCTCCTGTCGATGCCGCTGCCGACGGGGGGCTACCGGTTCGTCTCGTTCCGCGCGGTGAAGGGCGAGCCGCTGACGCAGCCGACGCTCGAGCAGGCGCAGGCGCAGCTGTCGCGCGTCGCGCACGAGCCGCTCTCGCTCGAGCTGGTGGGGCCCACGTGGCTGACCCGCGCGCGCTTCCAGGACCGGGTGGCGGCGCGGCTGCGGCAGGGGCGGGTGCTGCTGTGCGGCGACGCCGCTGCGGTGTGGGCGCCCATCGGCGGGCGGGGCATGAACGTAGGGCTGCTGGGCGCGCACAACCTGGCCTGGCGCCTCGCGGCGGTGGCGCGGGGTGAGGCCGGCGAGGCGCTGCTCGACGGCTACGACGCGGAGCACCGCGCCACGGCGGCGCGCATCATCGCCACGCTGCCCACCAACCCGATGGAGTACCCGTCGGGACGGCTGAAGCTGGCGCTGCTGGACCTGGGGCTGCTGACGGCGATGAAGCAGACGAAGATTCCCGCGCCCATCGAGCGGCTGCTGTCGCTGTACGACGTGGCGCCGCGCGGGGGGCGCCTGGTGGACTGGCGCTTCGCGCGCGAGGGAGAGCGGCTGCCGGACGCGGTGCTGGGCGATGGGCGTCGGGTGCACCAGGTCGTCGAGCCGGGCCGGTGGACGATGCTGGGGCTGGGCTGCGCGCCAGAGCCGCGGGCCGGGGTGGTGAGCCGGGAGCTGCCGCTGCGCGACCACCGGGGCAGACCCTGGCTGGCGCGTCGCCCGACGGTGGTGCTGGTGCGGCCCGACGGCATCATCGCCTCGCTCGGCGCGGCCGCCGACCGGCCCCGGCTCGAAGCGGCGCTCGAGCCCGCGCGCGCGAAGTGACGCGCGAGGCCCCGGGAGCGCCGGCCCTGCTGGTGGCGTCGGGGCCGCGGTGGCGTCGGCGCTGGGGAGGCGGCGCTTCGTTGCCCTCGGGCCGAGTCTGACCTGCGCGGGGTGTTGCGCCGGAGAAGGACTTTCCCGGCGCGGCGGGCCGACTACGCTCCCGGGCGACATGAACATCTTGTTCGCTTCGTCCGAGGTTGCGCCGTTCGCGAAGACGGGAGGCCTGGGCGACGTCGGCGCGGCGCTCCCCCGGGCGCTGGCGACGGCGGGCCACGACGTGCGCGTGGTGTTGCCGATGTACTCGCGGGTCCACGCGGCCGGGCGGACCTTCACCGAGGTGGTGCCCGAGCTGTGGCTGCAGCTGGGCGACGTCAAGGTGCGCACGTCGGTCTACGAGGGCGCGCTCCCTGGCACGAAGGTGCCGGTCTACTTCGTGCGCTGCCCCGGGCTGTACGACCGGCCGTCGCTGTACGGTAGCGGCGGTGACGAGCACCTCCGCTTCGCGGTGCTCAACTGGGTCGCCCTCGAGCTGTGCCAGCGCCTGCGCTTCGCCCCCGACGTCATCCACTGCAACGACTGGCAGACGGCCCTCATCCCCCTGCTGTTGCGCGCGCGCTTCTCGTGGGACCGGCTCTTCTCGGGCACGCGCACGGTGCTCACCATTCACAACCTCGGACACCAGGGCACCTTCCCTGCGAGCGTCATGCCGCAGACGGGCCTCGCCGACAGCTGGTACCTCTTCCACCAGGACGAGCTGCGCGCCGGGCGCCTCGGCTTCCTGATGACGGGCCTGCTCTACGCCAACGCCATCACGACGGTGAGCCCGACGTACGCGCGTGAGATTCAGACGCGCGAGCAGGGCGTGGGCCTCGACCACGTGCTGCGCCAGCGCGCCGACGTGCTGACGGGCATCTTGAACGGAATCGACGAGGACGAGTGGAACCCGGCCACCGACAAGCACCTGCCGGCGAACTTCTCGGCCGAGGCCCTCGCGGGCAAGGAGGCGTGCAAGCGCGCCCTGTGCGAGTCGGCGCGGCTGCCCTACCGCCGCGAGGTGCCCGTCTTCTCGCTCGTCGCGCGCCTCGTGTGGCAGAAGGGCATCGACCTGGTGCAGAGCGTGTTGCCCAACCTGCTGCGGCACCACCGCTTCCAACTCGTCGTGCTGGGCAAGGGCGAGCACAAGTACGAGGAGTTCTTCCGGCTGCTCCAGCGCGCCTTCCCCCAGAAGGTGCACTACGACGCCCGCTTCTCAGAGCCCCGCGCCCACCTCGTCGAGGCCGGCAGCGACGTCTTCCTCATGCCGTCCCGCTACGAGCCGTGCGGCCTCAACCAGATGTACAGCCTGCGCTACGGCACGGTGCCGGTGGTGCACAAGACCGGCGGCCTCGCCGACACCGTCTGGCAGTACCAGCCTGCCACCGGCCGCGGCACCGGCTTCGTCTTCGACCACTTCGACGAGGCGGGCCTGTCATGGGCGATTCGCCGCGCCCTCGACGTCTGGGGCTCAGGGGCCGCCGAGTACCGCGCCCGCTGGGAGGCCCTGCAGCGCGCTGGCATGCAGCTGCCGCTGGGCTGGAAGCACCGCGTCGGCCGCTACGTCGAGGTGTACGAGAGAGCGCGCGCGAGGTGAGCGGGCGCCTGCCCCACTCCCCGATGGTGAGCAACAGCGTCGTCGTCTCGCCCGGCTCGATGGTGACGACGGGCTTCTCCCTGGGGGGGGGGCACCCTCGTTCACGAAGCCCACCTCGCTCCGCCCCGCCGGCCGTCGGCGGCAGCCACACGGCCAGCGCTCGCACGCCCGGGCGCCCGCTCGCTCCGTGCGCGTGAACGGAGGGCTCGCGCCCCCGCGCCTGGCTCGCGACGCTCAGTCTTCGACGTACGACACCCGCACCGTGTCGATGACGAACTTCAGCGCGCGCTTCACCACCTCGGTGTCCGGGTCGCGCAGCACGACGTAGCCGTCGCCCTCGTAGCTGTCGCTGCGCATGGCGCCCAGCGTGGGCAGCTTTGCCTCGGCGATGAGGCGGCCCACTGCCTCGTGCGTCTCGCGAACGCCCGTCACCTGGGCCACGCGCCCGCGCCCCATACCCCGCAGGAAGGCCGAGCCGACGGCGTACTTCCGCTCGGTCTTCGCCTCGAAGACGCCGTCGACGACGGCACGCGCCCAGGCCCGGTACAGGTCGAAGTCGTGCGCGAGGCCCGTCATCAGGCTGATGTTGGCGCCCGGCGGCCGCTGGGCGATTTCGCCGATGGCGAGGCTGCCGTCGGGCCGCTCGAACCACTCCATGTGCGTGACGCCGTCCTCGAGGCCGAGCGCCTCGATGGCCGCCCAGCCGATGCGGCGCGCGCGGTCGAACGTCGGCCCGGTGACGTCGCGCGGCAAGAGGCAGCACCACTGTATCCACGGGTTCTCGACGGCCTCGAGGCACGTCGGCAGGTACTGCGAGATGGAGTGCAGCTTCACCTGGCCGCCCACGGTGATGGTCTCGAACGAGAACTCCCGGCCGCGCAGGAACTCCTCGGCCAGCACCTCGCGCCCGTGGCCGACGCCGAGGCTGTTGAGCGTGTGCAGCAGTTGCCCCACGTTGCGAATGCGGAACGTCGACTTGGCGCCCATGCCCTGCACCGGCTTGAGCACCAGGGGGAAGCCCACGCGCTCGGCGAAGGCCTTCGCGTCGGACAGAGAGCGTAGCACCGCGTTGCGCGCCACCGGCAGGCCCGCCTTCGCCAGCGCCGCCTTCATGCGCGACTTGTCGCGGAACAGCTCGGCCACCTTCGGCGGCGTTCCCTCGACGCCGAAGTGCGCCCGCACCTCGGCGAGCTGCACCTGCACTGCCTCGAGGATGCCGATGATGCGCGCCGGCCTGCCGTGCCGGCGCTGCAGCTCGGTCACGCCCTCGATGAGAGACGCGGTGTCGAGGGGGCGCTCGACGCGCACCAGGTCGTCGTAGACGCGCGCGTCGTCACCAGGGGGCGGCGTGTGGACGACGCCGAGCAGCCGGACGTCGGAGAGCCGCGCGACGGCGCGCACGAAGCGCTGCGTCACCTCGGCGGGAAACGGCGCGACGAAGACGATGTTTCGGGGCACGGCCTCGACTCTAGCCACTCGCCCGGGGCGCCACAGCAACACTCGTCGGGCCCGCTCGCACAGGGGGGGGCTGCGGGGGGGCGGTCGACTCCGAGGGCCGGGGGCGGTACACGGCGCGCGTGGAAGTGCTCGCACCCCAGGGCGCCAGAGGCCGCCTCCTCGTCGTCGACGACCAGCGCAACATGCGCGCCACGACCGCGCTGCTGCTGCGCGCCGAAGGCTTCACCGTCGACGAGGCCTCGGGCGGCGACGAGGCCCTCGCGCTGCTCGCCCAGCGCTCGTACGACCTGCTCCTCACCGACCTGAAGATGGAGCCGATGGACGGCATCACGCTGCTGCGCAAGGCCGTCGAGAGCGCGAGCGGCATGCAGGTCATCGTGATGACGGCCTACGGCAGCATCGAGACGGCGGTCGAGGCGGTGCGCTCCGGCGCCTACGACTACCTCACCAAGCCCTTCAAGGACGGCGAGCTCGTCTACCGAGTGCAGAAGGCGCTCGAGCGCGCGCGCCTGCTGCGCACCGTCGACACCTTCGCCGGCGAGTTCAAGGAGCGCCACGGCCTGTCGGCCCTCGTCGGGGGCTCGGCGGCCATGCGCGAGCTCACCACCCGCATCTCGCGCGTGGCCCAGAGCGACGCCACGGTGCTCGTCGTCGGCGAGTCGGGCACCGGCAAGGAGCTCGTCGCGCGCGCGGTACACGCCCTGTCGGCGCGCAGCCGGGCGCCCTTCGTACCGGTCAACTGCGCCGCCATCGCCGAGACCCTGCTCGAGAGCGAGCTGTTCGGTCACGCCCGAGGCGCCTTCACCGGGGCCGTCAAGGCCCGCCGCGGGCTCTTCGAGGAGGCGCACGGCGGCACCCTCTTCATCGACGAGGTGACCGAGACCAGCGGCGCCTTCCAGTCGAAGCTGCTCCGCGCCCTGCAGGAGCACGAGATTCGCCGCGTCGGCGAGAACGCCAGCGTGGCCGTCGACGTGCGCATCGTCGCCGCCTCGAACCGCGACATCGAGCGCGAGGTCGCCGAGAAGCGCTTCCGCCAGGACCTGTTCTATCGCCTCGCGGTGGTGACGCTGCACGTGCCCCCGCTGCGCGAGCGCCTCGAAGACGTGCCGGTGCTGGCCCAGCACTTCCTCGACCGGGCCAACGCCCGCAACCGCTTCCCGCGCCGGCTGTCAGGCAGCGCCGTCGAGCGTCTGCTGGGCTACACCTTTCCTGGCAACGTGCGCGAGCTCGAGAACCTCGTCGAGCAGGCCGCGGCCCTGGCCGAGTCCGACGAGCTGACGGCCGACGACTTCCCCATCAGAAAGCGCTCCGCCACGTCGACCCCCACGCCGGTGCCCTTCATGCGGGGGGGCCTCGTCACCCTCGCTGACGCCGTCACCGAAGCCGAGAAGAAGGCCATTCAGAGCGCCCTCGACACGCTGCCTGACCTCGGCCGCGTCGCCGAGGTGCTGGGCGTGTCAACCACCACGCTGTGGCGGAAGATGAAGCGCCTGGGCCTCAAGACCACCGGCGAGCCCCCGGTCGAGGCCTGACCGCAGCACCGCCGCAAGGATGTAGACATCTCAACGCGCTGACATTGTTCATCTTTTTCAATGTTGAAAAAAGTGTTTCACCAATGCAAGGCGAGCCTGGGGTCTGCTTCTTGGAAAGACCTGAATTTACTGGTTTGTTTCTGTGGCACGCGACTGGCAATCTCTGTCGCTCGGCCTGGCGAGCAACGGTGAAGGCGGTTTCCCCCCACCACTTCAGCGGCATGTCGGGCTGTAGCACATGAAGACCCGCGGCTCGGAACCTCACGGTTCCGGGCCGCCTTCTTTTGTGCGCGTTTTGCTTCGACACGGCGGCGCAGGGTGGCACCGTCTGGGGTCGTGACGTCAACGCGCCGGCCTTCACCCTTCAGCCGCAACCTCGTCAGCCGGGTGCTGCGGGCTCGCGCCCAGGCGCTGCTCTTCCGGCAGTTCCACGTGCTGCAGCGCAGCGGCATTTCGCTGGCTGCTTCGCTCGAGCAGTTGCGGCAGCTGGGGCTTGGGGGCGGGCTGTCGAGCGCGCTGCTCGCCGTGTCGAGGCAGGTGGCCTCAGGCCGCTCGCTTGGCCAGGCGCTCGCCGCGCACCCCGACGTCTTCGAGGCCGACCAGGTCGAGCTCCTCGCCGCTGGCGAAGAGACGGGCCGGCTCGAAGCGGTGCTCGACGCCCTCGCGACGCACCTCGAGCAGCTGCGGCAGCTGTGGTGGAAGACGCTCGCGCTGTCGCTGTGGCCCGCCTACCTCGTCGGCCTCGGGGTGTTCGTCGCGCCCCTCGTCTCGGCCACCAGCGCCGGCGGCGGCTCCCTCGGCGGCATCGCCGGGGCGGCCCTCTCTGGCGTCGCGTCACGGGTGCTGGCGCTCGCCTTGACGCTGCTGGCCGTGGTGATGGCGCCGGTCGCCGTCTCGGCGCTCGGGCTCGAGCGGCCCCTCGAGGCGGTGCTCCTCGGCCTGCCGGTGCTCGGCGGGGCGCTGCGGTCGTGGGCCGCCTCCCGCGTCATGCTCGCCCTGGGCCTCGCGCTCGGCGCCGGGCTCGAGGTGGCGCGCGCCGTGCGCCTCTCGCTCGACGCGTCGGGGCGCCTGGCGTTCTCGGAGCGCGGTGACGAGGTGGTGCGCGCGCTCCGCGCCGGGTGGGGCCTGGCCGACGCGCTCGCCCCCCTGGGGCTGTTCGACGTCGAGACGCTCGGGCAGCTGCGCATCGCCGAGACGACGGGCACCCTGGACGAGGCGCTGCCGCGGCTCGCGCCCGAGGCCAGCGCGCGGTCCCTGCGCACCCTCTTTGGCCTGCTCATCGCCGGGCTGGGGCTCGTCGCTTGCGTGTTCCTGGCCCTCGCCGTCGCGGCCATCATCGGCGGGTACGCCGCGCGCTTCGACGTGCCCGTGGCTCCGTGAGCCAGCGCGAGGCGAAGCCCTATACCAACAGGCCCAGCACCGACTCGAGCCACTCCTGCACCTGGCGGTTCGTCGGCAGCTGGTTGCGGTCGAGCGCCCAGGCGAAGAGGGGGCCAGCGAACTCTCCGGCGCTGCGGTAGCGCTGCCGCAGGTCTGGCGTCAGCGCCTTCTGGATGATGAGGGCCAGCGGCTTGTCGACGTAGTCGGGAATCGAGAGCTTCGCCGCGCGAATGCGGTTCATGACGACCTGCTCGTCGGCGCCCTCGTCCTGAAACGGGTGGTACCCCACGACCAGCTCGTGCAGCATCACGCCCGTCGCCCAGAGGTCGCTGGCGGGCGTGAGCGGCTGCCCCGAGATCTGCTCCGGCGACAGGTACGACAGCTTGCCCGCCGCGATGCCCTCGCCGGGCCCGATGTCGATGTGCCCCGAGCTTGCGACGCCGAAGTCGCCCAGCTTCACCTCGCCGGCCCCCGAGAAGAAGACGTTGGCCGGGTTGACGTCGGAGTGCACCAGCGACAGCGGCGTGCCGGTGCGCGTGGTCGCCGTGTGGAAGTACGCCAGCGCGCGCAACACCTCGATGCAGATGTGCACGCCCAAGCCCACCGGGAAGCCGCGCGTCTGACGGCGGTGCGCCTCCATCACCTCGCGCAGGTCGCCGCCGATGAGGAACTCCATCGCGATGTACTGCCGCCCGAAGGCCGAGCCCGTCTCGAGCATGCGCACCAGGTTGGGGTGCGACAGCAGCCCCATCAGGTCGGCCTCGTCTGCGAACTTGTCCTCCGACACGCCCTTGCGCATCAGCTTGAGCGCGACGTTCAGCTGGTCGCCCCGCTCGTCGACGGCCTCGGCCAGGAAGACCTCGGCCATGCCACCCTGGCCCAGCCTCGAGCGGATGATGTAGCGACCGAAGCGCCCGCTGGGGACCTCGACGGCTTGAACGGGCGAGCCAGCCATGGGCTGTAGGGAGTGTAGCCACGGCACCACGCGCCTTTCACGCCATTTGCTTGGGGGCCCACCCGCCTCGGCCTTGAGGTCAGGCTCCGGCGTCGAGCCACGACGGCGTCACCCGCCCCAGCCCCCGAAGGGCCTGCTCCGCGGCGCGCACGCCGTGCCAGTTGGCCTCCTCGAAGAGGGCGAGCCCGCCGAGGTCCGAGTGGGCGAAGTGCAACCCCGGCCCGAGCGACGCCTGCGCCGCCTGCCGCGCTGCGCCCCACAGGAAGCCCGGCACCGGTCGCGCCATGGCGTGGCCCCAGCGCATGACCTCGATGGACTCGACGAGGGCCTCGAAGCCGACGTGCGCCGGCGCGAGGTCGCCCAGCACCAGCGTCGCCCAGTCGCCCGGCGTCGTCTGGAGCAGCTTCTCGCGCTCGGCCGACGGGTCGCTCCCGTCGTGCGGGTAGTACCACGTCAGCACCGTCGGCCCCGTCGCGCGCGCGTCGAGCGCCTGGTGCGTCGCCACCACGTAGCCGAGCGAGCGGCTCTCGTGCAGCACGTTGTCCCAGGCCAGGGGAAAGCCCCGGCTTCGAGGGCGCTGTGACAGCGACAGGTTCGCCACCGTCCAGGGGCCGGTGACGAAGGCGTCGAGGAACGCGGGGCGCGCCGCGCGCCAGGGCGCCAGCAGCCGGGCCGCCACGAAGCGCGGCGTCGCCAGCACCACCTGGCGGGCGAAGAGCCGCACCGGGGCCCGCGTGGCGGCGTCGAGGGCGTGCGCCGTCCACGCCGTCGTGCCGGGCCCGGGCTCGAGCGTGTGCACCAGGCACCCGCGGCGCAGCTGCCGGGGCTCGAGCGTCGAGGCGAGCTGCCGCACCAGGCGCCCGTTGCCCTCGGGCCAGCTCAAGAAGCCCTCATTCTTCCCGGCGCCGCTCTGCCGCGCGCAGAAGTACCAGAGCCCCGCCCACGCCGAGACGTCACGGGCCGTCGCCCCATAGTCGTCGCGGCAGGCGTAGTCGACGAGCCACTTCAGCCGCGGCGAGGTGAAGCCCTCGCGCTCCAGCCAGGTGGCCATCGACAGGCGGTCGAGCGCCGTCCACTCGGCGTCGTCGCTGCCCAGCTCGAGGGGCACCGCGAAGGCCTTGCGCCCCTTCGCGTCGTGCGCCGCGGCGAGGGCGCCCGTCGTCGCCTCGAAGCGCCGGAGCTGGGCCAGGTCGTCGGCCGAGGCTCCGGCCCTCAGGTACAGCCCCTCGTACCAGTGCCCGCGGAAGTAGACGCGCTCCTCGGGCTCGTGAATGAGCGCCTCTTCGGCGAAGACGGGCGCGCCCTCGCCGTCGACGCCCGTCAGCACGCCAAGCTCCCGGAGCAGCCGCGGCACCGGGCCCGTCGCCGAGAGCGGGGCCGGCAGGTAGTGCGCGCCCCAGGGGAAGCGCGAGACGGCGTTCTGCCCCGAGCGCGCGGTACCGCCTTCGACCTCGTCGACCTCGACCACGAGCACGTCGGAGAGGCCTGCGCCCCGGAGCCGCCAGGCCGCCGACAGCCCCGCCGCGCCGGCGCCGACGACGAGGCAGTCCACCACCACCTGCTGCTCGACCGGCGCCGTCGGCAGCGGGCCCTGCCGCAAGAGGTGGCCGACCTGGTGCAGGCCGTCGACGAAGCGCGCGGGCACCTCGCGGCGCACCTCGCGCCGGCACGCCACGTTCGCCGCCGCCGCCCCGAGGAACGACAGCAGCAGCTCCCGGCGGTCGAGGCCTCGCATGCGCCCCTCAGGCCACCACGCGCACCGGCGCGTCGAGCGGCCGCACCACGCAGTCCCGGGGCGAGCCGTCTTCGAAGGCCAGCATCACGAAGTCGGCGTCGGCGTCGAGCGCGACGATGGGGTGGTGCCAGGTGCCGACGCGGTAGTTGACGCCCTGCCCCGGGCCGCAGACGAAGGCGCGCAGGCCCGTGACGTCGGGCCCGCCGTCGGGGGCCGTCGGCGCCACGCAGACGAGGAAGCGCTGGCACACCATCGGCAGGAAGGCCTGCGTCGAGAAGGGGTGCTGCTCGAGCAGCCGCACCTCGAAGGGCAGCGCCCGCGCCAACGAGCGGAAGACCGAGACGTTCGCGCGGGCCGTCGCTCGGGCGTTCACCAGCTCGGTGCACCAGTCGAAGCGCGTCGCGGTGCCCTGGTTCGCCGGAGCGCCGGCGCCGAGCCCCGCCGACACCACGTCACCGAAGGCCGCGAAGGCCTCGCGCGTCAGCGGCGCGATGAAGGACGTCGTCATGAGCCGCGGTAGGTGGCGTAGCCGAAGGGGTTGAGCAGCAACGGCACGTGGTAGTGCTCTCCGGCCGCCTTCACCACGAAGTCGATGCTCACCGTCGGGTAGAACGCCTCGACGCCGAGGGCCGCGAAGTACGCCTGCACGTCGAAGTGCAGCCGGTACACGCCCGCGGCGGGGATGACGTCGAGCAGCGGCTTGACGCGCCCGTCGTCGTTGGTCACCCCGCGCGCCACCTCTGCGGGGCCGGCCTCGCCGAGCCGCTCGAGGCGCACGGAGACGCCCCGCGCCGGGCGCCCGCGCGTCGTGTCGAGGATGTGCGTCGAGATGCCCATGGCGTCAGCCCTCGCCCTCGTGCTCGAGGAGCCACTTCTCGAGGCGCAGGCGCGTAATCTTCGCCTGCTCGACGGCCGCCGTCTCGAGCTCGGCCTTCTTCGAGCGGGGCAGGCGCTCCTCGAGGAGCGCGAGGAGCTCGGGCGCCGACTTGCCGGTCGCGCAGGCGATGAAGATGAAGCCGAACTTCTCGAAGTAGGCGTCGTTGAGGGCGGCGAGCCGGGCGCGCACCGCCTTGTCCGAGGTGCCCACGCCCCGCTGCTCACCCTTCGACCAGGCCGCGGACTTCGCGGACTGCGCCTTCGCCTTCTTCGAGGCGCCGAGGCGGGGGTGGGCCGCGAAGGCGTCGCGCCAGGCGGTGGTGCCGAGCTTCCACCAGACGCTCTCGGCCGCCGAGAACACCTCGCGCCAGGAGCCGAAGGGGCGCAGCGCCGTCATCGTCTCGGCGAAGGCGCGGGCGCCGCAACAGGCGAGAAACACCGCGCTCGCCGTGTCGGCCGGCAGGGCGTTGAGCTGCTCGAGGCGCGCGCGCTCGCCGGGGCCGTCGAGGGCGACGCCGAAGACGCGCAGCCGGTTGACGCCGCCATGCGGGAAGATGTGCACGCGCAGGTGCGTCACCGCCAGGGGCCGGTCGGGCTCGAGCTGGTGCCGCCGGTGCTGCACCAGGGGCGTGCGCGTAACCAGCGTCTGCCATCCCTTCGGTGCGTGGAGCAGGCCCGCGACGGCCTCGGCGCCCAGGGCCTCTTCGTCGAGCGCCTCGACGAGGGTGGCTTGCGGGGCATTGCCCTTGAAGAAGTGGGTGTCGAGCTCGAGGCGCTCGACGACGCCGCGCCGGCCCAGCTTGATGACGCACCAGTCGCTGCCGGGGGTGCGGCGGCGCCGTGTCTCCCAGCCGTCGCCCATGTTCACGCCGCGGCCCGGCAGGAGCAGGTTCGAGGGCGGCCCGAAGAACTGGTCGCTCACCGCGGCGATGGTGCCGCCGTTCTCGAGGGCGGCCAGGTCGACGGAGCCGCGCCGCCAGAAGGTCCGGGGCTCGGCCACCGCCTCGCCGTACACGCGCAGGCGGGCGACACCGCCGTCGGGGAAGATGCGCAGGCGCACGTGGGTGACGCGGGGCGTGGGCGCCGCCGCGAGCAGCGCGTTGGGAGCGTCGGGCTTGACGGGCTGGCGGGGCAGCACCTCGAACCAGCCGTCGGCCGCGTCGAGCCACTGCGGCGTGGCGGTCAGCGGCGCGTCGATGGCCTCGAGCGACACCGCCTGGGGCGCGTTGCCCTTGAAGTGGGTGGTGTCGACGAGGGCGCCGTGCACCCGGCCGCTGGCGCCGAGGCGAATGACGGCGAAGTCGTGCCCGTCGGAGCGGCGGCGCTGGGACTCCCAGCCGTCCATCCACTTGCCCTTGTCGGTGTACGCGCCCTCGCGCCACTCCGGCGCGCCCGGCTTGAGCAGGTTCTCCTTCTCGGCGAAGTAGTCGTCGGTCGCGAAGAGGACGAAGGTGCCAAGCGCGTCGGCCGAGAGGTCGACGAGGTGGGCGAATTCGGGGGCCACGGGAGGAGTCGCCATGCGGGCGCGGGACTGTGCCAAAAACCCGCCGCCGCGTCGTGGGTCGCCACTGGGGCTGAACGCGCGTTCTTGCCTCGGCGGCCGGGTTCGGGAGGAGCGCGTGGACCCGACAGGAGGCGCGCCGCGAGCGTGGGCGCGTGGCTCCGGTGCTCTCGGCCGACGACAGCGGAGCTGCGGCCAGGGAGCTGCGAGGGGGCAGCGGAACGCAGCGGTGCGCTGGTCGCGGGACGTCTCCTCGAGCGTGGTGATGAGGCCGTGCGCGTCGATGCCCCGAAGCCACCCGGTGCGTCGTGCCCACCCTCGGCGTCGAGCTGCGGCTGGCCAACGAACGGGCCCTCGCTGCGCTCGATGAGGCGCTCGTCATTCGCCGCCCCCGCGAGCGCGCGCTGGCGCTCGCTTGAGGTGCGTGGGGGTCGGGCGTCGGCCCCCGCGATGGCGCACCGCCAGCAGTCCGAGTGAGCGCCGCATTCACCCCGCACCGGCGGCCGCGGGCCAGCGCGTCGTCCCGGGGTTCGAGGTCTTGAACGCCGGCGGTCTGTGGGGGCCTTCGAACCGTCGAGGCCGCGCTCAAGGGCCTGACGGCTCCCGGCAGGGGCCCCGCGTGGGTCTCCAGCGCTCCGCCGTCGGCTCGGTGAGCCCGCCCGACGTGCCGCCCGAGATGAGCACGCTCCCGTCGTGGAGCACCGTCGCGGCGTGGCCCTTGCGCGAGACGCGCAGCCGCCCGGCCTGACACCAGCGCTGGCGCACCGCGTCCCAGCGGTTCACTGCGCCGGTGTCGACGCCCTCCGACGGCTCGCCGCCGACGATCAGCACGTCTCCCGTCGGGAGCACCGACGCCGTGTGCCCCGCGAGCGGTGACGGCAGCTGTGTCGCAGGCTGCGCCCACCGGGTGGCCGGCGCCTCCCACCACTCGACCGCGTTCGTCGTCATCGCCGGCGTCTGGCCACCGAACACCAGCACCCGCCGCCCGAGCGCGACGACGGCCGTGCGCTGACGGGGCTCGGTGAGGCGGGGGAGCGCCGCCCACTCACCCGTCGTCGGGTCGAACTGCTCCGCCGTGTCGAGCGGCAGCCCCCCTCGGGGCGGGTCGCCCCCGCCCTCGCCCAGCGCCTGGTTCGAGCGGCCCCCGAGCACCACGACGGTGCCGTCCGGGAGCCGCACGGCGTCGTGCAGCCAGCGCCCCTGGTCGAGCGGGCGCACGACCGCGAAGCGGCCCGTCACCGGGTCGAAACGCTCGACGCTCGCCAGGTGCCGATGCACCGGCTTCGCGCCGCCGACCACCAGCACCGTGCCGTCGCGCAGCTTCGTCGCCGAGTGGCCGTTGCGCGGCTCACCGAGCCCACCCACCTCCCGCCACGTCATCGTCCCCAGCTCGAGCACCTCGGCCGACGCGAGGGCTTCGAGGCGCGCGCTCCCGTCGTGGGCCATGGCGGCCCCGCCCACCACCAGCACCCGGCCGTCGTCGAGCAGCGTCGCCGTGTGCCCGGAGCGAGCCGTCATCATCGGCGGCCCGCGGCGCCACGCCCCGGTGCGCGGGTCGAACAGCTCGGTCGAGGCCAGCGGCTCCGTCGCGTCGCGCCCGCGGCCTCCGATGACCAGCACCCGGCCGTCGACCAGCCGGGTCGAGGTGTGGTGCGCCCGCGCCTCGGCCAGCCGGCCCGCGGCCGACGACTGCCCCTGCGCACCAGCGCCCGGCGCCAGGAGCGCCAGCGTCACCGCGATGGCCAACCTCACCTTCGAGGTCTCACCCAGGCCGCCCCTCGTCACGGCACGCACCTGTAGCGCAGCTGCGCGCCCCGCGCGGCGTCGTCGTGCGAGCGCCTCGGGTTCGGCGCCGCTCGTGCTACCGTTACGACCCTGTGCGTTGGGGTCCGCTCGTCAGCCTCGTCGTGGCCTGTTCGGCCCTCGCGCAGCCCTCGCCATCGGCGGCTCAGACGACGCAGTGGACCCGCGCTCGCCTCGTGGTCACCGGCGGCGGTCTCTCGCGCGGCATCACCGAGGTTCCGGTGCAGGTTGGCGATCGTTCTGTGACGGCTGCGCAGCTCGACAAGGCCGGCGGGCTGGTGGAGCTGCGCCCCGGGCCCATCTTCGCGAGCGCGGCGCTCTCCGGAGCCTGGTTCTTCCGCTCCTGGTTCGGGGTCGGCACGGAGCTGCGGGTCGACCCGGTGCGCTTCTCCTTCAGCCCGGCGTCGTCCATGGGCTCGAGCGGCAGCGACCCGTCTCGCGAGACCGGCACGACCTTCGTCGCGTCAGGGGCCCTGCTCGCACTCCTGCGCTGGCAGCCTTCGGGGCTGCTGGGCTTCGAGGCCCAGGTCGGGTGGACGGGGGCTCAACGGCCCCTGGTGTTTGGCGCGGACATGCCCAGGAGCGTCACCTTCGCCACCATGGGCGGTGGCGTCGGGCTCGCCGTCAACCTCGAGCCGTCGAGGCACCTCTGGCTCCAGCTGTACGGCCGCTTCGAGTACGTCGCCGCGCTGCAGGAGGTTCTGGTGGCGTCCGACCCGACGAGCCTCAGCGGCAACTACGGGCAGCTCTCGGGCTCCGGCTGGACGGGCGGCCTCCAGGCCCGCGTCGCGTCCGTCGCGGTCGGCCCCGTCGAGTTGGGGGTCGGCGTGCTGGCCGAACTCTCCGCCGCCTCGCTCCGGGGTCCGGACCCGAACCCTGGCGAATTCCAGTCGGTCGTTCAGGGCGGCCCGCTCCGGGTCGGCCTCGGCCTCGCCGTGCAGAGCCGCTCGGAGCCCCCCGCCGTCCTCCCACCGCCACCACCGCCGGCCGCGCCGCGCCAGGTGCGGGGCGTCGTCATTCACGCCGACCGAACGCCGGTGGCTGGCGCCCGGGTGACGCTGGGCTCGGCGAGCGTCGACACCGGCGCCGACGGGGCCTTCGAGGTGGCCGACCCACCGGCCGGCGCGCAGGTCGTCACGGCCACCGCGGCGGGGCTGCGACCTGCCTCGGTGAAGGTCACCGTCGTCGAGGGGGTCACCCGGGTCGAGCTGGTGCTCGAGACGCCGACCGGTCCCGGGCAGCTGCGCGGCGTCATCCGCGCGGCGCCAGGCACGCCGCTCGCCAGCGCGACGGTCGTCTCGGGCGCCAGTCAGGCGGTCAGCCAGGCCGACGGGACGTATGCCCTCGAGGCGGTCGGTCCCGGGCCCATCGCCGTGCGGGTGACGCTCCCGGGCTACACGCCGGCGGAAGAGCTGCTGCAGGTGCGGCCCGAGACCATCGAGGAGCTCGACGTGACGCTCGTGCCCGTCGCCCAGGGAACCAAGGCGAAGCTGCGGGGTGTCGTCAGCAGCGCCGACGGCGCCGTCTCGAAGGCCGTCGTGCGCGTCGTCGAGTTGACGAGGCAGAAGGTGCCCGTCAAGGCCGACGGGCGCTTCGAGTTCGACGTGCCCGCCGGCAAGTACACCATCGTCATCGAGGCCCCGAAGTACGTCACCCAGACGAAGCGGATCGAGGTCGCCCCCGGCGAACAGGCCATCTTCCAGATCGAGCTCGAGAAGGCGCGATGACGGGGTGCTCGGGGTGCTCGGGGTGCGGGCAGCGGTGGCGGGTCGGGGCCTTCCGGCGCGCCGGCGCCCTCGCGCTCGTCTCGGTGGCGTGGCTCGTCGCCTGCCCCGCGCAGCCGAAGGGGCCCGAGCCTCGCCCGCTCCCCCAGCCTTCGCCCACCATCCGGCCGCTCGAGGCCATCGAGTTGCCGCCGGTCGCCTCGCTCGCCGGGCTCGAAGGACGCGTCGACCTGGAGCGCGACGGAGGCCTCGCCGCTGCCAGCGCCGGCCCCTTGTTCGAGGGCGACGCCATCGTCACCGGGGCCGACGGGCGGGCCCTGCTGTCGGATGAGAGCGGGCGTCAGCTCGAGCTCGGCGCCGACACCCGCTTCGCCGTCGGCCCGCGGTTGAGCGACCTCGAGGTGCTGCAGGGAGACTTCCGCATCCTCTCGTCGGGCCGCTCCGGCATCGGGTCGGTCCGCACGCCCTACGGAGAGGCGTCGCTGCCGCCGGGAACGAACGGGCGCTTCGGCGTCGCGGACGGGGGGCTGCGCATCGAGGTGCTCGAGGGCACCTTCGTCATCACGGGGCTCGATGCCGGAGCGGGAGATGGGGCCCGGGAACCACGGCTCGAGCTGCTGCCAGGCACGTTCGAGATCCTCGGCACCACCAGCGCCGACGCCCGCGGGTTGAGCCTCGAGGTCCTCGAGGGCACCTTCACCATCTCGAGGCCGGACGGCGGGCCGACCCGCGCAGGGAAAGGGGAGCGGCTCGAGGTGCTCCAGGGCACCTTCACCATCCTGAGGCCCGATGGCGGGCTCGCTGACGCCGGCGCGGGGGAGCGGGTCGAGGTGCTGCCCGGCACCTTCTCCATCGTGACGCCCGACGGCGGTTCGGCCAGCGCGCGCACCCCGCCCGGGGGCCCTTCGCCGTCGGCGGCGCCGAAGGCTGGCCGCGTCCGCGTCGTCGTCGAGAGCGGGAGGCCATCGGTCAAGCAGCCCGGGCAGGCCGCCTTCGCGCCGGCGCGGAGCGGCGACGAGCTCGCGCCGGGCACCCAGCTTCGGGCGGTCGGCGGCGCGCTGCGGCTCGAGGGCGGTGGCGCGTGGGTGCAGCTGCGCGGCGGGGCGGCCGGCGTCACCGAGGGGGTGCGCGACGTCGGCGGTACCCCGGCCCTGGCGCTGACGCGCGTCGTCGGACCGCTCACCGTCCAGCTCGACGGCACGGGGCGCGGCGTGGTGCAGGTCGGTGACGTCGTCGTTGGCGGCGCTGACGAGGCGACCATCGCCGTCACCGAGGTCGGAAAGAAGCGGCGGTTCGAGGTGCAGGCGGGCGCCGTCGAGCTCGTCGTCGACGGGGCGCCGAGGCGCCTCGAGGCGGGCCAGGGCGTGCTCGTCGAGGGCACGCGCGTCACGCCGCTCGAGCTCGCTCCGGCGCTCGAGGTCCGCTTCACGAGCCGAATCTGGGTGCACGCCGACGGGGTCTCGACCCTGGCCATCAGGCTGCCCGAAGAGACGAACCGCGTCGAGGTGGCGCGCGACCAGGGTTTCGCCGCCCCCTTCATCGCGGGGGCCGTCGGGCGGCGCGTACTGGTGCCCGGGCTCGCCCGCGGCACCCTGTTCCTCCGAACGACCGAGCCCGCGGGCGCCCCGCGCGCGACGGGGCGCGTCGACTTCCTGCCCGACGTGGCCTCGGAGCGCGACATTGCGACGCGCCTCGGCTCGGTGGAGGACACCGGGCAGCCGGCGACGGTGTTCTTCCAGTCGAAGGTGCCGACGCTCACCTTCGCGTTCAAGCCGGTCAAGGGCGCGAAGCGGTGGCGCTTTCGGCTGTACCCCGCCTCGGCCCTCGACCGGCTGCTCGAGGAGCGCGAGGTCGACAACTCGGAGCTCATCCTCGAGTCCGGGAGGCTGGCCGAAGGCACCTACGCCTGGTCAGCGTCGCCCCTCGACGACAAGGGGCGTGAGCTGCCGGACGTCAAGGTGTGGCTCAACAAGCTCGAGATTCGCTACGACAACGGTCGCACCACGCTGCTCATCGAGCAGCCGATGCCGGGGGAACGGGTGGGGCCCGAGGCGAGGGCGAGCGGGGTGATGCCCGAGCACTCACAGCTGTACGTCAACGAACAGCTGGTGCGGTCCGACGCGCGGGGGCGCTTCTCGGTGCCGGTGGGTGCGGTCGACGTGGTGCGCTTCCGCCTCGCGAGCGCCGATGGCGAGCGCTATTGGCTGCGCCGCTTGAAGCGGTAGCAGGGCCAGCGGGTGCTCCTGCGGCGGCAGCAAAAAGCCACTGCTTCGGTGGGGCCACGCTAGAGTCGTGGCCTCGCGATGACGATAGACGTGCGAATGTCGCTCGAGCAGCGCCTCGTGTCCGGGCCAATGCTCGTCGACGAGGCCATCGAGCTCGTCTGCGTGCTGTGCGAGCGGTTCGAGACGTCGGGCGGGCCAGAGACGCTCGGCGACGTGACGCCGTCGCGGGTGACGCTCGTGGGGCGGAGCGCCGAGCTTCGCCTCGCCGTCGACGAGGCGCCGTCGGACTTCTCGGCCCCGGAGCGGCGCGCTGGGGCACCGTCCACGCCCCGCAGCGACGTCTATTCGATGGGCGCGCTGTTGGTGTACGCCCTGACGGGCCGGCCGCCAGACGGGCGCCCGCTGCCCCCCACGGCCGCGCGGCTGCAGCCCATCGTCGACCGCTGCCTTGGGGCCGACCCGCAGGCCCGCTACGCGAACCTCACCGAGCTCAAGCGCGCCCTGCCGCGGCTCGAGGGCACGCTCGTCTCGGGGCCGCGCACCACCGGCTCGCAGCCCGTCGTGCGCGCCACGCTGGGGCCGTGGAGCATCGAGGGCCTGTTGGGCGAGGGCTCGATGGGCCAGGTCTTCCGGGCGCGCCACCAGTCCCTCGGCCGGCTCGCGGCCATCAAGGTGTTGAGGCCCGACCAGTACCAGCAGCCCGGGCTCGTGCAGCGCTTCTTCCAGGAAGCCCGCACGGTGAACCAGATCAACCACGAGCACATCGTGGAGATCAGCGACTTCGTGCAGGAGCCCGGCCCGGCCGGCCCCGAGGTCGTCTACTGCGTGATGGAGTTCCTGCAGGGGCGCACGCTCGGGGCGGCGCTCGACCAGGGCCCCCTGCGCCTCGAGCGGGCGCTGCGCATCGTCGAGCAGCTCGCCGACGCCCTGACGGCCGCGCACCGCGTCGGCGTCGTGCACCGCGACGTGAAGCCCGACAACATCATGCTCATCGAGCGCGGCGGCTCGAGCGACTACGTCAAGGTGCTCGACTTCGGCGTGGCCAAGCTCACCACGACCGACGGCAAGTCGATGGCGTCGACCACCGAGGGCGCCATCATCGGCACGCCCATCTGCATGTCGC
>JADCJJ010000157.1 GCA_020247085.1 Myxococcaceae bacterium | reverse complement strand
AGTCCGAGGTGACGCGGGGCAGGCTCTGGGACGAGGCCGAGGCGGCCCGCTGCGTCGAGTCCGAGGTGACGCGGGGCAGGCTCTGGGACGAGGCCGAGGCGGCCCGCTGCGTCGAGTCCGAGGTGACGCGGGGCAGGCTCTGGGACGAGGCTGACGAGGCTGGCCGCCCGGAACCTTCGGAGGGCGGCGGCCTGGGCTGCTGTCCCTGTGGTGGCTTCCCGTGCCCGCCGCGCATCGCTGCTGACATCGTACTCGAAGGAGGGGCGCCGCACCGCGGTCACGGGGCGACGGCGCGTGGTGCAGCAGGGCAGGGCGAAGAGGCCCGCGAGCGCCAGAGCTTCGCTCGTGAGGTGCAGCATACCCCGGCAAGGGGAGCGGAGAGTGCCCAGGGCCGGAATCGAACCAGCGACACGGGGATTTTCAGTCCCCTGCTCTACCAACTGAGCTACCTGGGCAGGACGGCAACCTTCAGAAAGCGCGGCGCTTTTGCCCGCGACCGCACCGTGCGTCAAGCACTTCTCGACGCCACGGCCGCGCGCCGCCTGACGCACGCTCGCGTCACCGGTCCCCGCCGGAGCGAGCGCCCCCGGCGTGAGCGGCTGGCGCTCGAAGCGCTGGACCCGCTTGGAACGGCCGCCGTGCGCTACGGCCGCCGCGCCCGCGCAGGCCACTCGAGGTTGGCTGCTCCCCGCGAGCCGCTCCATGGCCCCCGCCGCCCGGGAGACGGCCCCCTGGCGCCGGTGGTGGCTCCGCGATCGACGGATGCACGCCGCCCCAGCGGCGCAGAGGACCGCGGCGCGGTCGACGGCTCCACCCTCGACGGCCCCGTGCCGTCGGCCCGGCATGACCCTTCGGCCGGGCAGGTCACGCGTCGCGCGCCCGTCGAGCGCCGGGCCCGCGCCCAAGGGGCTTCGGCGCTACGCTGGCCGGCGATGTCGAGGCCTCCCACCGTCGCCGCGTGGCTGTCGCTCGCCCTGCTGGGGTGCGGGCCCGCAGGCGTCGACGTGCCGCGGTGGCGCCTCTCGGGCGGGCCGGTGACGTTGCCCGCGAAGCTGCAGCTCGACCCCCGGCCGCAGACGGTGCGCCTCGAGGCCGACGTCGAGGTGCCGGAGCCCCTCCGCGAAGGGGCGCTGCTCGAGCTCCCCGTGGTGCACAGCCTGCCGGTCCTGATGGCCGACGGGCGCGCCACGCAGGTGGTGGACCCGGGGTGGACCGAGCGCTGGCGAACCTCGGGAAGCCGGCGCTTCGTGCTGCCCGCAGAGTCCCTCGCGGACGGACGCGTTCGGCTCGAGCTCACCTTCGCGCACCGATGGGCGCCCTCGGCATGGTGGGACGTCGCGCCGCGGCTGCTGCCGGTCGACGCGGGGCCCGGCCAGACGGCCTTCGTCCGCGCCGCCGGCGCCTTCGCCTTCTGCACCCTGCTGCTGTTGACCTTTCACGTCCTCAACCTGCTGCGGGTGCGCTTCTCGGCCGCCGCCGCGTGGTTCGCGCTCGAGGCCATGGCGGGCGTGCCGTACCCCGCCTTCATGCTGGGCCTGCTCCAGGGCCTGGACGTGCTCGAGACGGCCCTCATGGGCTTCGGGCTGTGCGTGTCGGCCGTGGCCAGCGTGCACTTCGTCCGCGCCCACCTGGGCCGCCCGGCGCCCCCTGCCGCCTGGCGGTGGTCGCTCGCCGTGGCCTTCGGCGCCTACGTGGCCGCGGCTTTCGACCCCTTCCGCCTCGTCAAGGCGGGCGCGCCGGTGACGGTGGGCCTCATGCTGGCCGCCGCCGTAGAGCAGCTCGTCACCTTCGCGCGCGCGAAGGGCGCTCCCTCGCGGGGCGTCGCCCTCATCTGGCCCTTCGCCAACCTCTGCGCCGTGCCCGACATGGTGATGTGGCTCGGCGGCGGAGAGGTGCTGGGTGGCCTCCACCCGGGCGTCGTCGGCATTGGCGCGCTGGTGCTCGCCCAGTCGTTCGTCCTCTCCCGGGAGCACGCGCGCTCCCAGCGGACGACCGACGAGCTCAACCTGGCCCTGGCCGCCCGTGTCCGTGAGCTGGAGCAGCGCCAAGCCGAGGTGCAGGCCCTCAACGTCGAGCTGAGGCACCAGCTCTCGGAGCGCTCGCGCGAGCTGGAGCGCCTCGCGCCGAAGGTGGCCTCGGGCCAGGAGCGCGCCCTCGCGCCTGGAGACATGGTGGCGGAGCGGTACCGCGTCGAGCGGCGCATCGCCCTGGGCGCAACCGGGGAGGTCCTCGAGGTGCGCCGGCAGCCCGATGGCCTCGCGCTGGCCATGAAGGTGCTGCAGCGGAACGAGCCCGAGGACACCGCCCGGCTCGCGCGCGAGGCCCGCCTCATCGCCTCGCTGTCGCACCCCCGCCTCGTCTCCATCATCGACGTCGGCATGGCGGGTGATTCGCCCTTCCTCGTGATGCCGCTGGCGGCCCGGAGCCTTCGCGACGAGCGGGCGCGCTTCGGCGACTGGCGCTGGGCCACCGTGATGTTGGCGCAGGTCGCCGAGGCCCTCGTCGCCCTCCATGCCGCCGGTGTGGTGCACCGCGACCTCAAGCCCGGGAACGTGCTGGTGTCGGACGCTGGCGGCTACCAGGTCGCTGACCTCGGCGCCGCCGCGCCGGCCTTCGACGGGGCGGTGGAGCACCTGACGAGCGGCCAGGCCGTCATCGGCACCACGTTGTACATGGCGCCGGAGACGTACGACGGCGCCCGCTTCGTCTCGGTCCAGGCCGATGTCTTCAGCTTCGGCGTGCTGGCCTTCGAGGCGCTCACCGGGCAGGTGCCCCGGCTCGACGGGCAGCCGCTGGGCAAGGCGCTCCACCGCGCCCCGCTGGCGAGGCCGCCGATGTTCCCCGCCGCGCTCGGCGGGCTCGCCAGGGTGCTCGACGGCACCCTCGCCGCCAACCCCGGGGCGCGCCCCACCATGCAGGTACTCTGCGCCGCCCTCCTCGCCGCGCACCGGCCGGCGTGACGGCGCCTGACGCGCAGCCTGCCCAGGAGCCGTCGCGCCGCGGCCGGGGTTGCGGGCCGGGCCGGGCCCGGGTGAAGGAGCCGCCGTACCCCACGACACCGAGCCCCCCAGCGCGACACCCGGCCGTCGGTGGCGACGGCGCCGGTGCGCTTTCGCCTCGAGGGCGGCGACGTCGTCGGCGTCGTCGAGCCGGGGCGCCCCAGGCTGCTCCTCGGGCAGAGCCGGACCTGCGACGTCGTGGTGCCCGCCCCCCTCGTGTCGCGCCGCCACGCGGCCGTCGAGGTGCGCGACGGCGCCCGCTGGGTGAGAGACCTCGCCTCGAGCAATCGCACCCGCGTCGACGGCCTGCGCATCGGCGTGGCGCTGCCGTCGGGCAGGGAGCGCCTCTCGCTGGTCCAGTCCGTCTTCGACGTCGTGCGGGAGGAGGGCGACGCCTCGGCCGTCGTGCCCGTCACCACCCGCTTCGGCCGCGCGCTGGGCCAGAGCGAGGCCACGCGCCGCGTCTTTCAGCAGGCCCAGCGCCTGGCCCGGGCCGACGTGCCGGTGCTCATCGAGGGAGAGACCGGCGCCGGCAAAGAGTTGCTCGCCGAGTCGCTCCACGAGGCCTCGCCTCGCGCCGCCGGCCCCTTCGTCGCGCTCGACTGCTCCACCGCGCCGGCCGAGCTGCTCGAGTCGACCCTGTTCGGCCACGAGCGGGGCGCCTTCACCGGCGCCGCGCAGCAGCACGTGGGCGTCTTCGAGCGGGCCCACGCAGGCACGCTCTTCATCGACGAGATTGGAGACCTCGAGCTCGCGGCGCAGTCGCGCCTCTTGCGGGTGCTCGAGCGCGGCGAGGTGCAGCGCGTCGGAGGCCAGCGCCCCGTCTCCGTCGACGTGCGCGTCATCGCCGTCACCTCGAGAAGGAGATCGAGGTGGGGCGCTTCCGGGACGACCGCTTCCATCGTCTCGCCGTCACCCGCCTCGAGCTGCCGCCCCTCCGGGAGCGGCCCGGTGCCGTCGAGCTGCTCGCGCGCGCCTTCTGGCAGCACCTCGGCGGCGAGGCGTCCCTGCCGGCAGCCTGGCTGGCCTGCGCCGTCGCCGCCCCGCGCGGGAGCTGCGCAACGCCCTCGCGCGCCTGGCCACCCTCGGCGCCGCCGCCCCGGTGCCCCTCGCGGTCGCGCCCGAGACCGCCGACGCCATCGAGCGCATCGCCACGCGAGGCCAGCCCTTCGCCGCCGCGAGCAGGTGCAGGCCGAGTTCGGGCGAGGTGGTCGTCTTCCAGCTCGACGCGCGGGGTGGGGTGCTGGGCCGGGCCGGAGTCCCCTTCACCGTGAGGGCCGCGAGGGCACGGCAACAGGGCGAACCCATCGAGCTGCTGCCGGAGACGACCCGCCTGCGCTCTCAGCTGCACCTGTAGGGCGTTGGCACCGTCGAGCTCGACGACGCCTGGCTCACGCCCGGGTGACGGCCGGGGCCGGCGCACCGCTCACCGGGCGCCGAGCAACAGCCCCTCGAGCGCGGCGAGGTTCGCCGGCACCGAGAGATCGTTCTGCGTCAGGTTGAAAACGGCCCGACGCGCGCCGCTGGCGTCGAGGACGACGACGTCGCGGTACGTCACCTGCCACGCCGCCCAGGCGTTGACGGCCGCCGTGTCCTGGAGGAGCGGGGTCGTCTTGTCCACGACGAAGTCGGCGTTGCCGCTCTCGAAGCCGGTGGCGTTGACGCTCACGAGCACGACCTCGCCCGGGGCCTTCGCGTCGAGCGCCGTCTGCAACCGCTGAAGGGAGCCAGCCTGGCTCCGGCAGTACCCTCAACTCGTGTGGGTGAAGTACCAGCCGCTCACCTTGCCGCGGTAGCGCGTGGGCCCCACCGGCTGGCCCGCGCTGGCCGAGCGGGGGTTCACGTCGACGAGCGTGAACTCGGGCAGGGGCCCGGTGCCCGGCGACGGCTCCAGCGGGGCGTCGGTGCGTGGTGGAGGCGCTCCGCAGGCCGACAGCGCCAGGAGGGCCGAGACGAGGACGCGCCGGATCATCGCTTGCTCCTTCGATGCGGGTCGCGGCGCCGCTGGGCGTTCACCGTGACGCGCGTCATCAGCACCACGTCGACGATGGCGACGAGGAAGCCGAGGCCCCACTTGAGGTCGCTCTTCTCGGCGGCCGCCTGCTTGAAGAGCACCAGCGCCACGGTGGCGAGGGCGACGCCGATGAGCACGAAGAGGAACCAGGAGCCGTTCCACACGTCGTCGCCGTGCCGCCGCGCCGTGGCGAGCACCGCGTAGCTGTCGGCGCGCCGCCACTTCGCGTGGCCCTCCTGGAGCACCTCGTCGCTCGGCTCGACCAGGCCCATCAGCCACGCCTGCTCGAGCTGCCCGAAGCTCTCGAATTCGAGCTCGCCGTCCTGGTTGCGTACGCGGTACTTCATGGCCCGTCGACGAGTTCCTGGCAGATCTGCTCGGCCACCCGCAGGCCGTCGATGCCCGACGACACGATGCCTCCAGCGTACCCGCAGCCCTCGCCCGCCGGGTACAGGCCCCGGGCCGACACCGACTGGAGCTGCTCGTCGCGCGTCACCCGCACCGGGCTCGACGTGCGCGCCTCGACGCCGATGAGGAAGGCCTCGTCGGTGATGAACCCGCGCATCGAGCGGTCGAACGAGCGAAGCGCCTGCTTGAGCGACTCGGTGAGCGCCCTGGGGAAGAGCCGGTTGAGGTCCGCGTGCGTCAGGCCCGGCCGGTACGTCGTTCCCCCGGGGGCCTTCGACAGCCGCCCGGCCAGGTAGTCGGGGATCGACTGAGCGGGCGCGAAGAAGCGGCCTCCGCCGAGCTCGTAGGCCGCCTTCTCCCACTTCCGCTGGAACGACAGGCCCGCCAGCGGGCCGGTGAAGCCGTCGCGCGCGAAGTCCTCGACCGAGACGCTCACCACGATGCCGGCGTTCGCGTACTTCGAGTTGCGGCGCGAGTTCGACATGCCGTTGGTGCATTGGTACCCGTCTTCGGTCGGGGTGGGCACCACGATGCCGCCGGGGCACATGCAGAACGAGTACACGCCGCGCACGTCGCCGTCGACGGACAGATTCTCGGCCAGCTTGTAGTCGGCCGGCGGCAGGCGCGCGTCGTCGGCCACTTTGTCGCCGTACTGCAGCGCGTTGATGAGGAGCTGCGGGTGCTCGGCGCGGAAGCCCAGCGCGAAGGGCTTGGCCTCGACGAAGACGTGCCCGTCAGCGGCGAACCGTTCGAACAGCTCGCGCGCCGAGTTGCCCGGCGCCAGCACCACGCGGTCGCCCTCGAGGGTCGAGCCGTCGGCCAGCCGCACGCCCGCCACCTTGCCGTCGCGCACCAGCACGTCCTCGACGCGCGTCTCGAAGCGCACCTCGACGCCCAGCGCCAGCAGCTCCTGGCGCATGCGCTCGACCGCGAAGGGCAGCAGGTCTGACCCGATGTGCGGCTTGCCCTGCACGAGGATGCGGTCGGGCGCGCCGAAGCGCGCGAACGTCTCGATGACGCGCCGAACGTGCGGGTGGTTGATGCGCGTCGACAGCTTTCCGTCGGTGTACGCGCCGGCGCCGCCCTCGCCGAAGTTCATGTTCGACTCGGGGAAGAGCGTGCCGTCGCGCGAGAGCTTCGCCACGTCCTTGCGCCGCTGGACGACCTCTCTGCCCCGCTCGAGGATGACGCTCGTCACCCCGCGCTCCGCCAGCGCCAGCGCTGCGAAGAGCCCCGCCGGGCCCATGCCGACGATGATCGGCCGCCGCGCCGGAGGCCGCACCACCTTCGGCAGCGGCGCTGGCGGCGGGTCGACCTCGCTGACGTCGGGCGGCAGCGTCTTGGGCAGCCGCCCCGGCATCACCTCGACCTCGAGCGTGTGCACGTAGCGCGGGTGGTTCTTCTTCCGCGCGTCGAGCACCGTGCGCACCACCCGCAGCGTCGCCAGGTCCGAAGGCTTCACGCCCAGCTTCGCGGCTGCCTTTGGCCCCAGCACCGCCTCTGGTTCGTCCAGCCACTGGGGGACGTTGTTGATTCGGTACGCCACGCGCGCTGCGGGTAGCACGGACCGCGCGGTGGCCTCTACCTGCCTACATCATCAGTGAGACTCATGGAGCCATGAGGCCGTCGGGCGTGTGCTACCGGCGCTACACAGGCGCTTGTTCGCCGCAGCCGAGGTGCGAATCGGGCTTCGCACCCCGGCCCATTCTTGCCATGCAAATGCCTGAAACAACTGTCACCCCTCACGTCAGGAGTGTGGCACAGCGGGTGAATGAGCAGCCGAAGGAAAGCGAAGTCTCCACTGGAGGGAACGTGAGCACCGACAAGAAGAACACCCGGGCGTTGGCGCAGGCCTTCTTTGCGCAGCTGCAGTCGGGAGGCTACACTTCGAACCAGATTCTGGACATCGCCACCGAGCTCATCGAGCAAGTGACGGTGAACCTGAAGCAGAAGCCGGCCGACGTCGAGGCCGAGCCCCGCGCCGAAGCCTGACGCGGGTCCATCGCGAGAGAGCCCTTTCGAGGAACCCCTCTTTCCGGACTGGGTCCGGGCTGAGGTGGGCCTCGAGGGGGAGCAGCAGCGGGAGCCCGGCCAGGTGCCGGGCTTTTTTTATTGGCGCTTGGCTGCCTGCCGGCGCGCCTGGCGACGGGCGCCAGCGGCAGCGGCGCACACCACCAGCAGGCCGAAGAGCATCGCCGACATGACGTACGACTCGGTCCACGTGGTGGTCAGCGCCCACGTGCCGAAGGCACCGAGGGCGAAGACGGCGTCGAGCGCCAGTGGCTTGTGGGACTCGTGCATCAGGGCCCCGCCGAAGAAGGCGAGGGGGACCCCGAAGAGCACCTGGCGCTCGATGACGGCGACGTCGCGGAAGATGACGTCGGCGTCGTGCACGAGGATGGCGGCGAAGATGACCATCGAGCCCAGCGCCAGCACCAGCACGCCCGCGGCCGCGATGTCCTTCGTCAGGCGGGCCTTCTCGTCGAACTCCTGAATGGCGAGGTCGACGAGCTGCTCGAGGGCGCTGTTGAGCATCTCGGCAAAGAAGATGAGCACCACGCAGAAGATGAGAATGGCCTTCTCGGCCAGCCCAAGCTCGATGGCGCTGCCCACCAGCCCCACCAGGAGCGCCGCGATGATGTGCAGCCGCATGTTGCGCTGGTGCACGACGGTGTGAATCAGCCCGGCCCAGGCGAAGCCGAGCGAGCGGACGAAGGTGGTCGGCTGCTCCTTGGGCAGGAAGGGCGGCTTCGTCATGCTGAGCTCGGTGGGTAGCACAGTGCGCGCGCGCTCGTCAGGTCGCCCCCGGCCCGCGCGTCGCAGGGTGACGCCGACGCCAGAGACCTCCGCGCCGTCGGGAGCGCCCCCTGGGCGCCCTCCGTCACGGCCAGCGGTTCGTCGCCTGCATGGTGAAGGTGCGTGTCCCGGCCGGGCCGCAAGCCCGGCCACGAAGGCCATAGCTCAGTCTGGGAGAGCACGAGACGTTTCATCTCGGAGTCGAAGGTTCGAATCCTTCTGGCACCGGAGCGCCTCGCGCGAAGCCGGCTCGAGGTGTCGTGCGTCGTCCGGGCGAGGGCGGCCCGGCTCCGGAGCGAGCGCCAGCACCCGCGTCACCGGGCGCCCGATGGGTGGGTGCCCCGGCGCAGGCGCCCGCCTCGCCTCGCAGCCGGGGGCCAGCGCTCCGCGCCAGCGGTCGTGGCGCGCGAGACGGCGCGGGTGGAGCGCCCCCCCGGGCCTCCACGCGTCACGCTCGGGTCCGCGACGCGCGGGGCGTTCCACTGTCCGCCGCGGGCTGCGCGGCGCGTGGAGGCGCGCCCACCGCCACCAGCCGCAGGCCCCCCCCTCACAGGTCGGAGCGCACGCCTCAAGGCAAGCCAGGAGGCGACGGCGCTCCCGTCACCCACGGCAGGCCAGCGAGCGCCGCGCTCCAGGCCTCGGGTTCGAAGGCGGCGCGCAGCAGCACCGAGTCGACCGTGACGCCCACGGCCGTCAGGCGCCTGAGGCCGAACCGGTCTCCGGCGCCCACCAGCACCACGACGCCGTGAACGCGGGGGCAGGGGGGCAGGCCCCGCCACCGCTGCAGCAGCACGTCACCGGCTGAGAGCTCCGATGGGTGCAGGCGCACGCGGCGCCCCTGCGCGGCGGCGTGGTCGACGAGCGCCCGAACGAGCGGCTCCGTCAGCTCCTCTGCCACCAGCACCGTGATCGGGCCCCGCGGCGCCAGCGCGCGCGCGGCGAGGGCTCCGTCGTCGCGGAGTGAGCCCTCGAGGCGGACGGGGCGGGTGGCGCGGGCGGCGCCGTCGGCCTCGACGTCCGGGCACCCCCACCGCTCGCTCCACCCGTCGGCCCGCCGGACGTCCGAGACGAAGAGCGACGGCGCCCTCGCGGCCAGGGCGCGGAGCGAGGCCTCGGCGCCCGCCAGGGAGGGCGTGAGGCTCACCACGGTGGCCGTGGCGCGGCGGCCACCCGGTGCGTCGGGCTGGCGCAGGCGCCGGCTGCGCGCGAGGAGCTGCGTCGAGCGCCTGAGAACGCCGTCGAGCAGCGGCGCCGCCGGCAGCGCCGTCAGCTCCCCCTGCCAGCGCTCCAGCGCGCGCCCGACTGCGGTCAGGGCCTCGCCGACCGCGCCAGGGTCGGCGGCGCCCGCGCCGCTCGCGGCGAGCGCTTGCGCCGCGTCTCGAAGCTGGGCGCATCCGGAAGGGAGGGGCACGCCGGGGCAGGCCAGCTCGAAGAGCGCGGGCAGCTCCAGCAGCGCTCCCGGGTGCACGGTGATGGTGAGCCGACGCCGCTCGAGTTCCGGCAGCGCGGGGGCGTCGAGCCACACGAGCGCCGACGGCGCGACGCCGCGCTCGAGCCAGCCCGCGGCGTGCGCGAGCGAACCGGCGTACACGCCGGCGCCAGGCGGGGTGGTCGCCGCGCGCTCGAGCAGCGTCTGCGTGAGCCGCAGCGATGGCACCTGCGCCCGGAAGAACCCGCTCAGCGCCTCGACGTCGCGCCCCCCGCGACGACTCCAGCGCTCGAGGTAGGCGAGGGCCGTGGCGGTCGCCGGGTCCTCCGGGCGCGGGCGCGCCAGCAGCGCCTCGAGGCCGGGCGCCGAGACAGCCGTCTCGCACGGGGGCAGCGGCGCGAGCCCGTCGAGGGCGGCGAGCCAGCCCTCGGGCGCGACGAGCCACGTCGAGCCGGCCACCCGCTCCGCCGCGTGGCGCACCAGTTCGCCCACGTCGCCCCGCTCGAGCTCGAGCGCCAGCGGCCCCGGCCGTGCCACCCAGCGCTCGAGCGCTTCGGGGAGCGTCGGGCGCGCGGGCCGCTTCGCCTCAGTGGATCGGCCCGGGTGAGACGCAGCCCGGGCGAGGCGCGTCAGCAGGTTCGCGAGCGGACCGGGGGGCAGGCGGGCGGCGAGCAGTTCGAGCTGCTGCGCCGGAGCCTCGGTGACGGCGCGCTCGAGCAACACCTGCGTCACCCGCAGCCCGTCCTGCGCGTCGGCCAGCGCGCGGTGGCGGGCGCCCTCGCCGATGCCGGCCCACCGCACCAGCGCGTCGAGGGCATGGCTCTTGAGCTCCGGAAACAACAGCAGCGCGAGCTCGCACGAGTCGAGCATCGGCGCCTCGGCGAGCGTGGGGCCCAGGAACGCGCGCTCGAAGCGGGCGTTGTGGGCGACGAGGGTGAAGCCTCGAAGGTCGGCGGCCAGCGTCGGTCGAAGCGCCTCGAAGGCAAGCGCGCCCTCGAGCGACTCCCGGTCGAGCCCGGTCAGCGCGGTGATGAGCGCCGGAATGGGCTGGTGGGGCTGCACCAGCCACGTGGCCTCGCGCTCCACGACGCCGCCCCGCACGAAGACCGCGCCCACCTCGATGATCTCGTCGCGCGACGCGTCGAGGCCCGTCGTCTCGACGTCGACGAAGACGTGCTGGTCGAGCAGGTGGAGCGCGTCGAACACCACCCCACCCTATCCGACGCCACCGACATCTCCGCGCGCAGCGTGACACCCCCTTGCCGCCGCGCCCCGTTCCTCGTCAAGGTGCCGCGAATGCACCCCATCGAGGCGCGCGACCTCAGCGCCCCCCGGCAGCTGACGCGGGCGTTCTTCCGCGCCACCAACCCGCACCTCGACCCGGCGCGCTTCGAGGCGAAGTGGGCGAAGGCCTTCGAGAGCCCGCTGCGGTTCTTTCGGGCGTTCCCCCAGGCCTGGTACCTCGACCTCACGCAGGTGCCGGCCGCGCACATGCCAGGCCGCACCGACTGGTGCTTTGGCGACCTGCACCCCGAGAACTTCGGCTTCCTCGTCGTGGGCGACCAGGTGCACTACGCCTTCAACGATCTCGATGACTCGGGCCCGGCCGAGGTGGGGCTCGACGCGCTCCGGTACTTCACGGCGCATCTCTTGTGGACTGGTGACGAGCGGGCCACCGACGCGCTCATCGACCTCTACCGCGACGTCATGCGCACGCCCGCCCGCGCTCCGCAGCTCCCGGCGGAGTTCATCCCTGCCGCGGAGGCCGTTCGGGCCCGGCAGCGGGGCAAGTTCGTCGCGGGCGGCAAGCTCGTTCGCGACGACGACACGCGCCTGGGGGCCGTGGCCACGTCAGACCGCGAGTTGGTCACCCGTGCGCTGAAGGCGAACGGCTTCTCGGTGCGCGACGTGGCCGAGCGCGAGCGCGAGCACGGCGGCTCGGGCGGGCTGCGGCGCTTCTGGGCGCTGGTGCGGCGCGACGGCGTCACCGACGTGCTCGAGGTGAAGGAGCTCACCCGGCCCGCGACGGCCTGGGGCCACGCCACCTCGCCCATCGATGATCGCATCGCGAAGGTGCGCGACGCCGTGTGGCCGGGGCTGGGCGTGAGCGACCACTTCACCGTGGCGCTGGGCACGAGCGAGTACGTCGTGCGCTCTCGCCTGAGCCGAGCCACCCTGCGGCTCGAGAAGCTCGATGAAGAGGCGCTCGAGACGGTGCTCGAGGTCCAGGTGGGCGTGATGGCCAGGCACCACCGCCGCGCCTTCCGGCCGATCGAGCTTCAGGCGCTCGACGAGTGGCTTCAAGACAGCGTACGGGTGACCGCTGCCCGCTGGCTCGAGGTCTTCGAGCGCCTGCGCTGACGGGGCGCCATCGTCGCCGCGGGCCTCAGGGCGGGGCGACCTCGTTGCAGGTCAGCCCGGCCGTCGGCGTGCAGTTCTGGCCGATTTGACACGCGCCGATGCCGTCGAAGTCGACGCAGCGAATCTGCCGGCAGTCGGTGTCGTTGACGCAGCGCTTCTTCGACACGCTGCACTCGCCGCGCGTGCACGACTGGCCCGGGCAGTCTTCGTCGGCCTGGCAGCTGCAGTAGCCGAAGCCTGACCCCTCTCGCAGCACGCACCGCCCCGCGCAGAACCCCGCCGAGGCCCCCGGGAGCTTGACGCAGCTGCCGCCCAGGCGGCAGTCCTTGTCTTCCTGGCAGGGCAGGTTCGGGTCGGCGCGGCACGGCACGTTGGCGCTGCACATCCACCGGGTGAAGACGATGCGAATGTCACGGCAGCCGTACCCGCGGGGGCACTGCTGGCCCTCGGAGCAGTCGGCCCCGCAGTACGTCGAGGCGGTGCGGGTGTCGATGATGCAGTAGTTCGCGCCGAAGCCGCAGGTGTCGACGCCACCGCCGCTGGTGCACCGGGCGCAGTAGGGGCGCGTGTCGACGTCGAAGTCCGAGTAGCACTGGGCGCGTGGCTGGCCGCCGTCCTCGGTGACGCCGGCGTCGGGCGGCACGCCACAGAGCTCGCCGAACGCGCAGAAGCTGTCGTTGGCGCAGAACGTCGGGTCGCACACGCCCACCTGGCAGCGCGCGCGCTCGGCCGGGGTGGTGCCCGTGCAGGCGCAGGCCGCGTCGCCGCAGCGGCACGAGACCGCGTTGCAGTCTCCGTTGGTCCGGCAGCCCAGGCGGCACTGGCCGCGGTCGCACACCTCGCCGAGCGCGCACTGCAGGTCGGTCGTGCAGCGCCCCCGGGGTACGCAGGCGCCGGCCGTCGTGTCGCAGGCGAAGGTCGTGTCGGGGCAGTCGGCGTTCGTCGCGCAGCCCGCGCGGTCCTGGCAGAAGCCCAGGGCGTTGCACAGCTGTCGCGGCGGGCAGGCGTCGTCGGTGCGGCAGTAGCACACGCCGGTCTGCTGCTCACAGCGGTACGCGGCGGCGGGCGCCCCCGCCACCAGCGAGCTCGACGTCGACGACGCGCAGTCGGCGTCGGTGCCGCAGCGGCCGCCCATCACTCGGTCACGCGGACACGCGGCGAGGGCCGCCGCCAGGGCGAGGGCCGCGAGCGCGCGCGGGCCCTCCGCCAGCTGGTGACGGCGCAACACTGGGGTGACGGGCGGGGAGGCGCTCATCGGCGGCGGTACACCACGACCTGCGGCGTCTCGTCCACGTAGAGGCCGGTGACGGGCCGCTGGGTGCCGAAGGCCTCCCACGTGCGGAACTCGGTCTCCCGGAACTCCTGATGGTACTGGTACACCACCATGTCGGCGAGCGCGGGGCAGGTGCCCATGAAGCACCCCATGCCGTCGACGATGGGCTGCACGTCACGGCGGAGCATGCCGTTGCGCTGCAGGTCCTGGATCATGCCGCCGTGCACCTCGTGGAAGTAGATGCGCTCGCCGGGCCTGGCGTTGGCGTTCACCCACTCGAGCACGCCGGTGACGTTGTTGGCCCAGAACTGCCGCTGCATGCCCAGCGTCGCCGCGCCCGGCAGTCCACCGGCGAGCTCCGAGTACGCGCTCGTGCCGTACGGGTACACGCGCACGGACTGCACGAGCGCCGGCAGCGACAGGAGCGCACAGAGGACGATGAAGGCCGTTCGTTCGGTCAGCGCCGGGACGCGCGCTCGCAGCCAGCCACTGAGGCCCTGCGCGCCGCGCGCGACGACGCCGGCCGCGAGGATGGCGAGGAACGGCATCGACGGGAACCAGTGCTTCACCCCGCCGAAGTGCGGCACGTTCGGCTGCGACAGCACGATGATCGACATCGCCGCGTTCGCCAGCACCACCCACTCGAGGGCCGTCACCTGCCGGCGCACCGTGCGCACGACGACCCACACCACGCCCAGCACCATGGGGACGAAGAGCGACGTCGGCACCGTCAGCGCCGTCTTCACCAGCACGTAGCCGAGCGGGAAGGGTGGCTGGCGGAGCAGCTCGCCCAGGTAGAACCACGCGTAGTGCTCGTGGTTGAGGTGGAACGAGAGGTACCAGGAATAGCGCTCCACCGGGTGGTGCCAGAGGTAGGGCCAGTGCAGGTACAGCACGACGGGACCCAGCACCGCCATCGACACCAGGGGAGCCACAGCGCGGAAGGTCGCCGCGTCGACCCGCGCCAACATCCAGCACAGGACGACTCCCGCCAGCGCCGTGAGGGCGAAGAGGCCCAGTTGTGGGCTGATGAGCTCGAAGCTTGAGGTGAACTGACGGGTGAACTCGGACAGTCCGGCCGGGTTGGGAGAGCGGAGAGCCTCCTCGATCGAGATCCTGGGCCGCCCCAGAATGAGGAGCATCAGCCCGTACAGCACGGCCATCGCGACGAACGTGCCGTTGATGCTGAGCATCAAGACGCGTGCCTCGGGCAGGCCCTTCGAGCGCTCCCAGCCGCGCCAGAGCGAGAAGGGAATGAGCGTCAGCGGAATGAAGAAGGCGTTGTGTTTGGTGGCGAGGGCGAGGCCGAACGCGATGCCCGTCCACAGCCACCACCGTGGCCGCTCGAGCGCCTCGACGAAGCAGAAGACGACGAGGAGCCACGTGGTGGCGACCGGCACGTCGAAGCACGCGAGGTGCGCTTCGAAGAACTGTCTGGGTACCAGGAAGAAGGACAGCGCCGCGAAGAGGGCCGGCCCGCGACCGAAGAGGCGCCGCCCCAGCGAGAAGATCAATGGGAGGATGAGCGCCGCGAAGACGAAGGCCGGAAAGCGGAAGGCCGCGGCGGGGCGCAACAGGCCCAGCTTCTCGTGCAGCAGCACGAACGACAGCCCGTACAGGTTCTTCATCAGCGCCGGGTGCTCGCGGTTCGCGCTGAAGGCCGCCGAGATGTTCGCGTCCTTGAGTGCCTCGGCCGGAGACGAGACGAAGGACTGAAACCACCGCGCGTAACTCTCTCCCGCGTGGAAGTACTGGCTCTCGTCGCGCACGAAGCCAGCTGGCTTCTCGGTGACCAACAACAGCACCGTGGCGCCGAGGAAGAGGGCCCAGCCGATACGGCGATCGAGCGTGCGGTTGGCGCCGCTCCGCGCTTCGCCCGGCGGTGACGGAGTCGTCGTCGACGAGGTTTCGGCGCCTGCACGCTCTGGCTGCGCAGTGGAGTCCGGCTCTTTCGGATGAGGTCCCGCATCCGGGGCCGCCGAGGTCTCGGCCTGTGGCTCCATCGCGGCGCGCTTCTTCTTGCTCACGCGCCCTCCGGGCCGAAGCCGGTCAGCTCGAAGCACACCTCGCGCGAGTCGGGCGCCTGCACCCACGCGCGAACCGTGCCCGCGGCGGTATTGGGCCGCTCCACGCGCCACACCTTCTCGAGCCCGCGCGCGATGGGCGTCGACTGCACGTCGCCGTTCACCTCGACCCCGAAGTCCGTCGGCGCGTCGGCGCGGCTGCCAAAGCGCTCCCAGATGTAGCCGGTGGTGAGCCGCAGCATGTCGGCGGCGGGCACGTTCGAGAACTCGGCCACCAGCCGGGTCGGCCCACCGGGCGGAAAGAAGCGAATGCACCGATGCGGCTGCCAGGCCAGCTCGTGCCACTCGGCCACCACCTCGGCGCCGTTGGGGCAGCGGAAGCTCCGGCCGTTCCACCCGCACGCCTGCTGGCCGCCCGGGCCCTCGAGGTACACCTTCGCGCTGCCCAGCGCCTCGCGCGCCGAGAAGCGCACCGGCCGGGCGCGCCCATTCGTGTACAGGCGCAGTCCGAGGGGGCCGAAGCGGCGCTCGGAGCCCACCTCGGTGCGCCGCGCGCCGAAGACGTCGAGGAAGCCGCTCCACGAGAAGCGGGGCGCCTTCACGTTCGCGAGCACCCAGATGCGCGGGTGCTCGGTGAGGTCCTCGCCGTCGCTGCCGTACCAGCCCACCACCGGCACCCGCTCCGGCAGGTAGAGGCGCGCGCGCTCGGCCCACCAGGGCGTCAGCAGCACCACGTCACCCGGCCGCGCCTCCTGCTCGACGACGGCGGCGGCCTGCGCGAAGTCTCGCTCCGAGGGCGTGACGGACGGCACCAACAGCTGGAAGGCGAGGCACGCCAGCGCCACCACGACGAGGCCAACGCCCACCCAGCGCTCGAGGCGCGGCGCCGTGCCCTCCCAGAGGCTCGTCGGCCCGACGCTCACGACTTCGTCTGCCGGATGACCGCTTCGCTCGTGTCGCGGCAGAACACGCAGAAGCTCGCCTCACCCTGGGGGTACGAGGGCGTCCACGACGGGTACATCGCGCACCGCGGGTCGAGGCAGTGGTGCAGCCCGAAGGCGTGGCCGATCTCCTGCATCGCGTAGCGCGCGAGCGTCTTCACCGTGTCGGGGTTCACGCTCTTGATGACGCTGCTCGACAGCAGGGCGCGCTGGCGTTTGTAGTGCGTGACGCCCACCGTCGGCGCCTCGCCCGAGGCCAGCTTGCGCGGCGCCAGCTTGCGCGTCGTCAGGTACAGCACCTTGTCGTCGGCGAAGGCCTGCACCTTCGGCAGCGCCTCGAGCAGCTTGTTGGCGTCGTACGGCTCGATGAGCCCCGCCGGAATGGTGACGCTGCCCGAGTGCTCGGCGCCGACCGCGAAGGCCGTGTACAGGGCCTTGCCGAGCGCCTTGAGCACGGCGGGGTCGTACTGGTCCAGGGTGACGATGCGGATCATGTGCGCGTCCTCACTTCACCTTGGGGGCCGGGCCCCGCTTCTTCGCGGCCGAAGGGGCGGCCTCGTCGGCCGGAGGCTTTGGCTTCGGAGGGCGCCCGCGCTTCTTCGGCGCGGCCGGAGGGGCAGCCTCGTCGACGGGCGGCTTCGGCTTCGGCGGGCGCCCGCGCTTCTTCGGCGCGGGGGCCTCGAGCGCCGTGCCCTGCGCCACCGTCGTCTCGAGGTCGACGTCGAGCTTCTTCTTCGGCTTGTCGGCGGCCTTCGCCGGCTTCTTCTTGGGCGCCTCTGCCTCGTCGCCATCGCCGTCGCCGGACTCGTCGGGCGCCGCCTCGTCCTTGTCCTCCTTGTCCTCTTTCTCCTCGTCGCCCGCGCCCGCCTCGCCGTCGAGGCCCAGCAGGTCGTCTCCGAGCAGGTCGTCACCCTCGAGGCCCTGGAACTCCTCGATGCTGCGCTTGGGCCGCTCCTTGCCGGGCGGGAAGAGCACGACGTCGAGCGCGTCTTCGGCGTCGGCCTCGGAGCACGCCAGCGCCGCGGCCAGCTCGCTGACGAAGAGGTGGCGCGCGTCGTTGTACTGCTCCCGCTCCTTGGGGGGCAGGGGCCGCAGCTCGGAGAGCACCTGCAGTCCCTTCACCACCTCGGCCAGCCCGATGAGGCCGCCCACCGACAGCCGCTCGGTGTTGTCGCGGGCGCGCTTCTTCCAGTCGAGCGAGGCGCGCTCGGAGTCGGAGCGCAGGAACTCGAACACCTTCTTTACGTCGGCCGCCGCAGCCACCCGTCGCACGCCGTTCTTCGCCAGCTTGTCCTTCGGCACCTTCACCTTCGCGCCAGTCTCGACGAACGTGAGCGTGACGAAGACGAGCTTCTGGCCGGCGATCTCGTCGGTGGCGATCTCGGTGACGTTGCAGAGCCCCTGGTTGGGGTAGACGACCCGGTCTCCGACCGACAGGTTCAAGACGGGCAGGGGCGCGGCTGGGACCGGCGACGCGTCGGGCATGGGCTCCTCGTCGTGGAAACGACTGGGGCACGCGTAGCACACGCACCCCTCCGGGGAAGGAAAGACCGGTGCGCTTAGGGGCGCACCTCGAACGTGATGCTGTAGTTCGCGCTCCCCGAGGTGTACCGCGAGACGGCGATGAAGGCCCGGGTCGTCGTCGACGAGCCGTTCCGTCCCGATGCCGTCTCTGGGGCGCCGCCGCCGCCGACGTCGGCGCCGGTGAAGCAGGTCGCCGGCGTGGCGGTGCAGGCGCTCTCGGGGTCGAAGAGGTTCAGGACGAGATCCTCGAAGCCGGCGGGTGTCACCGTGACCGTCAGGAACTGCCCCGGCGGCACCTCGACCTCGTAGACACGGTCGGCGCCGGTGGCGCTGCGGCAGGGGAACGACCCGAGGGTGATGTCCTTCCGGTAGCCGGTGAGGCTCTGGCCGGTGAGGGTGCGCGGGAAGGGGCCGGTCACGAGCTGCGCGGAGCGGCAGGAATCGCCCGAGAGGAAGTTGGTGTTGAGCGAGAACGAGCCCACCGACGTCGCCGCGCTGCGGCCCGCGATGACGACGTAGGCGTTCTGTGGCGAGGTGGTGCCGTTGTCCCAGACCGCCGTGTCCACGCCGTTGACGCCGGCCTGGTCGCCGGAGCCGCTGCAGACCCGTGGCGACGCGGCGCAGGCGCTGGCGACACCGGGGATGACGTTGATGACGCCGTCGAAGCCGCCGCTGGCCGTCACGGTGCTCACCAGGCGCTGCCGCGGCGGAACCGTCACCTGGAAGACGCGGTCGGGCCCGGTCGACAGTGCGCACCCGTTTGCCGTGGTCGTCTGCGTGTAGTCCGCCGCGTAGCCCGTCAGCGAGAGCGCGCTCTGCGTGCCGGGCGCGGTGATGGGCGGAGGCGTGGTGGCGCAGACGTCTCCCGGCCTGAGCCCGGTGGTGGTGGTGATCGAGAAGCTGCCGGTCGCCCCCGCGGGCGTCTCGACGACGATGAGCATCGTGCGCGCGCTCGTTCCTGTGTTCGTCCAGGTGAGCGTCTCGGCGACCCCCTGGCCCACCGCGTTGCTCGAGGTGAGGCAGGCCCGCGACGCGCACTCGGCGGCGCTGCCGTGCAGGTTGACGGCGACGTCGAGGCTGGCTGACGGCGTGACCGTCACGGTGAGGGTCTCGCCGGCGCCGACCAGGCTGCTGTAGGCGCGGTCGACCCCAGCGCTCGCGGCGCTGCTGGTGCAGGTGAGGCTCGAGCCGAAGCTGCGGAAGAAGTAGTCGTTGGCGAAGCCCGAGAGCGCCTCGTTCGTGCGCGGGGTGCCGCTGTTGAGCACCAGCGGCGCTTCGCACGCGTCACCCGTCGGCGGCGTGTCGACGGTGACGTCGAGCAGGAAGGCGCCGCCGGGGTCGCTCGAAGTGTAGGAGTCGACCGTCAGGAACATCGTCTGCGGCAGGCCCGACGTGTTGAGGTGGCGCACTGCGTTGACTTCGCCCGCGGCGCCGACGTCGTCCGACGCCGCGCAGATGCGGGGCATCACGTCGCACTGGCTCGCCGGGCCGACGACGGCGCTGAGCGAGGGGTCGTACGAACCGACCATCGCCTGGCGCACCGTCGCGAGGAGCCGCTGCCCGCTCACGAGATCGAGCTGGTACGAGCGGTCGCGCCCATCGGCGCCGGCGCACGTCGCAGACGCGGCGTAGGTGTTGGCGTAGCCGACGGTCGTCCCCGTCGTCCGCGCTGGAGCGCTCAAGGAGCCGCTGGCGATGGGCGTCGCGGTCGCGCAGGTCGCTCCGGGAAGAGCCGAGCCGCCGGCGCTGCCACCCGCCGAGCCGCCGGCGCCGCCACCCGCCGAGCCGCCGGCGCT
>JADCJJ010000156.1 GCA_020247085.1 Myxococcaceae bacterium | reverse complement strand
GGTCGGACACCTCGCCCGTAGATCACGCCTGCGCAGCTCACGCGAGCCGAGTCAGTGCGGGAACTGATCGCCGGGATGTGCGCGGCTGATCGAGGCCCGGCCTCCTGAACGGTTACCGTGGCCGTGCCCCGGCTCACCGAGTCGGCGAAGTGAACACGGTCTTTCGCGCCGGAGTGATGCAAGTCGGTTCTCCTCATTCTCGTTCTCGCCGCTTCGCCCGATGCGGGGTCCCCGCCCTCGCTCCAGTTGTGTGGCGCCCCCATCACCCCCGCCTCGTTCGACCAGGCCGCGCTTGAGGCGCTCGGCCCGGTCACGAGGACGTGGCGCGACAAGAAGGTCGAGCACCACGTGAAGGGAGTTCGTCTCGACGCCGTGCTGCTGAGGCTCGGCAATTCCGATGGCGCGAGCGGACCCAGGCGGCCTGCAGCGCGCCCTCGCGCAGCAGCACCAGAGGAGCCGCCCAAGTCTCGTGCCCGACGCCTCGCCACGCTGGTCGTCACCGCCCTCGCGCTGACGGCCTCGGCCGCTGTCATCATCTTCGTCGTCATCGCCGCCGACGTGGCGAACGCCTCCGAGGCGCGGGTGGGCTCGCTCGACGACGAGCCGGCCGCTGCGACGCCGGTGACGATGCAGAAGCTGCGCGTGAAGCAGCGGCCGCTGGGGTGCCTCGAGCGGCTCTTCGGGCGCGCGGACGACGGCTACGACTCTGACGAAGAGCGCCACTTCGCGTTCGGCGCCTTCGACGGGTGCTGACGTGGTGCCCCTTCTCGCCGGCGCGGCGCTCTTCCTGGCGTTGATGGTGGGCCTCTTCGGGGCGCTCGAGGTCCTCGTGCCGGCGACGGCGCGGCCGTGGAGCCGCCGGGCGGGGCGCTTCGTGCTCGACACGCTGGCGATGCAGGCCGTCGGCGCGCCGCTGCTCGTCTGGCTGGGCGCGCGCTTCGAGGCCCGGGGGCGCGGACGCTCAGGCGGGCGGCGCTGGTCTTCGTGGCCTCGGACCTCTGCGGGTACCGGGTGCACCGGGCGATGCACCGGGTGCCGTGGCTGCAGCGCGTGCGCTGGCTCCACCACGAGGCGACCGAGCCGTCGTTCCTCGATGCCTGGCGCCAGCACCCGGTCGACCTCGTGCTGCACGGCGTGGTGGTGGGGCTGGCCGGGGCGCTCCTCGCCCTGTCGCTGTCGGCGTTGGGCAGCGTGGTGCTGCTGCGCAAGACATTCACCACCCTTCTGCACGCCGGCCTGGCGGTGTCCTTCGGGTGCGTACTCGCCTCGCCGGCCTTCCACGCCGGGCACCACAGCGCCGACGCGCGCGCCCTCGACACGAACTTCGCGGGCACCTTCCCGCTGTGGGGCGTGCTCTTCGGTACCTGGAGCGAGCACCGCGCGCTGCGCCAACCCCCGGGGGACGCGGCCCCGGACGTGGCGGCTGGAGCGGCGATGCGGCTCGCGTGAGGCGTCGTGCGCCCGGGGCCCTCTCATGCGAAGACGTGCGCATGTCGTCTGCTGAGGCTCGACTCGACGCTGCGCCGCGAGCCGCCGCCGCGGTGTGCGCCCGGACCAGCGTGTCGGCATGAAGCGCGTCGTCCTCGTTGGGCTCGGGCTCGTCGCGCTCATGGCCGCCGCCGCGGCGCTGGTGACGCTCGCAGACGCCGGGGCCTTCCGGACCATCGAGCCGCACGGCTTCGACCGATGTGCGCGGGTGCCGGTGGCGGGGGCCGAGGACCTCGTCTTCGACGCCGACAGCGGGCTCGTGCTGCTGTCGAGCACCGACTTCCGCGCCCTCGAGCGCGGCGCGACGGCCGAGGGCGCCATCCTCGCGTTCGACCCCGCGAAGGCGGCGGCGCCGGTCGTCGTCGCGCATGACCTCTCTGGCGCCTTTCACCCGCACGGCCTCGGGCTGTGGCGCTTCGACGACGGCCGGCGGCGCCTCTTCGTGGTGAACCACCCGAAGCGCGAGACGAGCACCGTCGAGTCGTTCGACCTCGAGCCGGGGCCCGCGCTGAAGCACCGGCGAACCGTCTCGTCGTCCCGCTTCGTCAGCATGAACGACGTGGCGCCCGTCGGGCCCGAGGCCTTCTTCGTCACGCTCGACGCGGGGACGCGCGCGGGCACGGCGGCGCGGCTCGCCGAGACCTTCCTGCGCCTGCCCTGGGCCGGCGTTGGCTTCTTCGATGGAGCCACCGCCGAGGTGGCGGCGACGGGGCTGCGCTACGCGAACGGCGTCGCCGTCACCCCCGACGGCGCGACGGTGTTCGTGACCGAGACGACGGGGCGGCGGCTGTTGGCCTTCACGCGCACGGGCCCCGGCGGCGCGCTCACGCTCGTCGCCGAGCACGCCGCGGCCACCGGCCTCGACAACCTGTCGCTCGACCCCGGGGGCCTGCTCTGGGTGGCCGCGCACCCGAAGATGCTCGACTTCCTCGGTCACGCGGCCGACGCGGCGAAGCGCTCGCCCTCGCAGGTGCTGCGGGCCCGCTACGACGCGGCGGCGCGCCGGTTCGACGTCGACGAGGTGGGCCTCGATGACGGCGCCGCGCTGTCTGGGAGCAGCGTGGCGCTCCCGCTGGGGGCTGGCCGGGCCCTCATCGGCAGCGTCTTCGAGCACGTCCTCGACTGCCGGTTTGGCGAGGGGCGCGCGCCGTGAGGGCGCCGCGCTGTCGGCGGTGGGTGAGGGCCTCGTCGGAGGGGCGGCGGTCGCCTTCAGCGACGGCGGGCCGCGACCTGTCGGACGAGCTCGGCGAGCTGGCCTGAGTCGACGAGTGACTGGAGGCGGTGCTCGTCATCGACCTCGAGCAGGGTGACGAGGCCTGGCGTGCCCGTCTTCGCCAGGGAGTGGCTGTCTTCGGGCAGCACCACCGTGTCGCGCAGCCCGTGCACGATGATGACGGGCACGCCCTCGGGCAGCGGCGCGGCGACGCCGAGCTTCGCGGCCGCCGGCGCCAGCAGCACGGTCGGCCCGCGCCAGACACCCCTGGCGAGCAGGGCCACGGCGATGCCGCCGCCGAACGAGCTGCCGACCAGCACGTCGGGCTTCCCCTCCGCCAGGGCCCGGGCCTGCGTCTCGATGGCTCCCGAGAGGTCGCTCGTGTCCATCGCCCGCGCCGTCACCTCGAAGCGCGAGGCGAGGAAGCGGGCCTTCGTGCCCTGGGGGTTGCTCTCGAGCCCGTGGATGAACTGCACCCGCAGCGCGCGCTCGCTCATGTCCGGATTCTTCCCGGGTTTGGCCGCAGCGTCACCCGCGGCGACAGGCGCTGCGGCGTGCCTGTGACCACCGCCTAGTAGTTCGCGTTGAAGACGCAGGGCTTGAGGCGAATGTGGCCCGGGACGATGGAGAACGCGCCTCCGTTGCCCTGCCCACCCACCGAGAGGCCGGTGACGAAGTTGGGGTTCCCGTTCAGAATGGCAGCCACGCCGCCGGTGGAGAAGCCCACGCCTACGGCATCGGCGCCCCCGAAGCTCCCGTCGCCCGACGCCTCCCCTCGAATGAAGCGGTTCTCACCCGCGGTGAAGGGGGAGAATCCGAGGGGACATTGCGCGCCCGAGACGTAGATGACCTGATTCGCGAACAACGCCTTGAGGTGGGCCTTCGTCACCACGTCGTTGTTGCCCCCGACGCCCGCGATGGGCCCGGCCGCATTCGTGATGCGCTGGTTGTTCGCCGACAGGCCGGAGACCGCGACGATGCCAGGAGTCGAGACGCTCCCCACCTTCGCCTCGAGCTGGGCTCGAAGCGCGGCGAGCTCGTTGGTGATGCGCGTGTCGAGGTGCGTGAAGTTCGCGTTCACCTGGCTGGCGAGCGCGGGCGTGTCAGGGTTGAACGTCACCAACTGCGCCGAGGCGATGGTCGACGAGAGCGCGAGGACGCAGGCCGCGATGAACCATCGTCGTCGGCGCCGCTGCTGCAAGAGGGCGACCTGTCGCTGAAGCTGACGAAGTTCGTGACGCAGCGCCTCGACCTCTGCAGATGGGCTCATGGTGTGAGTTGTACTGACTTCAGGGCCGTCTTTCGCCTCCATTGTTTGGATGGTTGGCCTTGAGCCGCAAGGAGAGGGATTCGAAGCGCGACCCGGAGCTGGAGCGTGAGTGTCTGGCTGTGAAGTCAGGGGCTTGCAGTGCTGACTCGTGGACTCGACTCTCACCGCTTGAACGGAGAGATGAACCCCGAAGCCCTACGTCGTCGGGCTCGACGGCCGCCTGAAGGGCTGCTGGCGCTTGGGGTGCGGCGGGCGGCAGCGCGTGACCCGTCGTCTCGATGGCGACCGCCCTCGCGCGCGCCCTGCCGCCCCTGCGCGACCGCCGCGCCACCTCACCCTGAATGGCGCCCACCCCCTGCGCCCAACCTCGACCATCGCATCGGTCCGGCAGCGCCTCGGCGCGCCCCCGGCGGCGGACGAGACGCTCTCGACGCGCACTCCAGCCCGGCGGTGCGTCGGCCGGTTCGAGGGCTCGGAGGTGGCACCCCGCCGTGCTCGAGCCGCGAGGCCAGAGCCCCTCGGCGCGGTCGTCTTGACGCGGGCCACGCCGCCTACTGGCAGACCCCGAGCTGGGGGTTGCAGACCTGGCTCGCCTGACAGGTGGAGGCGGCGCAGGACTGCTGGCTGCGTCCGCACGTCGTCCCGCCCAGCAGGTTGGGGTTCCCGATGCGCGCGCAGACGCCTGCCGTAAAGAGGGAGAAACAGCACTCGCCGACGGCGCATTGGCTCCCCGTAACGCACAGCTGCGTCCCGCCGTCGCCGAGCCCCGGAAAGCCTCCGTCGCCGAGGCCCGGGAACCCGCCGCCCGCGCCACCGCCCCCGGAGCCACCGACGCACGCCCCCGCGCTGGTGCTGCACTGTCCCGACGCACACGGCGCGCAGAGCGAGCCCGGGGAGCCCTGGCCGCAGCGGGAGCCCGTCTGCTGCGCCGGCTGAACGCAGACGCCCGAGCTCGGGTCGCAGCAGCCCGACGGGCAGTTCTGCGCGTTGCAGCCCGACATGTTGCCCGTGCACACCTGGTTCACGCAGCTGGCGTTCGAGAAGGAGCAGTTCTCGCAGAAGTCCCCCAGCTTGCCGCAGCTGGCCGTCGTCGTGCCCGGCTCGCAGCGCCCCGTCGCGAGGTCGACGCAGCCGCTGCAGGGGCGGCAGGCGCCAGCCACGCAGGTCTCGCGGCCCGGGCACGCCACGCACGCCGCACCGCCCGTGCCACATCGCGCCGTCGTCGCCGGGCTCTGGCAGGCGCCCGTCGACGTGCAGCAGCCACTCGGACATGTCTGCGGCGAGCACGCTCCGGAGCCTCCCCCGGAACCGCCGCCAGCGCCGCCACCGCCCACCGGCGGCCCACCCTCGCAGCGCCCCCCGGGTCCGAAGGCGTTGCAGGTCAGCCCCAACGCACAGGCGATACAGGTGCCCCCGTTGCTTCCACACGAGGTGTTGGCGCGCCCGACGAGGCACTGCCCCTGGACGTCACAGCAGCCGCCACAGTTCGAGGCGTCACAGCGCTGCCCGGCTCCGCCCGCGAAGCCACCGTCTGCGGAGCCGCCGCCTGAGGAGCCACCGCCTGAGGAGCCACCGCCTGAGGAGCCACCGCCTGAGGAGCCACCCCCTGCGCCGAAGCTGGGTTGGGTGCAAACGCCGGCGGTGCAGTTCTGCCCGAGGCCGCACGTCGCGCACGCGCTGCCCCGCGCGCCGCAGGCCAGGTTCTCGAAGCCGCCCCTGCACTCGCCGGCGCCGTCGCAGCAGCCGAGGCAGGTCGTCGAGGTGCACGGGGCGCGCGTCGGGCCGCATGCAGAGGTGGCGGCACCAGCGCCGAGCGCGGTCAACGCCGCAAGTTTGAAGAGACGGTTCACGGCGTGACATCCTTGGGCTTCGGGGAAAAAACGACGGGCGGCGCGAGCCGAAGCTCCGCGCCGCCCGGTTGACACCGCACCCCGGGGCGGAGTGCAGCTCAGGTCACTGGCACATGCCCGTCGACGTGTTGCACATCGAGCCCCCGAGGATCCCACAGACGGTGCAGTTGCCCCCGCCCGCAGCGACGCCGCAGATGGTCCCGAGTCCCAGGGCCGACATTCCGATCATCTGACACGTCCCGATGGGGCCGAGGGAGGCGCAGCACTGGCCGGCACCGCACGGCATGTTCGGGCCGCACCCGAAGCCCGGGAGCCCACCATCACCAAAGCCCGGGAAGCCACCATCACCAAGTCCGGGGAACCCGCCACCGATTCCGCCGCCAGCGCCGCCACCGCCGGAGCCGCCGACGCAGACGCCAGCGTCGGTGTTGCACTGGCCTGAGCCACACTGCGTGCAGAGCGACGCCGGGGCGCCCTGGCCGCACTGCGCCCCTGACTGCTGCGCCGGCTGAATGCAGTTGCCCGAGCCCTGGTCGCAGCAGCCCGTCGCGCAGTTCTGCGGGTTGCAGCCCGACATGTTGCCCGTGCACACCTGGTTCGTGCAGGTGCCGTTGGATACGGCGCAGTTCGAGCAGAACTCACCCGTCTTGCCGCACTTGTCGGTCGTCGTGCCCGTCTCGCAACGCCCCGTCGCGAGGTCGACGCAGCCATTGCACTGCTGGCAGGCTCCCGACACGCACGTCTGCCGGCTCGGACAGGCCACGCAGGCCGCGCCGCCCGTTCCACACCGCGCCGTCGTCGCCGGGTTCTGGCAGGTGCCCATGGCCGTGCAGCAGCCATTGGGGCAGTTCTGCGCGTTGCAGGTCGCCGCCCCGCCACCGGTGCTCCCGCCGGCCGCGCCACCCGCCGTGCCGCCAGCCGTCGCGCCGCCCGCCGAGCCACCGCCCGCCGTGCCGCCGCCCGTCGCGCCCGCCGCCACGCACCGGCCGCCGCTCTGGGCCCCCGCGTCACCGGCACCGCTCGCCGGAGTGCAAACCTGCGTGCCCATGCAGGGCGCGCACGTCGCGCCGTTCGCGCCGCACTGGGCGTTCGACAGCCCGGTGAAGCACTGCGCGTTCTCGTCGCAGCACCCCGTGCAGGTGTCGGCGTTGCACCGCACCGGCGGAGGCCGCGTGCCGCACGCCGGCGTCAGCCCCACCACTCCACCCACCAGCGCGCCCAGGACGAGCGCCTTCGCGATTGATCCAGACTGCTTCATGTGCGGTGTCTCCCTGTCCAGGAACGCTTCGCCAGCGTCCACCCGAGCGGCCTCTCGGAGGCCGTGGGTCTACACACCCTCCGTCACCCCTACAAGTCCGCGACCGTGATGCGCGACCAACCGCCTGTAGCCTTTGGGTGACACCTCGAGTTGACACCCCGGTTGATCTCCGGTGCACACCTGAGCATCCTCCGCCCGCCTTTCAACCCGGTCTGCCTACCCGGGTCCACAGCAGGGAGCCCTGTCATGGTTCGAACGCCGTTCACGTACACCCCCCTCATTCTCCTCGCAGGCGTCGTCCTCTCGGCCGCGGGCTGCTCCTGCGACCGTGGGGGCACCTCGGCCCGGCTCGGCGACCTGCAGGTCGTCTGGCGCAACGAAGCGGGCGAGGTGGTGCGCTCGCGTGACGCGACGTACGACTTCGGCACCGCGCTCGCCGGTGAGACCAAGCGCCTGGTGATGACGGTGCGCAACGACGGCGCCGGCGTGCTGGCGCTCGACCTGCTCGAGCGCACCGAGGGCGACGCCGTCAGCATCGCGCCCACGCCGACGAACGGCGCGCCCTTCTTCGTCGACTTCCGGCCCGGCGTGACGCTCAACCCGGGCGAGCAGACCGAGTTCGCGATGACGTTCACCCCGACGGCGCTGCAGGGCGGCTTCCTCTCGAAGCTGCGCCTCGCCTCGTCGGGCTCGCGCGCGGAAGACAGCGACGCCACCATCACCCTCAAGGCGCAGGGTGAGAAGGGCTCGTGCGACCTGCCCAACCTCATCGACTTCGGCAACGTGCCCGTCGGCGAGACGCTCACCTACTCGGTGGACTTCAAGAACACGACGAACCTCACCGCCGTCGGTGAGGCCGGCCCCTTCACCGGCCAGGACGCCGCGAGCTTCCGCTACAAGAACGCCGGGCTGCCCGGCCAGGTCACCGTCAACGCGATGTCGTCGTTGAAGATCGACATTCAAATCACCCCCTCGGAGAAGCGCGTCTACGAGGCGCGCGTCACGCTGCGCGGCCCCGGCGGGTGCCCCCCGGTCGACGCGGTGATTCGCGCCGTCGGCGCCGACGACGTGCTCACGTGGACGCCCTCGCGCCTCAACTTCGGCCTGGTGTCACCGGGCTTCGAGGCGGTGCGAGAGGTCGTCTTCACCAACACCTCGAACGTGCCCATCACCCTCACGGGCATCGCCGCCTCGATGCCGACGGACTACTTCCACCGTGTGCCGACCGGCGCCGACGCGACCGTCTTCACGGTGCCCGGCGGGGGCCGCCCCACGCCGATGAAGGTGGCCTGCAGCCCGTCGGGCCTCGGCGCCCGGCCGGCGTCGAACCTGCGCTTCTCGACCGGTCTCAACCGCACGCCCGAGGGCACCATCGTGCTCGAGTGCGTCGGCGGCGGCCCCAAGATTCGCGTCACGCCGCGCCCCAACGTCGCCTTCGGCCGCGTCGGCTACTTCCCCGGCAACACCACCTTCTCGGTGAACCGCCGCGTCAACGTGCAGAACGTGGGCGTGCCGCCGCGCATGCCCGACCCGACGTTCAACCTCTTCCTCGGCTCCGTCGAGCCCGCCTCGGGCATGGTGGGCCAGCTGCCGCTCTTCGAGCTGACGCCGAAGAACGCCATCACCGAGGCCGACGAGTTCTCGGTGAGCCTCTTCTCGAACTACGACCCCGCCGTGGGCCTGCCGCCGGTGGTCGGGCAGAACTCGCTCGACCTCGTCGTGACGCTGCGGCCGAAGTCGAACGGGCGCAAAGAGGCCGAGCTCGTCATCTTCTCGAACGACGGCGCGGACCCGCAGGTGAAGCTGCAGGTGTCCGCCGACGTCGAGCAGCTGCCGCCCTGCAACTACCGGGTGACGCCGATGACGGCGAACTTCGGCCTCGTCTCTCCCGGCACCACCAAGGACCTGCCCATCACCATCACCAACCTGGGCTCGGCGGCCGGTGACAAGTGCTTCCTCTCGGGCATCGACCTCGCGGCTGGCTCGAACCCGGCGTACTCCATCGTCGGCGGCCCGGTGGCCGAGAAGGAGCTGCAGCCGCAGGAGTCGTGGCAGGTGGTGGTGCGCGTCGCGCCGCCGGGGCCCGTGCCGATGACGATTCAGACGCTGCAGGGCGAGCTGCAGTTCAACGTCACCTCGCCCTCGGCGCCGCAGGCCCGCGTGCCGCTGCGCACGTCGGTGGGCCCGACCTGTCTCGTGGTGACGCCCGACCCGGTCGACTTCGGCACCGTGCGCTACACGGCGCCGCCGGCGATGCGGTGCTCGAGCCCCAGCAAGACGCTCACCGTCTACAACGTCTGCAGCGCGCCGGTGACCATCCGCCGGTTCGACCTGCAGGCCGCCGGCGGGCAGCAGCCCGGCGGGCCCGCGTGCAGCGGCGGCATGGCGTGCCCCGAGTTCTTCCTCACCAGCGTGCCCAACATTCCAGCGGCGGGCCTCACGCTCAACGCCGCGGCCACGACGACGTTCCAGGCGCGCTACTCGCCCATCGACGTCGGCGCCGACACCGGCGCGGTTTCCATCGAGGTGCTGCAGTCGGGCCAGACCGTGACGTACCTCGTCGGCCTGACGGGCAACGGCGACCCGAGCGGCCAGCAGACCGACAGCTTCATGCAGGACCTGCAGCCGAAGGCCGACATCCTGCTCGTCATCGATGACTCGGGCTCGATGGGCGACAAGCAGGCGGCCCTGTCGCGGAACTTCTCGTCCTTCATCCAGTACGCGGCGTCGGCCGGCGTCGATTACCAGCTCGGCGTCATCACCACGACGGTCGACGGGCCGGCTGCGTGTCCGCCGCCTCCGTTCCCCTGCGTCATGCCGCCGCCGGTCGGCAGCACGACCCCGGGCAACGGCGTGCTTCGAACGATTCGACCCGGTCAGAGCAACCAGATTGGCCCCATCCTGCGCGCCAACACGCCCAACGTCGGCCAGGCCTTCCAGCAGCTGGTCAACGTCGGCACCAACGGCTCCGGTAACGAGACGCCCCTCGAGGCCGCCGTCATGGCGCTCACGCCGCCGCGCATCGTCACCGAGAACGCCGGGTTCCTGCGCACCGACGCCAACCTCGCCATCGTGGTGGTGTCCGACGCCGGCGACCAGTCGAACCAGCCGCTGTCGTACTACGAGAACCGGCTCATCAACGTGAAGGGGTTCAACCGGCTGTCGATGTTCACCTTCAGCGCCATCGGCCCGTTCCAGGTGCCGGGGCCGCAGCCCTCGGCCAGCTGCGCGTACGACGGGGGTGGCGACCCGCAGCGCTATGTCGGGCTGGTGACGCGGACTGGCGGCGTGCGCGATGAGATCTGCACACAGAACTGGGCCTCGGCGCTCCAGGGCCTCGGCCGTACGGCCTTCGGCTTCCGCACCATGTTCTTCCTCGGCAACGCGCCTGACCTGACCGGCGGCAACACGCTCAACGTGCGCATCAACAACATGCCGGTGCCCGGCGGCGGCGCGTGCATGGCGAACGGCACGCCGACGTCTGGCGCCTGGTGCTACGACTCGGCGGCCAACGCGGTGCGCTTCACGGCCTCGACGACGCCCGGGCCCGGGCAGACGCTGACGGTGCAGTACCAGACGGCCTGCTTCTGACGCGCCGCTGAGGAGGGCCGGCCGCTGCGCGCCCGAGCGAGGGTCCGCGTAGCGGCGTGTCTTCGGGGGCGCCCGTCGCCCCACCTCCCGGCAGTTCGCCGCGTGGCGTCGCGGCGCTCACCGAGTGGGGCCCACGACGTCAGGAGTGCGGCTCAGCGTCGGCGAGGCGGCTGTCTCTGTGACGAGCCCGCTGGCCGCCGTCGTCGCCCGCGGAGCGCCGTTGGCTGTTGGCTGGTGGTGGCACGCGAGCCGCCTCGGACCCTTGCCGGAGACGCGCCTGTCGAGGCTCCACCGCCCAAGTCCGCCAGCTCCATGACGCGCCCCTGAGTCGCCTTCGACCTCGAGCAACCCACTCCGGGTCAGCCGCACCTCCCCCATGAGCGAGCGTGCGCGGTGTCTGGCCGTCGCCACGCGGCGCACCGGCGCGACCCCGAAGGAGCGCCCCGGCATCGGGGAGCGGAGGCCCCTCGGAAGGGCGCGGGAGAGCCCCTCCGTCGTCAGCTCTGGGCGGGGCCGGGGCCGAGGCGCCGCGTCGAGTGCTGGTGGCCCGCGACGTGCAGCCGCCTCCGTCCGGAGACGGGGATGATCGGACAGCAGCTGCTCAACTACCGCGTCGTGTCCCAACTCGGCTCCGGTGGGCTCGGCACCGTGTACCTCGGCGAGCACACCGTCATCGGGCGCCGGGCCGCGCTCAAGGTGCTCAACCCTTCGGCGGCGCGAGACGAAGACATCGTCGCCCGCTTCATCGTCGAGGCGCGCGCGGCGAACACGATTCGCCACCCGAACATCGTCGACGTCACCGACTACGGGCAGGCGAACGGCCACTACGTCATCGTGATGGAGCTGCTCGAGGGTGAGACGCTGGCCAGGCGCCTCGAGGCCGTGCCTCGCCTGGCGGAGCATGACGCCATCGCGCTGCTGGTGCAGGCGGCCGCGGCCCTCAGCGCAGCCCACGAGCGCGGCATCGTTCACCGTGACATCAAGCCCGAGAACCTCTTCCTCACCGGCACGCCCGAGGCGCCCGACGTGCTCAAGGTGCTCGACTTCGGCATCGCCAAGCTGCTCGACGCGCCCGCCGGGCCGACGACGGCGCCGGGGATGATTCTCGGGACGCCGGCCTACATGTCGCCGGAGCAGGTGACGGGCGACCCGGCCATCGACGGCCGCAGCGACGTGTACTCGCTGGGCGTCGTCGCCTACCGCCTGGTGACGGGGCGGCTGCCCTACGAGGGCTCGGTGATGCAGCTGCTGCAGGGCCACCTCAAGGGAACGCTCGTCGCGCCGCGCGTGCACGAGCCCTCGCTCTCGGCCGAGTTCGAGCAGGTGGTGCTGACGTGCCTCTCGCGGGCGCCGGCGCAGCGCTTCCAGACGATGAAGGAGCTGCGCCGCGAGCTGTTCGCCCTTGCGCGCCGGGAGCCAGTGGCGGCGAAGCGGGTGCAGCGCAGCATGCAGGCCTTCACCGACTGGGTGAAGGCGTCGCGCCACGACAAGCAGCCGCTGTGGGACGACCTGGTGTTCCCCAATGAGCTCGAGCACGCCGCCACGCCCGGGCCCGAGGCCGCGCCCTCGCCGGGCGCGAAGGCCGGGTCCCGAACGGCGCCGATGCCCGCGCTGCCGCGCCCCGTCGACCCGCGCGCCGTCGCCACGATGAAGCAAGATCGCGCGGAGCGCCTCCAGGCCGTCGCCGTCGCCGCGCGCCTCAAGGACATCATCAGCCGGCGGTTGCAGGCGAATGCGCTCGAGCTCCCGGCGCTCCCCGAGGTGGCGACGAAGTGCCTGCAGCTGGCGCACGACCCGGACACGAGCTTCGCCGTGCTCGCCCGCCACCTCGAGCGAGACCCCTTCATCGCCTCGCGCGTGGTGCGGTTGTCGAACAGCCCCGTGTACGGCGGGCTCTCGCGCATCCGCACCGTCGAGGGGGCGGTGTCGCGCCTGGGCGTCAAGGCGCTGGTGGGCGTGCTGCAGACGCTGGCGGCCGAGCAGGTCTTCACCTCGCGAGACCCGCTCATCCGCGACGAGTTCCGGGGTATCTGGGAGCATTGCCTGGGCGTCGGCACGCTCGCGCGCGACCTGTGCCGTCACCTGCCGGGGCTCGAGCCGGGGGTGGTGTACCTCGCCGGCCTGTTCCACGACATCGGCAAGCCCGTGGTGGCGGCGCTGCTGCTCGAGCTCGAGCGCCGCGCCCCGAAGGACGCCGCCGTGCTGACGAGCGGCGTGTGGCGCCGGGTCATCGAGGAGTGTCACCGCGAGCTCGGCGCCGTCATCGCGTACCGATGGTTCCTGCCGCTCGAGGTGGCCCAGGCCATCGCGCAGCTCGACGCGTACGACCTCAAGCGCGGCCGCACCTGCGCCAACGTGATTCGGCTGGCGAACGGGCTGTGCCAGCGAGAGGGCCTCGACGTGAAGGGCTTCGACGAGGGGCGCGTGGGCAGCGTCGTGCTTCAGGGCCGGCAGGTGCTGAGGCTCAGCGTGACGCAGGTCGAGGGCTGCGTGACCGGCCTCACCGGGCGCGTGCGCGCGCTGACGCAGGAGCGACGGGAGGGCGAGGGCGGCTCCACGCAGGTCCTCGAGCGCAGCGTCGGCTGACATGCCGCTGGCCGGCAGCTTGGCCGAGTGTCGGGTGTGTGCCAGCCTCCCGCGCGTGGGGATTCCCGTTCGTCGCGTGGGCGCGGCCGTGGTCGACCTGGCGCTCTTCACGCTCGTCGCCTGGCTCGTCTTCACGTTCTTCGACCGACGAACGATGGACCCACGGCTGTACCCGCCGTTCCAGGCGAGCGCTGCCTGGCGCTGGGTGGGGCCGTCGTGGCTGCTCGTCTGGACGGCGCTGTTCGCCGTCCCCACCGCGCTGACCGGGCAGACGCTGGGCAAGCGGCTGTGGGGCGTGCGGGTGGTGGACGCGGCGGGGCGCCCGCCGGGCTGGCTGCGCGCGCTCGTACGGGAGCTGCCCGTGAAGTGGGTCGGCCTCGCCGCCAACGGCGCCGGCTGGTGGGTGGCGCTGCTGGGCCCGGGCCGTCCGTTGCACGACGTCGTGACCGGGACGACGGTCGTCGAGGACGCCGAGAAACCGGGCGAGGACGACGAGTGGGCGCCGGTGTCGGTCCCCGCGGTCGTGGCGCTGGGGGTGGGCGTCGGGCTCGTGGTCTGGTCTCACGCGACGGGCGGGCGCCTGGCGTGGTGGCTGTGGAACGGCGCCGCCTACGTGCCCCACGAGGCGGGTCACCTGGTCGCGGGCTTCTTCTTTCCGCACCTCGTCGTCGTCGCCGCGGGCACGGTGGGGCAGCTGCTCTTCCCGGCGCTGGCGATGGTCGGCCTCGTGCTGAGGCGCAGTACCCTCGAGCTGGCCGGCGTGCTGGTCTGGCTCGGGTTCATGCTGTTGGACGCAGCCCGGTACGCGGCGGACGCCTGGGACCGGAGCTCGCCGCTCCCGGTCGCCATCGGCGACGAGCTGACGGAGGCGCACCTCGACGCGCACGACTGGTGGCAGATGCTGTCGGCGGCCGGGCTCCTACGGTACGCACAGCCGGTCGGCCAGCTCATCGCCGTCATCGCCTGGCTGTCGTTCGCCGTGGCCTTCGGGTTGGTGGTGGCGCGCCTGATGGCGCCGCGCTCGAGCGAGCCGGCCGGTGGGGAGCTGCGGGCAGGCGCTGAAGCGCTCCGGCGCTGAGGCGCCTCGGAGTCCAGGCGCTCCGGCCTCGAGGGGCCTGGGCGTCGAAGGGCTCCCGCGTCGAGGCGCCGCGGTGTCGAGGTGACTTGGTCGTTGCCCAGCGCGACCGGGTGGCCTCCCCACCAGCGACGGAACGGGGTATGGCGATGCGCCCGTGGCGCCCTCCGAGCCGGCCCCAGAGCGCATGGTCTTCGAGCAGACCTTCGAGGGGCTCTTCGTCGTCGCGCTGCGCGACCGGCTGACGCCGACGCTCAAGGCCGCCCTCAAGGAAGAGGGGCTGGACCTCGACCGCAAGCTCCTGCCGGCCTACGGCTTCGACGTGTGGACGCGGTGCTGTCTGGTGGCGGCGAACCACGTTCACCCGAAGGAGCCACCGGAGGTCGGCCTGCGCCTGCTCGGTGAGGCGGTGGCCGAGGGCTTCTCGAAGGGGTTCCTCGGGCGGGCGCTCTTTGGTGTGGTGCGCGTCATCGGGCCAGAGCGGGCGCTGCGGCGCGCCCGACAGAGCTTTCGCTCGGGCAACAACTACAGCGACTCGAAGGTGACGCGGCTCGAGGGCAACAAGCATGAGATGTGGATGAACGAGCGTGGGCCCACCCGCTACGTCTGCCAGGGCATCGTCCTCGGCGGGCTGCGAGAGATGGGCGTCGCCGGGACCTCTGTCACCGTCGCGCGCTACGACGAGCAGTCGGTCTGGTTCCTCGTGGACTGGACGTAGCGCACGGCCGAGGCTTCCAGTGGGGTCCGTGCCCGGGTGACCTCGTGCGGGGCTCCCGTCTGCGCGAGCGCGGCCTCACCGCCCGGCGTCGGTCGTCCACCGGCTCACCGTCTTCGTGAGCGCGGCCTCCTGCTGCTTCGACAGCGGCCCCACCGTGGCCACCACGCGCTCGAGCGCGTCGCGGGCGTCTTCGTCGTCGGGGTCGAGCACCGAGGCGTAGCGCAGCTGGGTGCGGGCCTCGTCGAGGCGGTCGGCGCGCTCGAGGACGATGCCCAGCATGGTGTGCCCCATGGGCACGAGCGGGTCTTCGTCGAGCGCCCGGGTGAGCTCGGCGATGGCCTCGTCGTGCCGGCCTCGGACGCCCAGCCAGTGCCCGAACCCGGCCCGTCGCGATGGCGGCGGCGCGGCGCCGAGCCACTGCCGGTAGACGGTGATGGCGTCGTCGAGCCGGCCCTGGTCCTCGAGCAGCTCGATGAGCAGCGCCGCGGTGCGCTCCTCGTCGGGGCGTTGCGCGAGCTGCTCGCGGAGCCCCTTCTCGCGCCCCCGCTCGCGGGCCTCGACGGCCTTGCGGTGGCGCTCCACCACGGCGCTCGCCTCGTCGCGCAGCCCGGCCCGGTTCAGCGCGGCGGCCAGCTCACTGGCGAGCGCCTCGTCGGCGGGGGAGGCGGCGAACTTCTTCTCGAGCCCCTCGCGCTTGAGCCGCTCGGTCTTCTGAACGCGCGTCTCGCCGGGCACGCGCTGGGTCAGCAGCCATGGCGCGCCCACCACGCCGAGCAGCAGCAGCGCGTCGAAGGCGATGATGCGGGCGACGACGGCGCGGCGGGTCCGGGCCCGCTCGAGGCGCTCCTCAGGGTCGTCCGGCGGCGGCCGCGCCGGCGCCACCACGACGAAGGACTTCGTCACCAGGTCGGCGAGGCCCCGGCCGTCGGCGCGGGTCAGGCCCCAGAGCGCGCCCAGCATCGCGGCGATGAAGAGGGCGAGGCACCCCACCGCGGCGAGGAGCGCGAAGCCCGAGGGCACCACGAAGGCCATCACGCCGAGGGCGCGGGCGACGAGGCCGAAGCCCAGGGTGAGCAGATAGGCGGCGGGGAACAGGCCCCGCCCGACGAGCTCCCGGAACAGCACGTTGGCGAGGTCGACGGGGTGGCCGTCTTCGCGCGCCAGCTCGAGGCCCAGGGCGCGCATGCCCAGCGTCTGCTGGAGGAAGGCCAGCGGCACCACCGACCAGCCGAGCATCACCGCCATCACGCCCCACAGCGGCAGCACCAGGCCGAAGCCCAGCAGGGGCACGAGGAAGGCGATGCACGACAGCACCATCAGCCCGAACGTGTCGATGAGTCCGGCGAGCAGGCGCTGGCCGGCGGGGGCGAGGGTCATGGCGGCCTCAAACCGCCCGGTCCCGTGCGCTGTCAACCACGCGGGGCCGACGGGTCGAGGTGCAGCGGGCCTGTCCGGGAAGCGGTTCCGCGACGACGCCGGCGCAAGCGCTTCCCGACGAGGTGAGGCCCGTGATGCAGCGGCGACGGCCGGCCGAACAACTCGGCGAACAGGGCTGACGCCGCGAGACGGGCTCAGCGAATGACTGAGAGACGGGGCCGTGACGCCCCCGCGAGGGCCTCATCGACGACGCGTCAGCGCGCCGTGGTGTCGAAGCCCGAAGCGAGGCGAAGGCCGACAGACGCACGCGCGGCAAGAGGCCGCGCCCGCGCTCACGGCGCCAACGTGTAGGTGGGCGTCATGGCGTCGAGCTGGGGGAACTGGCCGGCGCGCACCGTGACGCGCGGCGGGGTCGCCTGGTCGGTCTTGTAGAGCCGCCCGCCGGTCCCGACGGCCTGGAAGAACACGTCGTAGGTGCCCTTCGGCAGGTACGGGAAGACGGTGGCCTGGCCGGTAGTGGCGTCGGTGCATGGCACGTCGGCGCCGGCGCCGGGGTAGAGGAAGGAGCCGGTCGAGGTGCGGAGGTTGAGCACCACCGTCGAGACGCCCACCTGCGCGCAGGTGCGGAGCTGCCCATTCTCGCGGAACTCCCAGCGCACCGGCAGCGAGCCGACGTCCCAGTCGAGGGCGACGGTGACGCGGGTGGTGCCGGTGATGGCCACCGTCTCCTGCTTGCGGAAGTACACGAAGCCATTCGTGTCGGCGGCGGCGAGGTCGAGGCGCACGGTGCCGGACTGGTTGGGAAGGGTGAGGCCCATGCCGCCCGGCTCCCCCCTGCTGCAGGTGACGCTCTGGGGCGTGCCGCCGTTCACCGAGACCGACACGGTGGTGATGGTGGCCTGCGAGCAGGTCGGCGTCGGCGCGCCCGCGAGGGGGGGGAACGACCAGCGCACCGTCAGGTCGCCCGGGCCGCTCGACACGGGCTCGAGGCGCACCTGCACCGAGATGTCCTGGCCGACGAGCTGGACCTGGCTGGTGCCACGGAAGCGCACCTGGTTCGCCGCGTCGCGCCCCTCGAGCGTCACCGTGTACGCGCCCGCCGGGAAGCCCGGCACCACCGCGCCGTCGGTGCCCGCCTGGTTGCAGCGGAACGTGCCGCCCGGCGTTCCCGGGGCCGTCACGGTGACGTTCGAGACGCCGGCCTGGGCGCACGTCTGCCCGGCGAACGACCAGAAGAAGTTCACCGAGTACGTGGGGCCGCCGACGGTGCCGCCCGCGCTCCCACCAGCGGTGCCTCCGCCCGCCGTCCCGCCACCCCCGGCCGCCCCGCCGCCGACGCCGACCGGCGGGCTCGAGCAGGTGCCGTTGGTGCAGAGCCCTCCAAGACAGGCGGAGCAGGTCGCCCCACGCGCGCCGCAGGCGTCGGGGCTCCGGCCGTCGAGGCACATACCGGTCGAGTCGCAGCAGCCGTTGCAGTTGTTCGGCGTGCAGTTGTTCCGCACCACGCAGCCCGAGAGCGCCAGGCCGACGAGGAGCATCAGGGGGACGAGGGGCCTTCGCATCGCGAGCTCCAGGAGCAGAAGTGGACGAGGGCACCGACGGAGGGCAAACCCGCCCTATTCATTGAGTGTCGCACCTTGTCGTACATCTGCAGGCATCCTCCCGCTGACCGATGGTCTGGATCAGCCCCGGCCTCGATAATCCTTTTGACCCTGCAGCACGCCGCTCACGCGCAGTCACCACTGGAGCCCGCCATGAAGAAGCTGAACAAGAAGCAGCTGATGAAGAAGGCCCGCGGTCAGGGCATGACCGAGTACATCATCATCGTGGCGCTCATCGCCATCGCGGCCATCGGCGTCATCACGCTCTTCGGCGACAACATCCGCAAGCTGTTTGGCGCCTCGGCTGACGCGCTCGCCGGCCAGGAGTCGGTGACGCCGGCGACGAAGACGTTCCAGGAGTCCGGGACGAACACCAAGAAGACGTTGAAGACGTTCGGCCAGAGCAACAACTCGAACTACTGAGCCTTCGCTCCGGCGAGGAGCGCTGTGACGGGGTCGGTGCCATGACGGCGCCGGCCCCGTTTGCTTTCGAGCGGGAGCGCTGGCGCTGCCGGCGGGCTCAGAGCCGCAGCGTGAGCTGGTTGCCGCAGCCCTCGCAGAAGACGTTGCGCTCGGGCTTCGGAGCGCCCGAGGCGGGCAGCACGCGCTCGGCGCGGCACCTCGGGCAGACGCCGCGCACCTGCCGCAGCGCCTCGCGGGTGAGAAACCTGACGACGAAGGCGATGGGGCCTGCCAGCAGCAGCACGGGCGGGGCGACGAAGTGCACCACGGGGATGAAGAGCGAGGCGAAGGCGAGGCTCCAGCACAGCGCGAGCCCCATGGCCGCGCGGCGGGTCCGCTCGATGAGGGAGAAGGTGTCGACGTCGACGGCGACCGGCTGGCTCGGGTCGGCGCCGAGGGTGAGGGTGCCCGAGAGGGTGCGGGTGCTCGGCATGGGGAGCGGCCTAGCGCACCTTCCGCCACCACGGCTCGAACGCCTCGACGCGGTCGGGCTCGACGGGGTGCCCCAGGCGCGGCGTCAGCATGGGCACGCTGCGCTCGGCCACCAGCGCGGCGAGCGTCTCGGCGGGCTCGTCCCAGGCGTGGAGCGCGAGGTTGAAGGTGCCCCAGTGAATCGGCAGGAACCGGCCGGAGCCGAGCATCTCGTAGGCTGCCAGCGCGTTGTGCGGCCCCAGGTGAATGTCGCCCCACTGCTCGTGGAAGGCGCCGACCTCGAGCATGACGAGGTCGAAGCGGCCGAAGCGTCGGCCGATGTCCTTGAACTCGTCGGTGAGGCCGGTGTCTCCGGAGAAGAAGACGCGGCGCCGCTCGGTCTCGAGCACGAAGCTGGCCCACGAGGTGGTGTTGCGGTCGCGCAGGCCGCGGCCCGAGAAGTGCTGCGCCGGCGTGGCGGTGAGGGTGAGTCCCTTCACCCGGGCGACGTCGCCCCAGTCGAGCTCGGTGATGCGCGCCGCGTCGATGCCCCAGGCCTCGAGGTGCGCGCCGACGCCCAGCGACGTCACCACCGGCACGGCGCTCCTCGCGAGCGCCTGCATGGTGGGCCAGCAGAGGTGGTCGTAGTGGTCGTGGCTGATGAGCACCACGTCGAGCGGCGGCAGCTCGTCGAAGCGCACGGGGGTGGGGTGGAAGCGTCGGGGGCCGGCGAAGCCGAGCGGAGAGGCGCGCTCGCCGAACACCGGGTCGGTCAGTACGCGCAGGCCGTCGAGCTCGAGCAGCAGCGTGCTGTGCCCCAGCCAGGTGACGCGCAGGCCCGTCTCGGCAGGCTGCCGCCACGCGGAACGGGGGTCGACGACGGGGAGCGCGGCGCGGGGCTCGCGCTGGGCATCGCCGAAGAAGAACTCTCCGAGGAGCGGCAGCGGGTTGCCCTTGAGCCCGGGCTTCACCGGCGCGGTGTTGTGGAAGACGCCGTCGCGGAAGCGGCGCGACGCGCGGACGCGCTCGAGGCGGGCGCCATGGGAGCGGGTGCCGAGGGCACGGGACGCGGACATGCCGTCTCTCGTAGCGCGGCGCGCGGCGGTTCGCCCTGACTCCGCGCCTGGCCCCTGCACGAAGCGCCAGCCTGTAGGGCGGCACGCGGAGGGCGTGTCAGGGGCGGGGCGGCGGCGCTGGCAACCGGCCGCGCAGCACCGGCAGCATCACCTTCGAAGGGCGCGAGGCGTCGCGCCACAGCCGGTGCGTCGCCGGGCGGAAGTCGGCCTCGGTGGCGTGGGCCGGGTCGACGAAGGTCTGCGGGTTGAGGTCGACGAGCGGGAACCACGAGCTCTGCACCTGCACCATGAGCCGGTGCCCCGGGCGGAACGTGTGGTTGACGTCGGGCAGCTTGAAGCGAACGCGCTCCGGCAGGCCCGGGGTGAAGGGCCTGGGAGCCTCGAAGCTCTCTCGGAAGCGCCCGCGCATCACCTCGGCGCGGACCAGCGTGTGGGCGCCGCCCAGCCTCGCCCCGGTGGGGCCGTTGGGCACGTCGAAGGGCTGTACGTCGATGAGCTTCACCACGACGTCGGCGTCGGCGCCCGTCGTCGAGAGCCACACGTCGACGCCGATGGGGCCCGAGACCGTCACGTCTTCGGTCAGCGCCGGCGTCAGGTACGACATCACGTCTGGGCGGCGGCTGGCGAAGCGCTGGTCGGCCGTCATGTACTCGCCGTCGTTCTCCATGCCGTAGCCGGCGCGGAAGGGCACGGGCGACGCCGGGTCCGAGCGCCACTCGTCGAAGGCGTCGCCCGGGCCCGGCGGCTCGGCCGAGAGGGCTCCCCTGGCGGCGAGGTGCAGCGCCGTCGGCTTCGTCTTCGGGGGCCAGGCGTCGAAGCGCGCGAAGACGTTGGTGCCCGTCTCGAAGACGAGGGCCTCGACGGGCTTCTCGTCGGGGCAGCCCTTGAGGGCCTTGCGGAAGAAGGGCAGCTCGACCTGCTCCTGGTAGAAGCGCGACGTCTTCCACCCGAAGCCGACCTCACCGAGCGCGTCGCCGTCGGTGCGGGCCCAGCCGCCGTGGCGCCAGGGGCCGAGCACCAGGCGCACGTCGGCACCGGGGCTCTGCGTGTTGAAGGCCTGGTAGGTGGCCACGGTGCCCCAGAGGTCCTCGGCGTCGTACAGGCCGCCCACCACCAGCACCGCGGGCTTCGCGTCGCGGTAGTGCGGGCGCGGGTCGCGGGCCTTCCAGAAGGCGTCGCGCGTCGGGTGGGTGAGCACCTCGTTCCAGAAGGCGATGTCGCCCTTGAAGTGGCGCTCGTTCACGTTCTTCAGCGGCCCGAGGGCCAGGTAGAAGTCATAGGCGTCGGCGGACTCGACGTCGAAGCCCCACTTCCAGGTGCGCGTCGGCTGCGGTCGCGGCTTTCCGAAGCCCGAGAAGAAGCCGACGGTGTCCATCAGGAAAAGGGCGCCGTTGTGGTGGAAGTCGTCGCCGAGGAACCAGTCGGTGACGGGCGCCTGCGGCGAGACGGCGGCGAGCGCCGGGTGCGCGTCGATGGCGGCCTGCGCGGCGTAGAAGCCCGGGTACGAGACGCCCCAGAGGCCCACCTTGCCGTTGAAGGCGGGAAGGTTCTTGACGAGGAAGTCGATGGTGTCGAAGGCGTCGGTGGCCTCGTCGGTGCCGCCCTTCGCGGCGCGCGGGCGCACGTCGGCGAACTGGCCCTCGCTCAGCATGCGGCCCCGCACGTCCTGGTTGACGAAGATGAAGCCGTCGCGAATGGCCGCCATCGACAGGGCGTACCGGCCAATCACCCGCTGCGTCTTGAAGTCCGGGTAGACGTCGACGCCCGCGACGACGGCATAGGGCGTGCGCACCATCAGCGCCGGCCAGGTGCGGGTCCGGTCGCGGGGCACGTAGGCGACGGTGTACAGCGCCACGCCGTCGCGCATCGGAATGCGGAACTCGTACTTCGTGTACTGCTCGCGGAAGATGCGGTCGGCCTCGACGGGGTCGGTCACCGGCGTCGGGACGAGGGGCGGTTCACACGGAGCGGCCGCGAGGCCGAGGACGAGCAGCGTCGAGAGCATGAGACCGCATACTTCGACCGCTGCCGCGGTTCACGGGCTCTGCGCGCGCGGCTCCCCGGAGCGCAGTGGGTTGGCCTGGCCAGGGCCCCGGAGGAGGCCGCGCACGGCGGACGGTCCGGGCGCGTCCTCGGGCGGGCTGGGGCCACCGCCGCGGCGAGCGGGGGCCCGAGGTGCGCACCCGCGCGGCGTCGAGAGCGCTGGTGACCGACGCAGGAACGCGAGAAGGTCAACGGCCGTGCTCTTCCGACACGCGTACGCCCAGACGCTGAAGCGCCCGGCTCACGTGAGCCACAGGGGAGGCGCGAAGGTCGAGCCCGAGAACACGCTGCGAGCCTTCGAGCGCGCCGTGCGGGAGTTCCACACCGACGTGCTCGAGCTCGACGTCCACCGGTCGAGCGACGGCGTCATCGTCGTGCACCATGACGCCACCGTCGACCGCTGCACCGACGGCCGGGGCCCCGTCGCCGGCTTCTCGTTCGAGGCGCTGCAGGCGCTCGATGCCGGCCATCGGTTCAGCGTCGACGGCGGGCAGACGTTTCCCCGGCGCGGGCTGGGCGTACGAATTCCGTCGCTCGAGCAGGTGCTCGACGCGTGCCCCGGCGTGCGCATCAACCTCGAGGTGAAGCCCGATGAGCCCGGCTTCGAGGCGCAGCTCGCGGCGCTGCTTCGTCGCATGGGCGCCGTCGGCCGCGTGTGCCTCGGCAGCGAGTCCGACGTGGTGGCCGCGCGGCTGGTCGAGGCGCTGCCCGAGGCGTGTCACTTCTTCCCGCGCGAGGCGCTCACCGGCTTCGTCATGGCCGCCCTGGGTGGAGACGACACGACGCCCGACCCGCGCTTTCACGTGGCCGACATGCCGGCGACCTACGAGGGGCTCTCGCTCATCACGCCCGCGCTGATGCAGGCCGCCCGCCGCCACGGCATCGCGGTGCTGGTGTGGACCATCGATGACGAGGCCCAGATGCGCGCGCTGCTCGACGTCGGCGTCGACGGCATCATGACCGACAGGCCCGAGGTCTTGCGGCGCGTCATCGGCTGAGGCCGAGGCCGTCGTCGGGCGGCGCCGGCGGCGTGAGAGGGAAGACGGGCACCGGGTCGGCGTCTTGACCAGAGGCCCTCAGCGGCCCTCGCGACCCCGCCGGGCTGGGTCGGAGCGCCCAGGCACCGGGAGGGACACCGCCACCGGGTGCGTGACGACCACCTACGACCGGGGCGCACCGTCTCGTCGGAGGCGCAAGCCCATGGCGACGGTTCCCACCTGGCAGCTCCGGCGCTCGTGCAGGACCCATGACTCGGCGCCCGGGCTCGTCGAGTTCCGATGCGACGACCTCGTCGTCGGCCGAAAAAGGGGTGGGACGACCCGAGCTCGAGCGGCGACGGCGTCTCGCGGCACCACTACGACCTGACGGTGGGCGCGCGCGGTCGCCTCGTCGTCATCGACCGCCGGAGCACCATCGGCACCGTCTTCGGCGGGGAGCGCCTCTCGCCGCAGCGCGCCAGGGCGGTACGCGTGAGTGACGAGCTTCGCATCGGCGAGTGGCGACTCGAGCTCGATGGAGAGCCCGAACTCGTCACGGCGGCGATGGCGCGCTCCGAGCGGCTGGAAGCGCAGAGAGATTGGGCGCCGGCCGGGCAGCGCTCCTGAGCGTCACGCCCGTTCGTCACGGGCCGGGACGCAGTGGCCCCTGCGGGTGGCTGCAGCGCCTCGCGCGCCGGGTGCGGGGCGCGCTGGCGGCCCGGAGCGCCGGGCCGGCCCGAGGCCACGCCCGCGGAGCAGCTCTGCGTGTGAACCCTCGACGTCCACGAATCGCCGGGGCGCGCCCCAGGCTGCCTCGCGCGGGGCACCACGACGCCTCAGGCCTTCGTCAACAGCCGCTCCACCACCGCCGCGAGCACGGGCGCGCAGGGCACGCGCTCGAGCGGGAAGGTGACGGTCGCCGGCCGCGGCACCGAGTCGGTCACCACCACCCGCGCCAGCGGCACCTTCGACAGCCGCTCGTTCGCCGGGCCGACGAAGAGGCCGTGCGACGCGACCACCGTCACCGGGCCCTCGGCGCCCGCCTCGAGCACGGCCTGGGCGGCGGCCGCGAGCGTGCCCCCGGTGCTGATCATGTCGTCCACCAGGACCGGGTGACGGCCCCGCACCTCGCCCACCACGCCGTGGGCCTTGACGTCGGCGCCCGACAGGCGCTGCTTGTGCACCACCGCCACCGGCAGGCCGAGCGGCCGGGCGAGCGCCTCGGCGCGCTTCACCGCCCCGAGGTCCGGAGACACCACCACGGCGTTCGACGGCAGCCGCGGCTCGAGGAAGGTGGTGAGGGCGCCGATGGCCGAGGCGTGCTCGACGGGCAGGGGGAAGCAGCCCTCGACGGCGCGGGAGTGCAGGTCGAGACACACGAGGCGCTCGAGGTGCGAGGCGCCCAGCAGGTCGGCCACCACGCGCGCGCCGAGGGGCTCCCGCCCGGCGTCGCGGCGGTCCTGGCGCGCGTAGCCGAGGTACGGCACCAGCGCCGTTACGCTCGAAGCCCCGGCCCGGTAGCAGGCGTCGGCGATGAGCGACAGCTCGAGCAGGTGCTCGCCGACCGGCGCGTGCAGCGCCTGCAGAACGAAGACGTCGACGCCGCGGACCCGGTCGTGCAGGTCGACGTCGAGCTCACCGTCGGGGAAGCGCTCGATGGTGCACCGGGAGAGCGGAACGCCCAGCGCCGCGGCGAGGTCGGTCGCCAGGGCCGGGTGCGACGAGCCGGACAGGAGCACGCAGCGCATGCGCCGGTTCTGGCACAGCCCGTCGGGGCGGGCAGCAATCGCCGGCGGCTGCCGCCGTACGGTTCATCACGTCACGCGTCGTCTCCCATCCCGGCGCGTGGCCGTGACCGGGAGCCCGAGGGGTCGCAGGTCCTTCGGGCTCCTGGTCGCTCTTTGCCTTCACGTCAGGGCCCGGCGTCACCGCGCGTGCCTGCAGAGAATGCCGGGTGGGCCGTGGGCGCGCGGGAGTTGCGGGGGCGCGCTTCGAGGGCCCCGGCGCCGGTGGTCGGTACGGTCCTCGCAGGTCACGCCTCGAGACAGGTCGCCGTCCGCCCCGGGCGGGGCTGCTGCGCGAGGAGACGACGATGGTGCGCGAGCGACAGCTTCGACGGGCCCTGCGCTTCGCGCGGCCGGTGCTCGAGACCCGCTTCGACGCGGCCGGGGTCGAGCGGATGCTGGAGGCGATGCGGCGCGCGTACGCAGAGGTGGGGCCCCACGTGCCGGTGCTCCGGTCGCGCTTCAACCGCATGACGCTCGCCATCGCGGTCGACGTGCTGGCCCTCTTCCGCGCGCTGCGCACCGAGCTTCGGGCCGACGAGGCCAGCGCGCTCGTGCAGCCCTTCGTCGACGGGTGGATGGACGGGCAGTTCGAGTCGCCCATCGCCCGCTTCGGGTACGCGCACCGGCCGACGCACCTGCTGTACCGCAAGCTGTGGTTCAGCAGCGTCAATCGCGCCGACGAGCCCGACGGCCAGAAGTTCGAGTTCCTGCCCACCGAGGGCACCCGGTTCTACGGCGTCGACGTCGTGCGGTGCGGCATCACGAAGTTCCTCACCGCCATGGGCGCACCCGAGCTGACGCCCTTCATCTGCCGGGGCGACCTGCACATCCAGCGGTACCTGCCGAAGGGCATCGCGTTCCGGCGCACGCAGGTCATCGCCGACGGCGGCGAGCGCTGTGACTTCCGGTACGTCGAGACGACGCCGGGTGGCGCCGGGGGCGGCCCGGGCATGCCGCGCCCTGGCAGCGGGTGAGGCCGAGAGGGGGCCCGGGGCCGGGTCAGCCCGCGAGGCCTTGCAGGCGACGTCCGACCGTTCTGTCTCGCCCGTGCGCGTGGCCCGTCATGTCCCGAGGGTGAAGGCGCGCCCCACGCGCGGTCGGCTCACAGCCCCAGCGCCTGCTTGAGGCCAGCGAGGCTGCGACGCGAGACGGCCACCCGCTGCCCGTCGGAGAGGAGGGCCACCGGTCCCTCGTCTTCGGACTTGATGCCGACCACCGCCGACAGCCGTACCAGCTCGGCCCGATGCACGCGCACGAAGGCTGGCCCCAGGCGCTCTTCGAGCGAGCTCAGCGACTCCTCGGTGAGCTGCTCCGCGCCGCCCGCGAGGAAGAGCGTGTACTTCTCCGAGGCCCAGAAGCGGGTGATGGCGGCGGCGTCGAAGAAGTGCACCGCGCCGCGCGTCGACGACAGCACCCGGCCGGCCGGCGCCGGCGCCAGGGCCTCGAGGGCCTGCTGCTGCCCGGCCCCGGCCTTCCCCAGCCGGGCGCGGGCGCGCTCCAGGGCCGCGGCGAGCCGCTCGAGGCGCACTGGCTTGAGCAGGTAGTCCACCGCGTTCACCTCGAACGCCTTCAGCGCGTAGGCGTCGTGCGCCGTGCAGAAGATGACGGGCGGCAAGGCGCCGGCGCGCTGCGCCAGCGTGAGGCCGTCGACGCCCGGCATGGTGATGTCGAGCAGCACGACCTGCGCCTGCGTGCGCGCCGCCTCGACCACCGCCGCCTCGCCGTCCTGCGCCTCTCCCACCACGCGCGCATCGGGGCACTCGTTCACCAGCCGGACGAGGCGCCGCAGGGCCGGCACCTCGTCGTCGACGACCAGCACTCGCAGCGGCTCGGCGGTCATCACGTCACCGGCATCGCCACGCGGGCCAGGCAGCCGCCCTGGGGAAGGTGCTGGAGCGCCAACTGGGCGCCCTCGCCGAACGCGAGGCGGAGCCGCTCTCCGAGGTCTCGCACGCTGGTCTGCGTGCCGTGATGCCCTGACGCCCCGGGCCCCGGCCCGTCGTCGCGCACCTCGAGCACCAACGAGCTGCCCTCCCGGCGCGCGCTCACCTCGACCCGCCCCTTCGGGCGCTGGCCGAAGCCGTGCACCACCGCGTTCTCGACGAGCGGCTGCAGGAGCAAGGGTGGAACGGGCACGTCGAGGGTCGAGGGGTCGACGTTCAGCGAGAACTGCAGCCGGTCTCCGAAGCGTGCCTTCTGAATCTCGAGGTAGTCACGCACCATGTCCAGCTCGGTCTGGAGCGGCACCCGCGGCGTGCGCCCCGAGTCGAGCGCGTAGCGGAACAGGTCGGCCAGGCGCTCCAGCGTGCGCTCGGCCAGCGACGGGTCCTCGGTGATGAGGCTCGCCACCGTGTTGATGGAGTTGAAGAAGAAGTGCGGGCTCGTGCGGGCCTGCAACGCGTCGAGCTGGGCGCGCAGCGCCGCCTGCCGCTCCTCGAGCACCTGCCGCTCCACCCGCCGGGCCCGGTTGCGCTGCGCCTGCACCAGCAGCGCCGGAAAGAGGATGGCGTACGAGATGACCACGGAGGTGGAGGTGAAGCGGCCCACGGACAGGTCAGAGCCGCAGACCAGGTTGTGGAGCGGCAGGACGAGGATGGAGACGATGATGCTCACCACCGTCACCACGCCCAGGTGCAGGGCCGCGCGGTGCGTGGGTGAGGCGAGGCGCGCTACGAGCCCGGGCATCACCAGGCCGTAGAGGGGGTGGAACACTCCCGCCAGCGCCACGAAGGGAACGGACACCGCCGCGAGCTGACGCAGGCTGTGGACCCAGCCTTCGTCCCACAGGTCGTTCACCACGAGCTGCGCGACGGCGAGGGGTGCGACGCCGTACACCAGCCACAGCCCGCGAGGGAGGAGCGGCTCTCGACCAGGGGCGGTGAGTTCGACGCGGTTGATGATCATCGCGGGGACCAAGCCTACCCGATGCGTCCGGGCCACGTCTGGCGCCCGACGAACGGTCCTTGCCGGCCGACGAACGGCGACGTCCGGCCGCTCGTCGGGCGGAGGCTGCCGCTCGGCGGAGGCGACGATCGTTCGACGGCCGTCGATGGCACTTATCGGGGCATGAACGCCACCCCTCGCCGCGCCACCACCAGCTCCCTCGCGCCCCGGCGACGCCTCTCGTCGAGGCGCCTCGCCCGGTGGCTGGTGGCGTTGGCGCTCGTCGCCGGGACGGGCGTCATCGTGGTGGCGAACGCACGGGAGGCTTCGGGGAACCCGCTCGCTCGCCATGCGCTCACCGAGCCGCTGCTGCTCGAGGGCCGCGTCACCGAGCGGCTGCGCGCGGGGCCCTATCTGTACCTGCGGCTCGAGCGCCCCGAGGCCGACCCCGTGTGGGTCGCCACCGTGGCGCGGCTCGCGTCGATGGAGGACGAGGTCAGCGTCACCGCCGTGGCGCGCGCCGAAACCTTCCCCTCGGCGCGGCTCGGCCGCTCGTTCTCACCGCTGTTGTTCGGCGCCGTCCGCGCCGCGTCGTCCACCCACACCCAGGAGAAGCCATGAAGCCCCTCATCGTCTCGTTCGCCTGCCTCACCCTCGTCGCCTGCGGAGGCGCCGCGATGCCGCCCGCCGCGCCCACCATCACCCTCGCGCCAGGCGCGTCGACCCTCTCCGTGCGCGTCGAGCGCGTAAAGACCGACCGGGGGCCCGTCATTTGCGACCTCTTCAACGCGGCCGACGGCTTCCCGGGGCCGAGCCCCATCATCGGCGGCTCCCTGCGGGTCGAGGCGTCAGCCGAGCCGGTGTGCGTGTGGCAGCGCTTGCCGGCCGGGGACTACGCGGTGAGCGTCATTCAAGACGAGAACGGCAACGGCGACCTCGACAGCAATTTCCTCGGTGTGCCGCTCGAGGGCTACGGCGCCAGCAACAACGTGCTGCCGCCGACGTCGGGCCCGCTCTGGAGCGACTCGCGCTTCCCCGTCGATGGCGCCGCCCCCGTCACCCTGACCGTTCGCCTGCTCAACTGAAGTTCGAAAGGAACCCACCCATGAAGACCACCTTCGCGTCCCTCTGTGTCGTCCTCCTGACCGCGGCCTGCGGCGCCGGTGTGGAGGCCGGCGTCGATGCCGACGCGCTCCCGCCCATCGACGAGTCGGCGTGCTCGAAGGAGCGCCTCGAGGCCGACGGTCGTGACAGCGCGCTGCTCGAGGCGCTGCCGAAAGGCCAGTACGTCGTCGGCACCACCTACCTGCGGCTGCCGCTCAGCCGGCGCGCGGTCGACCGGTTCCGCCAGCTCTCCCAGGCGATGGAGGCGGACCTGCGGGCGAACCCGGGGCTGCTCCGCGTGGTGACCCGCACCGCGGGCTCGTGCAACACGGCCCGCACGCTGTCGGTGTGGAAGACCGAGGCCGACATGTACCGCTTCGTCGGCAGCGCCTCGCATGCGCGCGCGATGGCGGCCGTGGGTGAGGTGAGCCGCGGCGGCAGCGTCACCACGCACTGGAACGCGTCCGAGACCGAGGCTACCTGGGAGATCGCGACCCGGAAGCTCGCCGAGGACAACGACGGCCCGGTGTATTGAGCCCGGCGCACAAGGGCCCTGAGGTGCTCGCGTGGGCTCACCGCACACCTCGAGCACCTGCTCCCGCGCTCGCCCCTCCGTCACTCCGGGCGTTCGCGGTCGCAGCAACTCCGGGCGGTGACCGACGCGGGCCTCTCGCGCTTGCACTTCGGGCCAAGGTGAGGTGTTGACCCGACATGAGAGGCCTCCTCGCGCTGCTGACCGTCGGAGCCACCTCGGCGTCTGCCCAGGTGGTGAGCACCAACACGACCTGGAGCGGCACCGTCACGCTCGACCGCGACGTGCGCGTCGCTCCCGGGGTCACGTTGACGGTCGCGGCCGGCACCGTCATCACCGCCAGCACCAGCGACGCGGCGAACCTCGGCGCGAACACGAGCAGCGTCGAGCTCATCGTGCAGGGGACCCTGGCGGTGAACGGAACGGCGGCGCAGCCGGTGACGTTCACCTCGGCAGGCACGACGAACTCGTCCTGGACGGGCATTCGCGTCGAGGCGGGTGGCAGCGCCTCGCTCACCGCCGCAACCCTCGAGGAGGCGCTGTACGGCGTCGACGTCGCCGGCACCCTCACGGTGACGGG
>JADCJJ010000155.1 GCA_020247085.1 Myxococcaceae bacterium | reverse complement strand
GCGGCCCTACACCCGCCATCCCGGCGTCGTCGACGTGTTCCGCCAGGTCTACGAGGCCCCGGAGCGCCACTGGGACGCCTACGAGATGGCCGAGAAGCTCGTCGACGTCGAGGAGCGCTTCCAGCTCTGGCGCTTCCGCCACATGAAGACGGTGCACCGCATCATCGGCCATCAGACCGGCACCGGTGGCTCGTCGGGCGTCACCTTCCTTAAGCGCGCCCTCGAGCTCACCTTCTTCCCCGAGCTGTGGGACGTGCGCACCGAGCTCAAGCGGGGCGCCTCGGCGCCGGAGTGACCCAGGGGGGCACGAGGGGCGCCCAACCCGTGGCTTCGCGCGCGGCGCCTGCGAGGCTACGCTGTCGCTCATGCCTCGAGAATCGACGTTCGTCGGGAGCGGTGGCGGGTCTGACGACGACGAGCGCGTGGAGCGCCCACGACCGGCAGGGGCTCACCCCGGGCCCCGCCCCTCGGTGACGCAGAACATCCCCTCTCGACGGGGCACCGGCGTCGCCTCGGCCGGGTGGCCTGGCGGGCCGCCCCCCCGCGCCGCCGAGAGCACGCCGTCACGGAACCAGCCCCAAGCCCAGCGCATGAGCCAACCGGCTGGTCAGCGCCCCGCCAGGCCCGGCACCGCGAGCCGCTTCTTCCCGCCGCAGCCGCGCTCGGTCGCCGAGACGGGGCTGTCGACCACCATGGTGGAAGAGCTCGTGCTCAAGGCGCTCTTCTTCGCTGGCGAGCTCCGCGGCTCGGACCTGGCGCACCGCGTGCGGCTGCCGCAGGTCATCATCGACGAGGTCATCGAGGGCCTGCGCAAGCAGAAGTACGTGGACCTCAAGGGCGGCGCCAGCATGGGCGTCGGCAAGTCGGGCATGATCTACACCCTGACGACCTTCGCCACCGACCTGATGCGGCAGATCCTCGACCGCAACCGCTACAACGGGCCCGCCCCTGTGCGCCTCGAGGACTGGTTCGAGGCGGTACAGACGCAGACGGTGCGCGGCATGCGCATCAACCGGGCGAAGATGGAGCAGCACTTCGGCCAGCTCGTGGTGAAGGACTACGTGTTCGACGGCCTGGGCCCGGCGATGAACTCGGGCAAGGCGGTGTTCTTCTACGGCCCGCCGGGCAACGGCAAGACGGCGCTCTGCCAGGCCCTGGTCGAGTGCTACGACGGTGACATCTGGGTGCCGCACGCGCTCCTGGTCGACGACTTCATCATCCGCGTGTTCGACTCGACGTTGCACAAGGCGCTGCCCGAAGACCCTGGCGCGCCGTCGGCCGACCAGCGCTGGGTGCGGTGCCGGCGGCCGCTGGTGGTGGTGGGCGGCGAGCTCACCCTCGAGACCCTCGACCTCATCTACTCGCCGGACGTGAAGTTCTACGAGGCGCCGTTCCAGCTGAAGGCGACGAACGGCATGCTGCTCATCGACGACTTCGGGCGGCAGAAGGTGTCTCCCATCGACCTGCTCAACCGGTGGATCGTTCCGCTCGAGAGCGAGATTGACTTCCTCACCCTGCACACCGGCAAGAAGCTGCAGGTGCCCTTCAACGTCTTCGTCGCCTTCTCGACCAACCTCGACCCGGCCGACCTCGTCGACGACGCGTTCCTGCGGCGCGTTCGCTACAAGCTCGAGGTCCGGCCGCCCGACGAGGAGCAGTTCCACGCCATCTGGGAGGCCGTCTGCGCGAAGCGCGGCATCACCTACGACGCGCCGATGATCGACTGGCTCATCGACGCGCACTACCGGCCGCACGGCCGCGTCTTCGCCGCCTGCCAGCCGCGCGACCTGCTCGACCAGGTCATCGACATCGCCCACTACCGCGGCGAGGTGCCCCACCTGTCGGGTGACCTCCTCGAGGCCGCGGTGAACAACTACTTCGTGCGGTTCAAGAAGGGCGACTGACGTCGGCGGGTCTGGCGTCCGCGGGCCGTGGCCATGGGCCCGCGGCCCCGAACGCGACAGGGCCGACGGTTCCGGCTAGACCTTCCCTTCGCCCATGGCGAGCGCGCCCGACAACGCCCGGCTCCACGAGCTGCTGAAGGCAGCGGCGCGCGAGCTCAAGGCGACGCAGCAGGAGCTCTCCGACGAGCGGGACCTGCACGAGTCGGCGCGCAAGTCGCTCGACCAGGAGCGCGCGCGGGCGAAGGAGCTCAACGAGAAGCTGCTCGACCTGCAGCAGGCGCTCCGCAAGGCCCAGGGCCAGCTGGCCGAGCTGGAGCGCCTCGAGCTGACCGACCGCCGCCCCGTCGTCGGCGCGACGCGACCCGGGCCTGACGGGCAGACGTCGCTGCCGCCCACCGAGGAGCACGCCGAGGACAGGACGAACGTCTCGCGGCTCGACCCCGAGCTGCTCGAGCTGCGCGTCAAGGCGCTCGAGGAGTCGCTCGCCGAGAGTGAGGCCGAGGTGAAGCAGCACAGGCAGCGCGTGGCGGCGCTCGAGGGCGAGCTGGTGACGAGGGCGCCGGGGCCGGCCGGGCCGGACTCGTCGGCGGTCGAGCGCGACGCGAACGAGCGCCACCTCGCCGACGTCGAGGAGCGCCTCGCCGGGGTCGAGGCCGAGCTCGACGTCACCCGCGAGCGGCTCTCGTCGGCGCAGGAGCGGGCGTCGGTGATGGGGAGCGAGCTGGCCGAGGCGCGCGCGCAGCTGCGCTCGGAGCAGGCCCGCTCGGGCGACGTGCTCGCCAGGCACGCGGCGCTCGAGGCGCAGCTCGCCCAGGGTGCCGCGCGCGTCGCGGTCCTCGAGCGCGAACAAGAAGCGGCCGCGGCCCGGGCCGAGGGAGCCGAGGCCCGGGTCGCCGAGCAGGGCCAGCGGCAGGTTCAGCTCGAGGCCGACCTCGCCGTGCTGCGCGCCCGGCGTGACGAGCTCAACGTCGAGCTGGGAAGGGCCGAGAGCGAGCGCAAGAAGCTCATGACGAAGCTCTCGGAGCTCGAGGCGGGGCTGCAAACGGCCCGAGACGACGAGGCGAAGGCCCGCGCCGACCTCGAGACCCGGCACGCCGACGCCCTCGCGCAGGTCGAGGCGAAGCGGGCCGAGGCCGAGGGCCAGGCCTCGAGGGAGAAGGAGAAGCACCAGCTCACCGTGCAGCGGCTGGTCGAGGCGCGACAGCGCATTCGCGACGTCGAGACCCAGCTCGCCGAGGCGCAGGGCAAGCTCGACGCCGCGGCGAAGGCGCGAGAGCAGCGAGAGGCCGACCACGCGGCCGAGCTGGCTCGCCTGCGCGAGGCGCACCACGCCGAACTCACCACGCGGCAGGCCGCGACGGCCCAGCTCGAGAAGGAACTCGCCCACGCGAGCGGAGAGCTGCAGCACCTGAACCGTCAGTACGAGCAGCTCCACCGCGAGATGCTGCAGCTGCTCGACCAGCGCGATGAGGCGCGGCGCCAGCTCCAGCAGCTGCAGGGCCGGTGACGCCGCGCACTGGCGCCCGGCGGTTGCTCAGCCCCTGGCGAGCTGCTCGAGCCGCGCGAGGACGTCGTCGAGGTGCCGGTGCACCTGCACCTCGTGGTGGAACACGTCCTCGACGAGGCCCGTCAGCCCCACGATGAAGGTTGCCCGGCGGTCGACGCGAAGCACCGGCCACAGCACGCCGTAGCGCTCCGAGATGACGCGGGACTCGTCGCCGACGAGCCTGAACTGCAGCCCCTCGTCGAGGGCGAAGCGGCACTGCCGCTCGGCCTTGTCCACCGAGACGCCGATGAGCTCGGCGCCGAGCGCGCGAATGCGCTCGTAGTGGTCCCGGAAGTGGCGCACCTCGAGGGTGCAGGCCGGCGAGAAGGCCTTGGGGAAGAAGAACAGCACCACCCGTCGCTGGCCGCGGAAGCTCGACAGGACCACGCGCTCTCCGCGGCAGTCGGCGGCGTCGAAGTCTGGCGCGAGGTCACCGGCCTGCAGCATGCGAGGCCTCTCACAGCACGACTCGCCGCGGCCTTCCAGCGCCGCCCGCCCGACGGGCGCCCTCGCCGGTGGTGCTCGGCGCCATCAACGGTGCTCATTCCGAACGGGCGGCCCCGAAGCGCCTTGGGGGCTCGCCGGGGCCGGTCCCGGGGTACACGGTGCACTGCATGGCGAAGTGGCTCGCGCTCATCGGTGTGCTGGCGCTGCTGACGCTGGGGCTCCTCGTCGGCGTGCGGCTGCTCGGGACGTCTCGCCTCGACCGGGCCGAGGCGCTCGCGCACCAGCGAGAAAAGACGCTCGAGCCCTTGTTCCCCGCGCCGGCCTTCTCGTACCGGGACCACCGCGGCGCGCTCGTCACCCCGCAGGCGCTGGCTGGCAGGCCCTACGTCGCGAACTTCGTCTTCACGACCTGTCGAACCATCTGCCCGCTCCTCACCGCGCGCATGGTGCGGCTGCAGCGTGCGCTCGCGGGGGTCGAGACCCGCTTCGTGTCGTTCTCGGTCGACCCCGAGACCGACACCGCCGAGGCCCTGGCGACGTACGCGGCGCGGTGGGCGCCGGACGAGCCGCGCTGGAGCCTGCTCGTCACCGACCCGCAGACGCTGCCGCGCACCGCGGCGGGGTTCCACGTCACCGCCGAGGCGGCGCCCAGCGGCGCGCCCGACCCCATCATTCACTCGTCGGTCTTCGTGCTCGTCGACGGCGCGGGGCTGGTCCGCGGCGTCTACGACAGCGAGCACGCGCGCGACCTCGAGGCGCTGGCCTCGGCCGTGCGCCGGCTCGCCGCCGCGCCGCCCCGCGAGCGCGAGCCGCTGCCGGCCGAGGGCGTGGAGCTGTACCACGCGCTGTCGTGCGCGAGCTGTCACGAGGCCCAGGCGCTCGCGCCGTCGCTGTTCGGCCGGGCCGGGTCGCGCGTCGAGCTCGAGACGGGGCTGGTGACGACGTTCGACGCGGCCTACGTCAAGGAGTCGCTGCTCGCGCCCGACGCGAAGCGGGCGAAGGGGTACCCCCTGCGCATGCCCGCCTCGGACGAGCTCGACGCCGCGGCGCTCGACACGCTCGTGCGCTACGTGCTCGAGGCGCCGGCCGCGGCGGCGCCGGCCGCGGCAGACGTGCAGGTGGCCGTCGACCCCGTGTGTCACATGCAGGTGCGCGTGACGGCCGACGCGCTCTCGGCTGATCGCGCCGGCCGTCGCACCTACTTCTGCTCGAAGCACTGCCTCAAGCGATTCGAAGCGACGCCCGGCGCCTTCGTGGCGAATGATGGTGGGCGATGATGACGAGAAGCCGGGCCCATACCCACATCGGTACCGCCCCGGGAGAGCGGCGCAATGAAGCAAGTCAGGGTCGACCAATGATTGGCGCTTCTGACGTCGCGGGCAAAAGGCTTGGCAGCCCAGGACCCGTGTGACAAATCCAAAGGTGGCGTGGAGGCAGAGCCGTCGCCTCGCCACTGCTGCGGAGTCAATCGACATGCACCGACTCATGAGTGTCAGCCTGGCCTTCGCGATCGTGGCGAGCTTCGGCTGCATCCGGCCCGAGGGCGCGAAGAAGACGCTGGCGGGCTCTGAGCTGTACGCGGCCTGCGCCTCGTGTCACGGCGAGGCGGGCGCGGGCAACGCGTCCATCGCGGCGCCGAACATCGCGGGGCTGCCGGCGTGGTACGTCGAGGCGCAGCTGGTGAAGTACCGCAGCGGCATTCGCGGGTACCACCCCGAGGACATCGAGGGGCTGCGCATGCGCCCGATGTCGCGTCAGATGATGGACGAGGCCGAGGTGAAGGCCGTGGCCGCGTACGTGTCATCGCTCAAGGCGGTGAAGGCGGCGCCTTCGGTTCAGGGGGGAGACGCCACCGCGGGGGCCGGGCAGTACGCGACCTGCCAGGCGTGCCACGGCGACAAGGGGCAGGGCATGGACGCGACAAAGGCTCCACCGCTCGCCGGCCAGTACGACTGGTACCTCGTCAGTCAACTCAAGAAGTTCAAGGGCGGTGTGCGCGGCGCGCACCCACTCGACACGACGGGCGCCCAGATGCGGCCCATGGCCTCGATGCTCGCCGACGAGCAGGCGATGAAGAACGTCGTCGCTCACATCGGAACGTTCTCGCGTTGAAGGAGCTCCTCATGGCTGACGCTACCCCCACCGCCGCCGACGCTTCCGACAAGCTCGCGAAGACGTTGTTCTTCCTCCTGGTCGCCAGCGCCGTCGGCTTCATCGGCGCGGTGTTCGTCTTCGCACTCTCGTAAAGGCCCCTCCGATGATCGACCAATACGTGGAATCGATTTCGACGTTCTCGGGTGACATCGACAACGTCATCTGGGTCGTCTTCCTCATCGTCGGCTTCTGGTTCGTGCTCGCCGAGCTCGTGTTCTTCGGGCTCATCTTCAAGTTCCTGGCGAAGCCGGGCGTGAAGGCGAAGTACGTCAGCGGCGAGCGGCCCGAAGAGAAGCGGTGGGTGACCCTGCCGCACTACGCGACGCTCGCGTTCGACGTCGCCATCATCGTCCTGGCCATCAAAGTGTGGCACGACGTGAAGATAGACCTGCCCAAGGCAGACTCGACGGTGCGGGTCATCTCGCAGCAGTGGGCGTGGACATTCGTGCACCCAGGGCCCGACAACCAGCTCGACACGCCCGACGACATCACGACGGTCGACGAGCTGCACGTCGAGAAGGACAAGACCTACCACTTCGAGCTGACGAGCCGTGACGTGCTGCACAGCTTCTCGGTGCCGGTGTTCCGCCTCAAGCAAGACGCGATTCCCGGCCGCATCATCAAGGGCTGGTTCAAGGCGACGCAGACCGGCCAGTATGACATTCAGTGCACTGAGATTTGCGGCATCGGTCACGGTATCATGCCGGCGCGCATCATCATCGAGAGCCCGGCGCAGCACCGGACCTGGAACCAGAGCAACGCGCCGAAGGTCGCCGATGCGGCCCCGACGACGCCGCCGACCCAGCTTGGAGGGATGCCATGAGCGCAGCCGCACACGCCGAGCACGACCACGCGCACGGTCACGCCCACCATGACGAGGGCTTCATTCAGAAGTACCTATGGTCGACCGACCACAAGATGATTGCCATGCAGTATCTCTTCACGGGCATCGCGATGGCGCTCGTGGGCGGGTTCACCGTCTACGCCTTCCGCATGCAGCTCGCGTTTCCGGGAATGCCGGTGCCCGGCTACGGGCGCGTGACGGCGACCGACTACAACGCGCTCGTGACCACGCATGGCTCGGTGATGGTCTTCTGGGTGGCGATGCCGGTGCTGATCGCGGCGCTCGGGAACTACCTCATTCCGCTGATGATCGGCTGCGACGACATGGTGTTCCCGCGGCTCAACCGGCTCAGCTACCAGCTGTTCCTGCTGTCGGCCATCGTGCTGATGGCGTCGTTCTACGTGCCCGGCGGCGCCTTCGGCGGCGCGTGGACGTCGTATCCCCCGCTGTCGGCGAAGGCCGAATACAACCTGACCGGCCTGGGCTCGTCGATGTGGCTCTTCGCGGTGGCGCTCGAGTTCGCGGCCTTCCTGCTGGGTGGCATCAACTTCATCACCACGGTGATGAACAGCCGCGCGCCGGGCATGAAGATGTTCGACGTGCCCATCGTGGTGTGGATGATCATCATCGCGTCGATTCTCTTCATGGCGTCGGTGGGACCGCTCATCGCTGGCGCGGTGATGCTGATGTTCGACCAGCAGCTCGGGACGGGGTTCTTCGACCCGGCGAAGGGTGGAGACCCGGTGCTGTGGCAGCACCTGTTCTGGTTTTTCGGCCACCCCGAGGTGTACGTGGTGCTGTTGCCAGCGATGGGCATCGTGGCCGAGATCATCACCGTGTTCTCGCGGAAGAAGCTCTTCGCGTACAAGACGGTGCTGTACACGGCCATCGGCACGGGCGTGCTGTCGTTCTTCGTGTGGGCGCACCACCAATTCATCGCGGGCATCGACCCACGCATGGCGAACGTGTTCAGCGTCACCACGCTGCTCATCTCGATTCCCGTGGCCGAGATGGTCTTCGTCTACATCGGCACGCTGTACGGCGGCTCGATTCGGCTGACGACCCCGATGTTGTGGGCCCTGGCCTTCATCGCCGAGTTCCTGCTGGGCGGCGTGACGGGCATCTTCCTTGGGGCCTCGGGCGCAGACATCTACTTCCACGATACGTACTTCGTCATCGCGCACTTCCACTACACGTTCTTCCCCATCGCCTTCATCGGGAGCTTCGCGGCCATCACCTACTGGTTCCCGAAGATGTTCGGCCGGATGATGAGCGAGACGTGGGGCAAGGTGCACTTCTGGGGCACCATCATCCCGTTCAATCTCATCTTCATCCCTCTGTTCCTGCTCGGGGCGCGCGGTGACCACCGGCGCATCTACGACTACCGGCACTTCCCCGACCTGATGAAGGCGGGCATGCAGGACCTGCGAATTCTGGCGACGCTCGCCCTGCTGGTGCTCCTTGCCTTCCAGGTCGTCTTCCTCGTGAACCTCTTCCACTCCATCTTCCGGGGTGAGAAGGCCGCGGCGAACCCGTGGAACGCGAACACGCTCGAGTGGCAGGCGCCGTCGCCGCCGCCGCACGGCAACTTCCCGCAGGGGCTGCCGAACGTGTACCGGGGGCCGTACGAGTACAGCCACCCTGACCGGGCAGAAGACTACTGGCCGCAGACCGAACCCGAAGCCGCGAAGTCCTGAGCTGCGAGCGCACCCATGATTCGACCCATCGCGACCACCCGTGAGATGACGGGAATGCCAACTGGGCGGCTCGCCGTCTGGTGGCTCATCGCCTCCGAAATCGTCATCTTCGGCGGTGTGCTCGGCAGCTACCTGATGCACCGCATCGGGCACAAGGAGTGGGCGGCAGCGTCGGAGCATACGAACACCTGGGCTGGTGCCTTCAACACGCTGGTGCTGCTGACGTCGTCGCTGTCGGCGGTGCTGGCGCACAACGCGGCGCTGCGGAAGGACGGCAAGCGCGCCGCAAAGCTCTTGTGGGCCACCATCGGCGGCGGCGGCATCTTCCTCGTGGTCAAGTCGATTGAGTGGACCACCGAGATTCAGCACGGCTACACCATCACCGCGAACAACTTCTGGTCGTTCTACTACACAGCCGCCGGGCTCCATGGGCTGCACGTCATCGCCGGGATGATCGTGATGATGTTCGTCGCGGCTGACGCTGCGAAGGGCAAGGAGCTGCAGCGGGTCGAGAACGCGGGCCTGTACTGGCACTTCGTCGACCTGGTGTGGATCTTCCTCTTCCCGCTCCTCTACATCGCGAAGTGAGCCAGCCCATGTCAGACACCGCCCACGCCCCCGCCTCGAACGATGCTGCCCACGGCCACGACGCCCACGGCCACCCCGACAGCTTCTACATTCGCATCTGGGGTATCCTGTTGGTGATGCTGGTCATCTCGGTGGCCGGCCCGGAGCTCGCGCACCGGGTCGTGTCGAACGAGACGGTGGCCTTCATCATCGTGCTCTTCACCGCGTTCGGCATCGCGATCGTGAAGGCGTACATGGTGGTGAAGAACTTCATGCACATCGGGGTCGAGAAGAAGTACGTCGGCTACCTGCTGGTGACGATGCTCATCCTGATGGGCCTCATGCTCGGCGGCGTCGGCCCCGACGTGCTGCGGCACGAAGGGCACCGGTGGGTCAACCAGGCGGCGAAGGACTACAAGCTGCCTGGAGACGCCGAGCACGGAGCGCCGCACGAAGCCCACGGCGAGCCCGCGTCTCCGGTGAAACACTGACCGGTCGTCATTCGTCGAACCCGACGAGCCCATGACGACCTCAGCCGCCGCTCTGACGACGAGCCCTCCCGCCAACCGGCCCGTGGTGCCGAATGCCGTTCTCGGGACCCTGATCTTCGTCGTGGCCGAGGTGATGTTCTTCGTCGGCCTCATCAGCGCGTTCACCATCAGCCGCGCCGGCGCGCCCGCGGGCACCTGGCCTGTTCCCGGGCAGCCACTGCTGCCGGCCGAGGCGACGGCGCTCAACACAGCGGCCCTCATGCTGTCGGGGGCTTTGCTTCTGGCGGGCCAGGTCCTCTGGGCGAAGAAGCGCCCGGTGGCGCGGTGGGTGGTGCTCGCGGCGTGGGTGTTGGGTGCGCTCTTCGTGGTGTTGCAGGGCCGGGAGTGGTCGCAGCTGCTCTCGGCGGGGCTCACCATGAAGTCGAGCCGCCTCGGCGCCTTCTTCTACCTCATCGTCGGGACCCATGGCGTGCACGCCATCGGCGCGCTGGTGGCCCTGGGGCTGGCGGCGGTGCAGGTGCTGCGGGGCAGGCTCGAGGGGGGGCTCTTCTTCGGGGCCCAGGTGTTCTGGTACTTCGTGGTCTTGATGTGGCCCATCATCTACGCGCGGGTGTACTTCTGATGCTGACCTTCGCGTGTACCGTCTGCGGCGCCGGGCAGGAGGGCACCGAGTGGGCCTACCTTGCCATGACGGGTGTGGTGTCTTTGACGCCGCTGGCGATGATTGGCGGCGTCGCATGGTGGCTCTACCGGGCGTCGAAGCGCCGGGAGGCCGAGGACGCGCTCCGCGCGCAAGCCCTCGAGGCGCTGTCCCCGGCACCGCGTCGGTGACGCCCACGTCCTGCGTCTGGGAGCCTCGGGCAGGCTCGACGAGCGCGCGGTGCTCGACCGGTCCAGCCGAACGAAGGCGCGCGGTGGGTGTGGGTGGTGCCCCCTCGTGCGAGTCACGGGGCCTTCGCACCCGCTTCGCTCCGGTGGTACTTCGTGCAAGGGCCAAACGTTCCCGCGCGTCGGTGCCGCTGCGACGAGGGGTCGCATGGCATCGGACGCTGGGCGAGGCCGTGACGGGGTTGATGGTGCGAGAGGGCGTTGCAACGAGGACCGCAGCGGCGCTGTCGGCGTTGCACGTTGGGTGATGGTCGCGCCGCGAGCCGTTGCCGGGGCTGCGTTGGGGCGGCTTGACGACCACGAGGCGGGGGGCCGAGGCCGCTTGCGTCGAGTCGCGCCCGACACGAGCAGCCCCGACCGGGCCTGCCGAGAGTCGGGCCGAAGGGCCGCTCGCGCCGTGAGAGCAGGACGGGCGTGGACACTCCAGTCTCGCCGGGGCGACGGACCCATCGAGTGACCACGGGGGTTTGAACGCGCCATGCCCTGGCACCGGGCCTGCTCGGAGCCAACTCGCAGAGGGGGGCAGGCGTGGCGAGACGAGTCGATGCGCGCCGAGGACTGGTGCGGACACAGGCCCGCGATGTTGGGCGGTTGAGGCGGTGACAGAGGGAGGGCGAAGGCGGCGTGGCGGCACGTCGCGGGTCGCCTTCGCGGACACGACGGCGGAGGCGGTTGTGAGGGTGAGGGCACGGGCTGGTGACGACGACGGAGAGCCGGCGGCGCGAACGGCAAGACGGCTCGTTCCGCGTCGCCTTGGCGGACGCGACGAAAGGGGCGGTGGCGATGGAGGGGGGGCGCGGTCAGATGACGACGGGGAACGGGCGGCGCGGACGACATGATGGCTTCTTTCGCTCCGCCTTCGCGGACACGACGGTGGTGGCGGCTGAAGTACAGGCGATGGTTCCACCGCGCTTGTACCGGCAGCTCGACCTCGGCCGCGTGGATGTCGTGGGCGCGCGCTACGTCGACGAGCGCCTCTCGACGCCCGAGTCGGACGCGGTGTTTCGCGTCTCGACGGTGTCGAACGACGCGCACGTCTTCGTCCTGCTCGAACATCAGCGCGCCGCCGCGCGGCTGATGCCCTTCAGGGTGCTGAGGTACGTGACGCGGTTCTGGACGTCACACCTCACGGCGACGCCGAGCCTCACCAGTCTTCCGCCTGTCGTGCCGCTCGTCGTCGCGAACGTTCCCGGTGGTTGGAGGGGGCCCCGGAGCCTCGATGGCGTCGTCGAAGGTTCGCCTGAGCTGCTCGAGGCTGTCCGCCCCTTTCTTCCCAGGCTCGAGCTCGCCATCGACGACCTTTCGATGCTCGACGCGAAGGGGGTGCTGGCGCGGCAGGGGCCTCCAGCGGCGCGGCTCGCGTGGTGGCTCTTGAGCCTCTCGACGGACCTTTCTCGGGTGAAGCGCGAGGCACCGCTCATGTACCCGACCATCGAGGCCGTTCGCGAGAAGGCCCCCGAGCATCACCGGCAGGCGCTGGTGTATCTTCGGTCGCTGCCCATGACGACGGCGCAGCGACGACAGGTGGACGAGGTCTTCGAAGTCATCTCGATGAAGGAGTATCGGAAGCGGGTACCCTTCCCGCAGGACATCGTGCGCGAAGAAGAGCTTCAGAAGGCGCGCCGGCAGGGCCAACGCCGAGGGCTGGTGTTGTTGACCGCGCACGTTCGTGATCAACCGGCGTTCGCTGACCTGGCTCCGTGAACGCCGTCGTACCGACGTTGCTGGTTGAGCGTGGTGAGCACGGCAGGTTGGTTGACCGAAAACTTCCCCCTCAAGGCAACCGG
>JADCJJ010000154.1 GCA_020247085.1 Myxococcaceae bacterium | reverse complement strand
GAGGTGGCGTGGGGGGGCCTGCGCGTCGCCCCGGCGGCGCGCTGGGAGTCGAGGACGCGGCGGTGATGGGGCCTTCGCGTCGCCCCGGCGGCGCGGAGGCCCCATCACCGCCACGTCCTCGACTCCCAGCGCGCCGCCGGGACGACGCGGAGGCCCCATCACCGCCGCGTCCTCGACTCCCAGCGCGCCGCCGGAGCGACGCACAGACCCCTCACCGCCGCGTCCTCGACTCCCAGCGCGCCGCCGGGGCGACGCGCAGGCCCCTCCACGCCACGTCCTCGACTCCCAGCGCGCCGCCGGAGCGACGCGCAGGCCCCTCCCCGCCGCGTCCTCGACTCCCAGCGCGCCGCCGGGGCGACGCGGAGGCCCCCTCACCGCCGCCTCCTCGACTCCCAGAGCGCCGGCAGGTCGATGCGGAGGCCGAGCAGCGCCGCGCCGAAGTTGCCCCAGTTGTAGATGTCTCGGTTCGGTACGTTCGCGCCGCCGCCGACGAGCCGCAGGCGCAGCACCAGGTCGGCGCCCTGGACGACCGGCACGCCGAGGGTGAGCGCGACGTCGTGGAGCCCGCCGGCGAGCCCGAGCCCGAAGGTGTTGATGAAGTCGGCGTCGAGCATCGCGTACAGCGGCCCGGCGTCGTAGCGGACGCGCCCCTTCACGGCGAACACCAGCCCGATGTCGCGCTCGACGACGAACTGCGCGGGCGAGGCGTCGACGGAGCGGAACTCGACCGAGGCGTTGCGCACCTGAAAAGACGCTCCGACCCCGAGCGAGAAGCCGCGCGCCTGCAGGGCCCGGAACAGATAGCTCAGGCGGTAGCCGTCGAAGAGGTAGCGGTGGTCGAAGACGGCACCCGCGGCGAGCGTCGCGTCGCGGAAGACGACGTCCTTGCCGAGCGTGACGCGGGTGGTGAGGTCGAGCGGCGCCCACAGCGCGATGAGGGTGTGCCGGCCGAACTGCGCCTCGAGCGCGAGCCGCTGGGCCACCGCCAGGTTGCGCTGCTGGCCCACGTCGCTCGCGGAGTAGTCCGTGCCGTTCGCGCCGTAGCGGCCGTCGTTTTGGAAGATGAAGAGGCCGCCCACCTCGTAGTCGACGGTCAGGCTGTCGAGGGCACTTCGGCGGGGCGGAGCGTCTTCGGCCGGCGCTGCGGGCACCGCAGGCGCGGGAGAGGCCTCGGCGGCCCGCTCGGTGGGCGTGGCGGGCGGCGTCGAGGCGTCGCCGGGCGTCTGGGCACAGAGCGAAGCGGCGAGAGCGAGCGCGAAGGTCGACATGCGGGTCGCAGTAGCCAGTGCCGGCGTGGATTGCACCTCGAACCGCCCCCCCCGGCCACGGGGCTGGCACCAACACGGGGGCGCGACGCCCACCTGCGCTTCACCTCGCGCGTCTCTGCCAGCTCGACCCGACGGACCGACCTCACGCCCAAGCGACGCGCGCTGCACCCCGCCGACCCGCGTGCGCGTCCCCGCCAGCTCGACCCGATGGGCCGACCTCACGCCCAAGCGACGCGCGCTGCACCCAGCCGACCCGCGTGCGCGTCTCCGCCAGCTCGACCCGACGGGCCGACCTCACGCCGACACGACGCGGGCTGCACCCCGCCGACCCGCGTGCGCGTCCCCGCCAGCTCGACCCGATGGGCCGACCTCACGCCCACGGGAGACGGGGAACCCGCCACCGAGACCTGGTCGCTGGCCCGCGCGGCGCCAATACTCGACCGGTCAGACCGACCTCGTCGCTCCTGCGGTCCGAGCGTGGACACACGCGCTCGCCTCCTCCCCCCCAGCGACGCCGGGAGGCTGCCTTCAGCGCCAGGTGCACCATTGCGTCACGGCCGCGCCCGTCGTGTGCTGTCACCGCGATGGGGTGGGTGGCCTTCTTCTGCTGCGCCGTACCGCTGCTCTACGCCTGGGCCATCGCAGCGGCGTGGACCAGGTCCCGCCGCGGCGACCGCCCCCTGCGCGCGAGGGCCGCGGACCGGGGCCTCGTGCCGAACAGAGGCCCCACCGCCCGGGAGCGGGCGCTCCACCTGCCGGTGAACGAGGCCGCCCTTCGCGCGGCGCCTCCCGGGCCCGACGTCGAGCGCATCGCCGCGCTCTTCCGGACCGGCGAGCTGGCGCGCGGCGTCGTCTTCGACCTGCGGGACCGCTCGAACGACCCGTCGCGCTTCATGCCGACCTACGACTACGGCTGGTACGACGCGCGCGGGCAGCTCCACACCCGGTCGAGCCACGAACCAGGCCTGCTCAACTCCCGCTTCCCTGCCACCAACCCCGACCACCCGTTCCTGGTGGCGTTCGACCCCACCTCGAGAGACCACGTCATCTTCTTCGGCGCGGGCCTGCCCGACCGCTTCGAGCCGCCCCCCGCCGAGCGCCCACCGCCGCCCGCGCCACCGCCCGCCGCCGTCACCGAGCCCAGGCCTCTGCCCGCGGCCGCCCTGGACCAGGCCGACACGCTCCTGCGAACCCTCATCGAGCGTTGGGACGACGAGGCGCAGGCGCGCATCCTGCTCGACCGACTCCTCGAGCTGGGAGACCCGCGCGGCGAGCTCATCGCCCTCACCTTCGACGCGACGGGCACGCCCTCGTTGAGCCAACTCGACCGCATGAAGGCCGCCTGGAACCCGCCCGGCGGCGAGGTGCTGCGCTTCGTCCGGGGCCTGCCCGACGTGGTGCGCTGGCATGGCGGGGGCGACATGCGGGCGCTGGCCTGGGCGGCGGCGCGCACCATCTGGTGCTCGTCGGCCTTCTCGGCGACCCCGACGCCGTTCGACCTGCCGCGCCCCCGCCTGCGCGCCATCGAGGCCATCTCGACGCTGCCGCCGCGCGCTCTCTGGGCCCGCGTCGCGCCGCGGCTCGAGGCCGTCTCCTTCAGCTTCCACGAAGAGGTGATGCTGCGCCCGCTGCCGGCCATGCTGGCGCAGACGACGTCGCTGCGCCGCCTCGGGCTGAGCTGCATCAGCCTCGACGTGCCCTCGCTCTTCCGCGCCGTGGCGGTGATGGCGCTGCCCGCCTCCCTCGCGGCCGTCAGGCTCTCGGCGTCGAGCGCCACCAGCGCCGACGAGCTGCGCGCGCTGTGGCTCCAGTGCCGCCGCGCGGCGCCGCGCTACCGCCTCGAGCTCGACCTCGAGCTCTTCCGCCCGCACACCGGGGAGCCCACGAGCTGGCTGGTGGTGTCGCCCGACACGGTGGCGCTGCGCTCCGACGGCGCGCCACCGAAGCTCGAGGTGCTCTCCCTGCAAGCGCTCGTCGACGAGGCCCTCGGCCGCCACGAGGGCGCGTGAGGCGTCACTCGTCGGCGCCCGGCTCGGCCACCGGCTCAGCCGCCGGCTCGACCTTCTCGAGCGTCGGCGTCTTCAGCGCGCCCAGCTTCAGGGCCTTCGCCGCGGGCGCGACGTGCGCCAGGTCGCCGAGCAGCACCAGCTGGAAGGTGGCCTGCGACGTCACCGCGGCCCACGACGCCGCCACCTCCGGCAGCGTCACCCGGCCCAGCCCCGCCAGCGCCTCCTTCGGCTGGAAGGCGCGGCCGCGCACCCGATGACCGAGCCACAGCGCCGTGAGGCCATCGAGGCTCGCGAGCTGCCGCTCCGTGCGCGCCACCACCTGCCGGCGCGCGACCTCGAGCTCCTCGACCCCCAGCGGCGGCGCCTTGTCGAGGACCGAGAAGAGCTGGCGCAGCCCCACGAGCGTCGCCTGGCTCTGGAAGCGGGTGCAGACGACGAGCGCGCGGTTCTCTAGCCGGTACTCGAGCGACGTCGCGACCTGGTACGTGAGCGCCTCCCGCTCGCGCAGCCTCGCCGTGAGCCGGCGCCCCAGCACCTCGGCCAGCACCTCGACCGCCGCGTCCGACGCCTTGAGGTCGCCCAGCGGACGCGCGGCGCATACCAGCGTCGCCCGGGCCCCCGGCCGGGGCAGGAACGTCACGCCCGCGCGCGGCGCCGGCCTGGCGCTCACCGGCGACGCCTTCACCGGCGCGTCCTCGACCCCGCTCCAGCTCGAGAAGGCCGTGGTGATGAGCGCCCGCACCTCGGCCGCGCGCACGTCACCCAGCACCAACAGCGTCGCGCCCGCAGGGTGCAACAGCGCCTCCTGGCGCCGCAGCACCGGCTCGAGCGACAGGCGCGCGAGGCTCTCGGCCGTCCCGAACGGCACCCCGGCCTCTTCGTCTCCGAAGGCCCGCTGCAGCACCGCGCGCTGGAGCACCTCGGGGTCGGTGAGCTGCCGCTCGTCGACCATGTCGCTGGCCGCCTCGAGCAGCCCCGCGAACGCCGCCTCGCTCTGCCGCGGCCGTTTCACGGCGTCGGCCAACGTCTCGAGCAGCGGCCGCGCCTCGCGCGACAGCCCGTCGATGCCGACGAAGGCCCCATCGAGGTCCACGCCGGAGCGGAAATACGCGCCGCGCTCGACGAGCGCGCGCCGCAGCGGCTTCTCGACGAAGTCGAGCTCGCCCGAGGGCGTGTGCACGTCCCGCCCCAGGCCCAGCAGGGCGACGGCGAAGCCGGTGGCACCCGCGCGGCTCGAGTCGTCGCTCGACGAGCCCGAGGGGAACACCAGGCGCAGCCGCACCAGCGGCCGCTGGTGGTGCTCGACGACGTGCACCGTGAGGCCGTTCTTCAGCGTCCAGCTCGTCACCTCCGGGGCGCGCCGCTCGACGGGCGCCGATGTCGGCGGCGGCGGGGTCGGCGCCCAGCGCTCCACCGGAGCCACGGGCGCGCCGGGCGTCGGCGCGGGCGCGGTGGCGCAGGCAGCCAGGGCCTGCGGCAGCAGCAGCGCGACGACGCCCCTCATCGCGCCCTCACCTTCGGCGGCAGGGGGCGCGTCGGCTTCGACTCGACCGAGACGTGCGCCCCCTTGAAGAAGTCCTTCGTGTCGGCGTGCAGCTTCTCGGGCGAGTAGCGCCAGTGCCGGTCGAGGGGCGGCAGCTCGGCCTCGGCGCCGGCCTCGCGGTGCAGCGCCGACAGCAGCGCGGCGCGCGCGCTCATCGACGAGAGCCGCGCGAGCAGGTGCAGGTCGAGCAGCTTGTAGCTGATGGCGACGACGTCGGCCGGCAGCGGGTTGAAGGTGAGGTTCCGCAGCACCACCTCGGCGTTGCCCCGCGGCTCCGACGCGTCGGCCGGGCGCGGCGTGGTGACGGAGAGGGCGAAGAGCCCCCCGGCGCCGCTCGGCAGGTACACCGAGGCCACCTCCATGCCGTTGAGGCCGTCGGTGTAGATGGGCAGCAGCGTCGCGCCGAGCGACAGGGCGTAGGCCTCGTCGCGGCCCAGCGCAGGGAGCGGCCACATCAGCGTGACGCGCGCGCGCCGGGCGACGTCCTCGGGCACGTCGAGCTTCGACACCGCCTGCAGCTTCGCCGTCCTGGGCAGCGGCGGCGCTCCGCTTCCCCGAGGCAGCCGCCCCAACGTCGCCTCGACGGCCGCCAGCGCTTCGGCCGGCGTGAAGCGCCCGGCCAGCGTCAGCACCGCGTTGTCGGGCGTCAGGCAGGCGCGCGCGAAGGCGTTGACGTCGTCCACCGTGACGGCCTCGAGCGTGGCGGCGGTGCCGATGACGCCCTCGTGGAGCGGGTGGCTCTTCGCGAAGAGGCCGCGGAAGGCCAGGCGCGTCGCCGCTCCATATGGCGCGTCTTCGAGGCGGGCCAGCTTCTCCTGAAGCACGATGCGCCGGTGCCGCGCCAGCGCCTCGGGCGTGGTGAGCGTCTCGCGCCGGCCCAGCCGGTCTGCGTGGACCCACAGCGCGAGGGCGAGCGCCTCGGGAGGCACCACCACCGAGTACGAGAGCGAATCGAGCGTGGTGCTGCCGTTGAAGTCCGTCGCGCCGTTCGCCTCGAGCATCGCCTGATAGTCGGTGTCGGGCGTCGGCCCCGACGCGAGCGCGTGCTCGGCCAGGTGCGCCAGCCCACCGCGCGCGCTCGAGTGCGCCAGCGCGCCGCACCCGAAGGAGATCTCGACGGCGACCTCGTTGGCCCCCTCGTCGGGGCTGACCAGCACCACCAGGCCATTGGGCAACCCGCGCCGCTCGGCCGGCAGGGCGAAGTCGGTCGGCTTCGACCGCCGCGGCGCGACGGACTGGCCAGAGAACTGCGCGAACCCATGAGCCGAGAGGCTGCACGCCAGGAAGAGGACGACCCGCGCGAAGGACATCGCGACAGCCTACGGCGGTCGCCGGCCCCGCCGAAATGCCCGGCCGCCACGACGCCACCGGCAGCGCGGCTATGGTCTCGCCATGCTCGGCTCCCTCCTCGCCAGCCTGGCGCTCGCCCAGGCGCCGGCGCTCCCCTCGTGGCAAGCCATCGACACGCTCCTCGCACGCGGCCAGACGGAGCGGGCCGCCGAGGCCACGGCCAGGCGGCTCGAGGCCGCGCGAACCGGCCCGGCCCCGCAGGACGTGGAGCTCGCCCGGGCGCTGGCGCGGCTGTCGGGGCTGGCGCTCCAGCGCGACCCCCGCGAGGCCGTCGCCATCCTCGAGGCGCAGCCCCGGCCGAAGAGTCCGGCCCCCCGCGCCGTCGTCGAGCTCGCCTTCGCCACCGCGCTCGGGGCGTTCCTCGAGGCGAACCACTGGCGGCTCGGAGCGCGCGAGCGAATCGAGACGAGCGGGCCCGTGGCCCTCGAGCAGCGCACCGTCGCCCAGCTCGAGGCCGACGTCGAGCGCGCCCTCGCCGCCGCCTGGGAGCAGCGCGAGGCGCTGGGCCGGGTGCCCCACGCCGACTTCGCCGACGTCGTCGACCGGCCCTCGACCCCCGAGGGCGCGGGCGACACGCTGCGCGACGCGGTGACCCTGCTCTGGGCCCGTCACCTGACCCTGGCGTCGCGCTCGAGCCCCGAGCG
>JADCJJ010000153.1 GCA_020247085.1 Myxococcaceae bacterium | reverse complement strand
TCTGTCTCCGGGTAAGCCCAGCGCGCGGCTGGTTCGACGGCACGTGGCGAAGCCCGGCGCCAGCCACGACGTCCCCCTCGCGCCGCAGGAGGACGTCGTCAGCGTCGCCAACGCGATGGACTCGGGCGACCAGGACACGGGGAAGACGGTGCTCTTCAGCACCGACGCCACCTTCGTCGGGCCGGCCCCGCGCGCCCCGCCCGAGCCGCGCGTCGTCAGCAGCGCCGGCACCACTGGCGCGACCACCGGCAGCGTGCGCCTCGTCGCCACCCTCAAGGGGAAGCCGGTCTCGGCCTCGGTGTCGGTCGACGGCGGCCCCCGCGCCACCACGCCCCGCACCCTCGCCCTCGCACCCGGCCTGCACAGCCTCAGGGCCGAGCTGTCGGGCGCCCGGCCCATCGAGCGCAGCGTCGAGGTGGCGGCCGGCACCGTCGTCAACGTGCGCCTCGAGTTTTGACGCCTCGGGGCGCTCGCGTCACAGCCCATCGAAGAAAGTGCTCTGTCGCCAAAAAAGGTCGCTCTCGGTCGCCGGGCAGCGTCACCGGCCCTCGTAAGTCAGACCCGCCTTCCTGCGGGCCTCTCCCGTGCGCGGCTCGAAGCTCGACGTTCTGGCTGGGTCAGCGCTCTTCAACGGGCTGTCAAGGCAGGTCGCCGAACCCGGCGTCGCGTGTCTGGCCGGCGACGAAGTTGCTGTTGAGCGTTCGCCCGAAGCCGAGGTCGCCGCCGGTCTCTTCGAAGCGCATTGAGAACCTGCCCGACGTCAGCGCCCCGGCCCGGCCACCGCGGGAGATGACCAGGTCGCCGGAGCGGACCCGCGGGAGGTTCCGCGTGGGCTCTCCACCCGGGGCGTGCGCGACGGTGGTGCGGGGGTTGCCCGGCGACCAGTCACCCTGCAGCAGCACGCGCGCCCCGGGCTCGAGGTCGACCGCCGTGCGCGCGCCGGTGTCGTCACGCGTCTCGAGCGACACCGTCACGCGGATGACGATGTCGAGGAAGACGCCTCGGTTCCGCAGGAAGACGAGCTGCAGCGCCTCGGGGTTGCGCAGGGCGACCACCTCGGTGACGGTGAGGTCGATCACCTCGCCCAGGCTGCCGCCGAGCACGTTGTCGGGCGTGCACGCGGGCCCGAACACCGCCAGCACCATCGGGAGCAGTCGTCGCACCGGCCTCACCTCTCGATGGCGAGCTTCACGGCGCCCGCCGTGGGCTCGACCTGGTTGCCGGCGGTGAGGGCCGCGGGCACGCGGTAGGCGATGACGCGCTTGCCGTTCGGCAGGAAGGCGAGCTGCGGCGCATAGCCCCCACCCCGGTCGATGAGCGTCTCGCGCCACACGCCAGCGCTCCGGCGCGCGACGCGCAGCTCATCCTGGTCCTGCGTGCACGCGCTGGCGGCGACCTGGTCACGGCGGGAGCAGACGTAGTAGGCGATCGACGGCTCACCAGCGAACGCCGGGTCGAGCGCGAGCGATGGGTACCAGCCGCCGGTACCCGAGGCGAACACCTCTTCTGCCTGCTGCCAGCGCGACGGCTCCGCGGCCACGTCGGGGTTGCGCCGGTACAGCAGCTTGTTGGTGGTGCCGTCGGTGACGGCGAAGGCCCAACCCTCGTCGGGGTGCCAGGCGAGCGACGCGCCCGTCATCGTGTCCGAGATGTTGGCGACGAGCGCCGGCGCCGTCCACGCGCCGCTGGCCTGCCGCCGCTGGAAGACGACGTCGTTGCCGCGGGTGTCGGCGCCGCCGAGGGCCTTGTCGTAGACGACGGCCGGCTGGTCGGCCGCGCCGATGATCATCCGAATGCGCCCACCCCAGGCCTGCTTGTCGTTGCCGCCCGGCTGCGCGCAGACGAGGCGCCGGCTGCCGAGCACGTCTTCGACGACCTCGACGTCGGAGCCGGCCCAGTCCTGCTGCGGGTACTGGCCGTTGTGGGTGTCGCGGTAGGCCAGGTACAGCTTGCCGGTGGAGTCGAAGGCGAGCGCCGGGAACAGGCCCACCAGAAAGCCGGTGTCAGACACCGGGTTGCCGCACGTGACGTCGGCGCCGTTGCGCGTGACGACGGTCTCGACCCACTGGTTGGGCCCAAGGCGCCGGTTCACCACCGAGTCGCTCTGGAACCAGAAGATCGACATGCCCGGCTCGAAGCCCTGCGCACCGCCGAGGTACGAGACGACCGGGCGGCCCATGGGGTCGAAGGCCAGCGCGAGGCCGACGCGGCGCTGCACGAAGCGAATGGTCTCGGGCGCGCTCACCACGCCGTTCACCACCTCGACGTACTTCAAGTCGTAGTCGGGCACGCCCTCCATGCCGGCGTCGGTGCGGATCGACTGCGTCGTGGTGTTCCGGGGCGTGAAGTAGGCGACGCCGATGTTCCCGGTCGAGGGCGCGACGGCCATGGCGAGGTAGGTCTGCTCCCGTGCCGACGGGTCGAGGTCGAGCACCAGGAAGGCGTCGCTGCCCGTCACGCCGCCGTCGCCCGCGCCCCCCTTCGGCGCCTCGGCGACGAAGCCGGAGCCGAGGTGCGAGACGCGCGCGCTCACCTTCGCGCCGCTCACGGTGGTGGGCTGCCGCTCGAAGACCGACGTGCCGGGCCGCGTCCAGTACACCACCGGCTCCTTCGCCTGCGCGGCGCCCAGGTCGAACTCGACGGTGGCGGGCACTCCGAGCGTGGTGCCCACGGGCTCGAAGACGAAGACCGGCGTGAAGGCCGTGTAGTTGGCGGCGGCCGGGTTGGGTGACGAGGTGACCGACACGCTCACGCCGCCCAGCGCGTTCGGCGGCACCGTCAGGGTGACGGCTTCGAGGGTGAGGCTGCCGCCTGCCGCGTCGAACCGCTTCGTTTCGCTCTTCCCGCTCCCAGCGGGGTTCGACGCCGCGGGGGGCGAGCAGGCGCCCGCGAAGGCGAGCGAGCCGACGATGAAGAGCAGCCTGGCGATCATGACGAGCGTTCCTCCGTACGGGGCCGCTCGCGACTGTAGCGGCAGTCGTGGGCCCGGCGCATGACCGGGTTCGAGACAGGGTGAGGGGAACGGTCCCCCACACCCACCGGCGCGGGCGAGGAGAGGTTGCGCGGGCACGCGGCGGGGGGTTTGCTTGGCGGCCATGTCGCGCCTGCCCTCCGATGACGCCTCACCCGCTCGTGCTCCGGGCGACGTCGACCCCGGCGACGACGGCGCCTGGCCCGGCGCCCCCTCGCGCCGCGTCTTCGTCCGGCGGCTGTCGTTCATGGGCGGGGGCGTGGTGCTGCTCGGCGGCTGCAGGGAGCAGGGCCCGGCCGACGCCGGAACGGGAGCCCGGCCGACGCGGGAGCCACCGCGCGCCCTGACGACGTCCCACCTGACGTTCACCAACGAGGACTTCGCGACGCTGGCGGCCGCGGTCGAGCGCGTGCTGCCCCGCGACGAAGACCCGGGCGCGCTCGACGCCGACGTGCCGGTCTACATCGACCGGATCCTCCAGACGCCCCAGCTCGAGACGATGCGGAAGAACTTCCTGCCCGGGCTCGCCGCGCTCGATCGCCGCGCCCGGCGCCTGTTCAAGGTCGGCTTCGCCGAGGCCACGCCGGCGCAGCAGGACGAGCTGTTGACCCTCTTCAAGGACAGCCCCGAGACCTCGGGCGAGGCCCGCTGGTACGAGATGCTCGTCGTGCTGACGCTCGAGGGTTTCCTCGGCGACCCGAGCTACGGCGGCAACCGCGGGCGCGCCGGGTGGGCGCTGGTCGGCTTCTCGCTGGTGAACGCCGGCAAGGCCGACCCGGGCGCGGGCTACGACGGGGCCGCGCGCCTCGTCGGCCTGCGCTGCGGCGGCGGGAAGGGGTGCTGACGGTGGCGAAGGACGCGGTCGACGTGGTGATCATCGGCAGCGGCGCGGGGGGCTCGCCGATGGCCCTCGAGCTGGGGCGCGCCGGCTTCAAGGTCGTCGTGCTCGAGAAGGGCCCCTGGTACCGCCGCGAAGACTTCGCGCACGACGAGATCCTCAACTCGCGGCGCAACTTCTTCATGCCGCTCCCGTGGGACGAGCCCCACCTCTGGCGCACCGGCCCCGACCAGCCGTTCTCGCGCACCAACGAGGCGTGGACGGCGAACTGCGTCGGCGGCGGCACCGTTCACATGAGCGGGTACTTCTACCGGCTCAAGCCCGTCGACTTCCGGCTCGCGAGCGAGCTCGGCCCGGTGCCCGGCGCGAACCTCGCCGACTGGCCCATCGGCTACGACGACCTGGCGCCCTTCTACGATCGCGCCGAGGAAGAGCTCGGGGTGTCGGGCGACGCGGTGCCGCACCCGTTCCTCGAGCCCCGGAAGAAGAACTTCCCCATGCCCCCGCTCGCCGAGCACCCGGTCGCGGCCGAGCTCGACCGGGCGGCGAGGGGCCTCGGCTATCACCCGTTCCCGACCGCGCGCGGCATCGCCTCGGCGCCGTACCAGGGCCGCAGCGCCTGCGCCTATTGCACCCTCTGCGGCAGCTACGGCTGCGAGAACGACGCCAAGAGCTCGACCCTGGCGACCCTCGTGCCCCGGGCGCTCGCCACCGGCCACGTCGAGCTGCGGCCGCGGTGCATGGCCGTCGAGGTGACGACCGACCCGAAGACCGGGCTCGCCCGGAGCGTCGTCTACCTCGACGCCGACGGCGTGCGGCAGGAGCAGCCGGCGAAGGTGGTCGTCGTCTCGGCCACCGCGGTCGAGTCGGCGCGGCTGCTCCTCAACTCGCGGTCGGCCCGCTTCCCGAACGGGCTCGCCAACGACACCGGGCTCGTCGGCAGGAACCTGCTCTTCTCGAGCTTCGGGCAGTCGCGGGCCATCTTCCGGGTGTCGAAGCAGAAGGCGTCGCACCCGTGGCTCGAGGCCACCGCGCCCTTCGTCAACCGGTCGATCCAGGACTTCTACCTGATGCCCGACGCGCGCTTCGGCTTCCGCAAGGGCGGCACGCTGGGCTTCATGTGGGCGCACCCGAACCCCATCTTCGCGGCCGTCGGCCTGGCCCAGAAGGGCGCGCGCGGCGTCTTCGGCAAGGCGCTCAAGGACAAGCTGCGCGAGTACCGCGACAGCAAGATCCTCGAGTTCGAGATCTACGGCGAGTTCCTCGCCAACGACGACACCCGCGTCACCGTCGACTCGAACGTGAAGGACAAGTACGGGGTGCCGGTGGCGGCCATCACCGTCAAGCGGCACCCGCTCGACCTCGCGCTGACGAAGTTCCTCGTCGAGCGCGGCGAAGAGGTGCTGGCCGGGCTCTCGCCGGACCGCATCGAGCGCGTGGGCACGGCCGGCGAGACGACGATTCTGCAGGGAGGCACCTGCCGCTTCGGCCGCGACGAGCGCACGAGCGTCTTGAACCCCGACTGCCGGGCGCACGCCGTGAAGAACCTCTACGTCGTCGACGGCAGCTTCATGCCGACGTCGGGCGCCGTGCCCTTCACGCTCACCATCGTCGCCAACGCCTTCCGGGTCGCGCAGGGGCTGGTCACGCGCCTGAAGAAGGGCGGAGGCTGAGCGAGCCGATGGGCGCGCGCGCGACGCTGCTGGCCGGAGTGCTGCTCGCCGCGGGGGCGTGCAAGCGCGACGAGCCGGCGAAGCTCCCGCCGCGCGACGGCCGGCTCGGCGCGCAGCGCTGCTCGGGGCAGCCGGGGCCGCGCAACCCCGTCGTCCCCGTGCTGCAGCGCCCCTTCGACGGGCAGTACCCGGCGCTGAACCTCTTCGACCATGACCTGCCCCTGGTGTCCGACTTCAAGCCGCTCGTCGAGGGCGAGCTCGAGCTCACCTACTGCGGCCTCGACGCCCTGGGCCTCGCCGAGGGCTTCGCCGGGTACGCCTGGGCGATACCCGTGGGCACGCCGATTCTGGCGCCGGCCGACGGGCTGGTGCTCAAGGCTGGCGCGGCGCCGAACTTTCACTGCGTGCTGACGCACCAGTTCGTCAGCGACCAGCTCGTCGTCGACGTCGAGCACCCCACCCTGGGCAACACCGGCTTCATCACCCACTTCGCACACCTGTCGAAGGTGACGGTCAAGCCCGGCGACAAGGTCGTCGCGGGCCAGCGCCTGGGCCTGTCGGGCATGAGCGGCTGCGCGGTGACGCCGGCGCTCTTCTTCCAGGTGCTCCGCCTCACCGGCACGAAGACGGGCCGGCCCACCGTCATCGACCCCTACGGCTGGGACGGCCCGGGGAAGGACCCGTGGGCCGAGGACGAACGCGGCGCCGCGAGCGCCTACCTGTGGCAGCCGGGCGAGGCCCCCACGCTCAAGTCTCGCTGAGGGCCGCGGGGGGCGGCCGCGGCGCGTCACTCGCTCTGCATGAAGGCCCTGAGGTCTGCCGGGAGCGGAGCGTCGAACGAGACGACCTCGCGCGTGCCCGGGTGGCGCAGGCTGAGGCGCGCCGCGTGGAGCGCGTGCCGGTCGAGGCGGAGCCGCGCCCATGCCTCGGGCTCGAGCTCCCGGCGCGAGAAGCGGTCGAAGTAGCCGGGGTCGGGCCCGTACATCTTGTCGCCCACCAGCGGGAACCCGGCCTCGCGGGCGTGGACGCGGATCTGGTGCTGCCGCCCGGTGCGGGGGAAGGCCCGCAGCAGCGAGAAGGGCTCGCCACGGCGCTCGAAGCGCGCCACCACCCGGAAGTGCGTCTGCGCCGGGCGGCCCACGGCCCGGTCGATGCGCACCGCGATGCGGATGAGCTCGGTGCCCTCGGCGATGGGCGCGTCGACGTCGAAGGTGTCGTCGGCCGGGTGGCCCTCGACGAGGGCGAGGTACTCCTTGTCGACGAGGCCGTCGTGGAAGAGCCGACCGAGGCGCTGCGTCGCCTCGAGCGTGCGCCCGCACACCACCAACCCCGACGTCTCGCGGTCGAGCCGATGCGCGGGCGAGGCCCGGCCCTTGCCGTAGCGGGCGTCGAGTTGGGTGACGAGCGTGCCCAGGTGGTAGCGCGCGGTGGGGTGCATCGGCAGACCCGCGGGCTTGGCCACCACCAGCAGCCAGTCGTCGGCGAACACCTCGCCGAGCTGCTCCGGCCCGGGCACCGTCGGCTCCGCGCGCACGCGGCGCCGCAGGCGAAACGTCAGCCCCGGCCAGACGAGGCTCGAGGCCTTCATCGGCCGCTCGCAGACCAGGTCGTTCTCGATGATCTCCTGCACCCGCTCGCGCGAGGCACGGCGGAGCTTCTCGCAGAGGTACCGGTCGAGCCGCCACCCGGCGTAGTTCGGCTCGACGGTGTAGGGGATGAGGACGATCTCGTCCTCCAGAGCGGGCCCGGCGGCTGACGTCATGACGGGCCCATGTTCGACCGGCGCCGCGCCCGGCGCTACCTCCGACACCACCCGCGCGTCGTCGGGCCCCGCGCCTGGGAGCGCCCGTCGCGTCGCCCCCGCCCTGCGCCGGCCCTCGACTGGCGCCGTCGGCCGACTATGGTGGTGTTCATGTTCTCAGCCGTCTCAGCGTTCACGGCGGCGGTGGCGCTCGCGACCGGGCCCATCGCTATCGTCGACGTCGATGCTCCGGACGCGATGATGGGGCTCGGCGCCCAGGTGACCCGCCAGCTCGTCGACGGCGCGGCCCCGGCCGGCGTTCAGGCGATGGCGCCCGACCAGCTGCGCGCCCTGCTGCCCCCAGACAAGTACCTGGCGCTGCGAAAGTGCCGCGAGAGCACCCCCTGCGTCGCCAACGCGCTGGCGGGAACGTCGATTCACCGCGTCGTCACCGGCGCGCTCTCTCGCGACGAGCGGAACTACCTGGTCAAGCTCTGGCACCACGACGTCAAGGCCCTCACGCTCGTGTGCGACGTGAACCGGTCGATCCTCATCGCCGGGCGGCGCCTTCAGAAGGACGTCGAGCAGGCGGTGCCCGGGCTGTTGCGCGGTGAGCGTGAGGCGCGCGGGACCCTGATCATCGAGACGACGGTGCCCAACGCGCAGCTGTCGGTGAACGGCGAGTTCGTCGGCTCCCCGCCGGTGACGCTGACCCTCAAGCCGGGCAAGTACGAGGTGAAGCTCGAGAAGAACAAGTACCTGCCCGTCACCCGGCTGGTGGCCGTCGAGGCGAACCAGACGGTCACCGAGACCCTCAAGCTCCTGCTCATGCCCGGCCAGCAGCCCGACGAGGACCCGGCGGTACGGCCCTCCAGCCCCGGCCCACGAGCGGCCGAGCCGGCCGGCCGGTCGCTGTCGGCGCCGACGTGGCTCTTCGGCGCCCTCACCCTCGCCACCGGCGCCGCCACCGGCGCCTTCGCGGGCCTCGCCGAGGGTCAGCGCGCGCGGCTCCTCGGGGGCCTCGACGCGATGACCGGGGTGTATGCGGGCACGCGCGCCCAGGCCCTCGAGCAGAACCGCAACGCCCTCATCGCCAACGTCGGGCTCGTCGCGCTCGGTGTCGCGGCGGCGGCGACCGTCGTCTTCCTCATCATCGACCTCCTCAACGACGCGCCGGAGCAGCCGGCGCCCGCGAAGGTGACGCCATGATCCGCGCGCTCGTCGCGACCTGCCTGGCCATGGCCGTCACGGCCTGCCCGGCCATCGACCCCGACAAGGGCACCTTCTCGTGCAGCACCCCCGAGGACTGCGCGGCAGGTTACTCGTGCCGCCCCCAGCATGGCGGGGGTGGCCGCTGCTTCCGCGACGGGCTCTGCGCTGACGTCGAGCAGTGCAACGGCGTCGACGACACCTGCGACGGCCGCATCGACGAGGCGTTCCCGGAAGACGACGCGGCCTGCGCCACCGGGCGCCCCGGGGTGTGCGCCGCCGGGCGGCGCGCGTGCCGACAGGGGAGCCTCGTGTGCGACGGCACGGTGATGCCGGGCCCCGAGCGCTGCAACCAGCTCGACGATGACTGCGACGGGCAAACCGACGAGGACTTCGACCTGACGCGTGACGCGCGGAACTGCGGCGCCTGTGGGCGCAGCTGCGGCGCGGGCACGAGCTGCGCGGGGAGCCGCTGCGTCGAGTCACGCTGTGACGACCGCCTCGACAACGACTCGAACGGCGCCAGCGATTGCGATGACGACGCCTGCGTCGGCCTGGTGTGCGACGAGCTGTCCGCGCCGCAGCGACGCTGCGGGCGGGCGCCGGCTCCACTCCCTTCAGCAGACGGCGGCGCGGCAGACGGCGGCGCGGCAGACGGCGGCGCGGCAGACGGCGGCGCGGCAGACGGCGGCGCCCTCGTGCGGGGCTGCTTCTTCCCCGAGACGACGTGCGACGACGGCCGCGATGATGATGGCGACGGCCTGGCTGACTGCCTCGACCCCGACTGCGCCGGGCGGCGCTGCTTCAGCGGCCAGCTCTGCACGATGCTGACATGCCCGGGGCCGGGCTGACGTACACTCTGGGGCGATGTCGGCAAGGGCCTCCTCGACGTTGGGCCGGTCGTGCGTTCTCGGGGATCGAGCGGTGATGCGTCTCGTGCTCGCGGTCCTGCTCGTCGGCGTTGGGCTCACGGCGTGGGCGCAGCCGATAGCGCCCTACCGCGCCGAGACGCTGCCCATCCCGTCGAACCAGGCCGGCGACACGGCGCTGCTGACGCAGCGGTGGGACGACCTGCGAGACGTCGTCTTCGGCACTGACGACACCATGAACGGGCTGTTCGCCTTCCTCGTCGACGGGGGCGTCGTGCCCGAGTTCGGCGCCTCGTTCGGGGCCGTGGGGGGCATCGACGCGAAGCCCTTCTTCAGCGGCTTCCCCGAGTTGACGCGGGGCGGCGTCATCGCCGCCTCGGCGCCGGCAGCGGGCCGCATCTTTCTCTTCACCACCTCTGGCGATGGCGGGCTGCTGACCGACCTCGCCGCGGCCAGGCCGCTGACGACGTCGAGCCCGCGGAGCGTCGCGCTGGCCGACTTCGGCGACGCCGGCGCATTCGTCTTCTCGGGGAGCACCGGGAACGGCCTTCAGCGCTTCCTCCTCGAGCCGCTCGACGGCGGGCTGCGCGCCACGCCGACCACACCCATCGCCACCGCGGCGCCAGTCGTCGGCATCGCCGCCGCGCCGTCGCTGCACCGGGTGTACGTCTCGGCAGGCATCCAGGGTGTGCTCGCCTTCGACCCTCGCGACGAGACGCCCGCGGTTCGCCCCCTCGTCGACGCCGGTGTTCCGCTCGACGTCATGGCGGGCCTGGCGGTGTACCCCCAGCGCGACGGCGGCGCCCTGCTGCTCGCCGCCGTTCCCGCCCGCGACCTCTTCCGAATCTACCGGCTGCAAGACGACGCGGCCTTCGTCGGCGAGTTCGTCGTGGCCCTCGAGGACGGTGGCCGTCGGGTGCGGGGGAGCGACTTCATCGACGTCTGGCCGGGGGCCTTCGGGAACGGCGACGCGGGGCCCCTCTTCCCCGCGGGGGTGATCGTCGTCGTCGACAGCGCGACGTCGGCGGGCGCCAACTACAAGCTCGCGCCGTGGGACGCGCTGGCCAGCCAGCTGGGGCCCACGCTGCCCGTCGACGTCCCGCCGTTCGTCGACGCCCCGCCCCCACCGCCGCCTCCGCCACCTCCGACCCGGCTGCCCTTCGTGAGCCCGGCGACGACGACGGGGCGAGAGCCCGCGCTCACGGCCGACGTCGCGCTCTGGCCGCCGGCCGCCCTGACGCTGGGGGCCTTCACCCGCCTGGCCGTCTTTTCGACCGACGGGGGCGTCACGGCCAGCGTGCCGGCGCCTCGGGGCGGCTTCTTCGGCGTCGACGCCACCGCGCGGCCGTTTGGCCCCTTCCCGGGCGGCGTCATCGTGGCGTCGTCGCAGTCGCCCGACGGCGGGCTCCTCATGCTGCTTGTGCCCGGCGGTGACGGCGGCCTCGTGGCGCTGGCCGCCCCCTTGAGCGTGGCGGCGGCCAGGGGCGTAGCGCTGGGAGACTTCGGTGACGCCGGATCGTGGGTCTTCTTCGAGTCCGGGAGCGACCGCCTGCACCGGGCGCGGCTCCACTTGGGCGATGGAGGCCAGCCCGCAGCCACCGTCGGCGCCGAACTGCGCCTGCCGGCGGCGAGCCTGGGCCTGGTGGCCGCACCCGCCTTCGGGCAGGTGCTGGTCTCGACGGTCGCAGGGCTCGTCGCGGTCGACGTCGTCGGCGATGGAGGCCTTCGCGCCCTCGACGCCGGGAGCGGGGACGCGGCGGTGTCTGGCCTGGCGGCCTTCCCCCTTTTGGACGGCGGCCTCGCGGTGCTGGGTGCCGTCCCGGCGCTCGACCGCTTCCGGCTGTTCGCCTACGAGGGCGGCCGGCTCGAGCGCCTGGTGGACTTCGAGGTCGCGCTGCCCGACGGCGGCGAGCCGTTGACGGCCGGCGCCTTCGTCGACGTGACGAGGGCCCCCTTCGGACAGAACCGCGACGGGGGAGCGAGCCCCGACTCGGGCTTCCCGCTCGGCGTCGTCGCCTTCGGAGAGGCGCTGCCCGACGGCGGCGCCGCGGTGCGGCTGGTGCCCTTCGAGGCGCTCGCCGCGGTGGCCGGGCTGCTTTCGGGCGACGGCGGCACCGGAGGCGGACCAGGCGGCGGTGCGGGTGGAGGCCCGCCCATCGTCGAGCCCCCGATGGGGTGCTGCTCCGGCGCGCCGGCCTCGGCGAGCCTGATGGCCCTCGCCTTCCTCGCCTGGTTGCGGCGCTTCGCACGGGGCCGTTCGTCTCGTACGCTGTCGCGCCTCGAACCATGAGCTCGTTCGCCCCCGCCGCCGTCCCCACCGAAGTTCTGTCGCGTCCTCGCGCCGCCGCCCGAGGGCGGCTTGCCAGGCTGCTCTTCGCCGTCATCGCCTCGTCGGTGGCCTCGTGCCGCACCGGCCAGGATGCCCTTCGCCCGGACACCGACGGCGCCGTTCGCCTCACCATCGTCGGCACCAACGACGTGCATGGCTGGGTGATGCCGCAGGAGGAGCGGTTTCCCCAGGGGGCGGTACGCTTCGGTGGCGCCGCCGCGTTCGCGGGCTACCTGAAGCTGCTGCGCGCCGACAACCCGGGCGGGGTGGTGCTCGTCGACGGCGGCGACCTGTTCCAGGGCACGCTGATGTCGAACCTCACCGAGGGCAGCATCGTCATCGAGACATTCAACGCCCTCGGCTACGACGCCGCCGCCATCGGCAACCACGAGTTCGACTACGGCCCGGTGGGCGCGCCGACGCACGCGAGCCAGCCGGGCATGGACCCCTTCGGCGCGCTGAAGGCCCGCATCGCGCAGGCGAAGTTCCCCCTGCTGTCGACGAACATCTACGAGTCGAACTCCCGCCTGCGGCCGTCGTGGCTGCCCGGCGACGGCACCGTCATCATCGAGCGCAAGGGCATCAAGGTCGGCATCCTCGGGCTCACGACGCCGCAGACGCCGACCACGACGCTGCCCATCAACGTGGCCAGCCTGCGCTTCGCTCCGCTCGGCCCCGAGGCGCTGACGGCCGCGAAGGGCCTGCGCGCGCGCGGCGCCGACGTCGTCATCGCCGTGGTGCACGCCGGCGGCCGCTGCGGCGAGACGAAGGACCCGGTCGACCTGCACACCTGCGACACCGAGACCGGCGAGGTGTTCGATATGATGAAGGGCTTCCCCTACGGCACGCTCGACGCGGTCGTCGCCGGGCACACGCACGCGCAGATCGGCCATTTCGTCAACGGCACACCCGTCATCGAGAGCTTCGCGCTCGGGCGCGCGTTCGGCGTCATCGACCTGGCCATCGACCCGCAGACGCGCAAGCTCATTCGCGAGCGCACGCGCATCCGCTCGGGCGTGCCGGTGTGCGAGACGGTCGACGAGGCGACGCAGTCGTGCGACGTGCGCGCGCTCAAGGCGCGGGGCGACACGGTGAAGCCGGTGCCGGCGACGTGGTTGGGCCAGCGGGTCGAGCCCGATCAGGCCATCGCCGAGCTGCTGTGGCCGGGAGAGGCGCGGGTCGCCGCGCTGCAGGGCAGGGCCCTGGGCCTCGCGGTGCCCCGCGCGCTGGGCCGGAACTACGAGCACGAGAGCGCGCTTGGCAGCTTCCTGGCGGACTCGCTGCGCACCATGCTCCGGGCTGACGTGGCGCTGCTCAACCCCGGCGGACTGCGCGCGGACCTCGACCAGGGGCCGCTGAAGTACGGCTCGGTCTACGAGGTGCTGCCCTTCGACAACCAGGTGGCCACCCTCGACGTCACCGGTGACCAGCTGGTCAGCCTGGTGCGGGCGGCCTACGCGGCCAAGAAGGGCGTCTTTCAGGTGTCGGGCCTCGAGGTGCGGCTCGACCGCTGCCCGGGGCCCAACCGGCTCAGGTCGGTGCACCTGCCGGGCGGACACGGCGTCGACCCCAACGTGCGCTACCGCGTGGTGATGCCCGACTTCCTCGCCCGAGGCGGCGACGGGCTAGGCCCGGTGCTGGCCACCATCGACCCCCGGCAGGTCGACCTCGGCGAGACGCGCTCGACGAACCTGCGGGACGAGCTGGTCGACTTCTGGGTGAAGAACCGGGAGCCCTTCGCGGCCCCCGAGGCCGGCCGCGTGCAGTTCGTCGACGACGGCAAGCCCTGCGAGGCCAGCGAGAGCCACTCGAACCCCTGACCCGGGCGCCCGCCCTCGCGCGAGGTCGACGGGCTCCGAGGGCACCGGGGTGAGAGCGCTGATCCGTTCGCCCCCCGGCCGTGATACGATCTGCACTTCACGACGCGAGGAGGGTGCGGTGCTCTACAAGGTGACCCCCATGCTGACGCCGGCGGAGCCGAAGAAGGCCGACGCCCGCGGTCCAGCGAAGGACCCGTCGGCCCCCCGGGAGCCGCGCAAGCGCCGTAAGTCGGTGGTGTTCGACGCTGAAGGGAACGAGGTGCTCATCACCATGATGTGCCTCAAGTGCCGCCAGATGAAGCCGCTGGCGATGTTCGGCCTTCGCAAGATGGCCGACGGGGCCATTCGAAACCAGCCGTGGTGCCGCACCTGCCGCTCGGGCGCCGGCGCGAAGAAGCCGAAGGCCGACGCCACGCTCGAGAACTCGACGCCACTGGCGAAGGTGCTCCCGGGCGCTGTCACGGCCACGCCCAGCTCGGACGTCGTCACGGGCGCGACCAGCAGTGCGCCGGTTTCCAGCAACGCGCCGGCGGGGGCGTCGACGGCGGCACTCGACTCAGAAGCGGCGGTGTCGGCAGCCGAGTAGCGCGGCGCTGACGAGGGCCTGGCGCGAGCGGCCCCCGCGGCTCGCGAGGGCTCACCGGCACCGGGCCGAGGTTTCGCGCGTCGACGCCGGCGGGTTCACCCGTCAGCGGACATGAAAAACCCCGCGCGGCTCCGAGGTGGAGACCGGCGGGGCTTTTCATGCTGCGGCTGTGGAGGTGAGCGGGATCGAACCGCTGACCTTCGCATTGCGAACGCGACGCTCTCCCAACTGAGCTACACCCCCAAGAGACCCTTCCCTGACGGCGCCGCAGCGGGGCCTGACTATGTGACGCGTTTCTGGGTGTCAAGCGCACAGTCGGCCGGTCGCTGGCGCATGCGGCGAGGTGAGCGCGCGGCGCGAGTCCGCTTTGACATTTGACTGGCCGGGGAGCGGGTGACAGAAACTCGCGCTCTCCCGATGCCTTCCCCGACGAAGACGTTGAGCCCGGCCGAGCTCGCGAAACTCGAGACCGCGTTCGCCACCGACCCGGCCTCGCAGGCCTACAAGCCCCTCGCCGAGGCCTACCTGGCGATGGGGCGGTACATGGAAGCCATGGTGGTCTGCAAGAAGGGGGTGAAGGCCCACCCGACGCTCGCCGACCCAAGGGTCTTGCTCGCGCGCGTCTACGCCGACCAGGGCAAGGACAAGAAGGCCCTCGAGGAGCTGCAGGGCGCCCTGGCCGTGGTGCCGACGGACAGGGACGCGCTGCGGCTGACGGCGCAGCTCCAGTGGAAGAGCGGCGAGAAGGACGCGGCGCGGCAGGCGTTGCTCAAGGCCTACGAGGCCGACCCCGCCGACGCCGAGACGCTCGGCGTGATGCGAGAGTTCGGGGTCGAGGCGCCGAAGCCCGTCGCGCCGCCACCGCCGCCTCCGCCGGCTGCTGCCACCGCCACCTCGGCGCCGAACCTGCTCGTCGAGGCCGACGTCACGGTCCCCAACCCGCTGCCGGCCGACGCGGCGCCCGCGGTCCCCGGCGCCCCCCGCCGCGCAGCACCCGCGCGCGCCGCCGCGTCCCGCCGGCCGTCGTTCGAGCCAGAGGAGTCCGTCTCGGAGGTGAGCGAGCTCTCCGAGCTGCCACCGCGTAAGCGCTCGAAGAAGGACTCGGGGGGCCTCGCGAAGGCGCTCTTCTTCATGCTCATCTTCGCGGTGCCCGCTGGCGCCGGCGCCTACTACGGCATCGGGCAGTACCGGGCGAAGCAGAAGCGCGAGGTGAACAAGCAGGTCCAGGGCGCGCAGGACCTGCTCAAGACCGACACCTTCGCGGCGTACAAGCAGGCCTGCGAGCAGGGCGAGCTCGCGCTCGACCGCGACCCCAGCTCGCTGCTGGCGCACCGCATCCTGGCGTACGCGTACGTGGTGCGGTGGGGGGAGCACGAGCACGACGACACCATCAAGGTCCGCGCCGAGGAGCACCTCAAGGAGGCCCAGGGCTCAGGTGAGGAGAAGGGCCTGTCGTACCAATATGCCGCCGAGGCGCTCCTCGCGTACTACTCAGGCAAGCCGAGCGAGGCGCTGCGCTTGATGGAGGACCGGGTCAAGGCAGCCGAGGCCGAGAACAAGAAGTCAGCCCTGCTCTACAACACGCTGGGGGTGCTGCAGATGAACCAGGGCGACCTCGAGCACGCCAAGGAGACGCTCGATAAAGCACTCGCCATCGCGCCCGACGACCCGCGCGTTCGGGTGGCCATGGGCACGGTGCAGCTCCGTCGCGGCGCCGACGGCGATGCGTCGGTGCAGTTCGCCAAGGCGCTCGACTACACGAAGAAGTCACACCCCGAGGCGCTGCTGGGGACGGCCATCGCCATTCTCGACCTCGCCGAGCCGGCGCGCCGCTACAAGGCCGCCGCCGAGTACCTGAGCGCGCTGCAGAAGGCCGAGCCCAGGCACTCGCCGCGGCAGCTCGCCATGGGCCAGATGGCCCGGGCGCTGCTCATCGCGCGCGTCTCGAAGGACATGGGCGAGTACGAGGAGAAGTTCGCGAAGGAGCTGGGCGAGGCGACGGGCGTCTCGACGGACCCGAGCAAGGCCACCCGCGACATCGACGCGGCCGAGAAGGAGGCGTTCGGCCTCGACCGAACCAACCCCGAGCTGTTCATCTTGAAGGGGCGCCGGCTGTTCTGGACGGAGAAGCTCGACGACGCGGCGGTGGAGGTGCGCAAGGCCATCGAGGCCAGCTCCACCACGGCGCAGTTCCACGTCGAGCTGGCGCGCGTTCTGTTGAAGAAGGAGGGCGGCGAGCCCCAGGCCGAAGAGGCGCTCACGAAGGCGCTCACCCTGGTGCCCGGCAGCCCGAAGCTCCTCACCATGCTGGGCACGGCGCAGGCGCGCCAGAAGAAGTGGGAAGAGGCCCGGCTGACCCTGGAGAAGGCGACCGAGGACCAGAAGACGCGCAACGGCGAAGCGCGCTTCATGCTCGCCCGCATTTACCGGGACGAGAAGAAAGACCTCAAGCGGTCCGCCGAGCTGTTCGAGAAGGCCGCCGCCGACTACTACGCGGACCCCTCGCTCGCGGCTGTCAGCTACGACGAGCTTGGCTACACGCAGGAGTCGGCCGGGCTGAAGGACAAGGCGCGGTCGGCCTACGAGAAGGCGCTCAACGCCAGCAAGGAGTACGCGCCGGCCTACTGTCACTATGCCCGGTTCCTCGCCAAAGAGGGCCAGCCCAATGACAAGGACCGCGTCAAGGCGGTGGCGACCGAGTTCCTGAAGCTCGACCCCAAGGGGGAGTGCGCCGCCGACATGAAGGGCCTCGCGGCCCAGTAACCGCTCCCATCAGCGCGTCGACGGCCACCGCGCCGGCTGGGTTGTTTGCGGCACCGGCCGTTGGTATTCGAACCAGCGTCGCGTGACGAGGAGCGCAATGGCGGTGTCGTCGAACGAGGCGGTGACGTCGAGGGCCTCTGAGCGCACGGCTGCGGCGCTCGTGAGAGACCTCGCGTCGCTCACCAAGCCGAGGCTGTCGGGCCTGGTGCTGTTCACCACCGCTGGTGGCATGTGGCTGTCTGGCGCGCCGCTGACCTGGTGGAGTTGGCTGGTGGCACTGCTGGGCACGGCGGGCACCGTCGGCGCGGCGAACGCGTTCAACTGCTACCTCGAGCGGGACTCCGACCGCTTCATGGCGCGCACGGCGGTGCGGCCGCTGCCGCAGGCCCGCCTGGAGCCGGTGGTGGCGCTCGGGTTCGCGTCGGCGCTGGCGCTGGTCTCGGTGCCGGTGCTGTTCGTCGGGGTGAATGCGCTGACGGGGGCCCTCGGCCTGCTGGCGCTGACGAGCTACGTCCTCGTCTACACGCCGATGAAGTCGCGCACGCACTGGGCGATGGTGGTCGGCGCCGTACCCGGAGCGCTGCCGCCGTTGATGGGGTGGACGGCGGCGACGGGACGCATCGAGGGACCAGGCCTGGTGCTGTTCGCGATTCTCTTCGTCTGGCAGATGCCACACTTCATCGCCATCGCCCTCTTCCGGAAGG
>JADCJJ010000152.1 GCA_020247085.1 Myxococcaceae bacterium | reverse complement strand
GGTCGCTGCCGCCCTGGGCCTTGAGGTGCTTGAAGAGCGCGTCGAGTTTGGCCATGGGAGTCGCTCAGGCGAACCGCTTGGGGTCTTCGGCGTGGCGCCGCGCCTCGGCTTTGGTGATCTGACCGCTCTTGACGAGCTCGGCGAGCGAGTCGTCGAGCAGGCACATGCCCTCGCTGCGCCCGGTCTGCATCACGCTGCGGATCTGGAAGGTCTTCTCTTCGCGGATGAGGTTCGAGATCGACGGCTTCACGTACAGCACCTCGAGCACGGGGATGCGGCGGTTCCCGTCGGCCGACAGCACCAGCCGCTGGGAGACGATGGCGCGCAGCGACTCGGACACCATCGCGCGGATCTGCGACTGCTGCTTCGGCGGGAACACGTCGAGGATGCGGTTGATGGTTCGGATCGCGTTGTTCGTGTGCAGCGTGCCCATCACCAGGTGGCCCGTCTCGGCGGCCGAGATGGCGAGCTGAATCGTCTCGAGGTCGCGCAGCTCGCCGATCATGATGATGTCGGGGTCTTCGCGCAGCGCGGCCCGCAGCGCGTTGGCGAAGCTGCGCGTGTGCTTGTTCGCCTGGCGCTGGTTGACCACGCACCCCTGCGGCGCGTGCACGTACTCGATGGGGTCCTCGACGGTGATGATGTGGTCCTGGCGCGAGGCGTTGAGCATGCTCAGGAGCGCCGCCATCGTGGACGACTTGCCGCAGCCGGCGGGGCCGGTGATGAGCAGGAGCCCCTGGTGGAAGTCGGTCAGCTTCGCCAGCGTTTGCGGCAACCCGAGCTGCTCGAGCGTGGGCGGCGTGGGCGGAATGGTGCGGAACACCGCGTCCCAACCGCGCTGCTGCTTGTAGAAGCTCGCGCGGAAGCGCCCGACGCCTGGCAGCGCGAGGGCCAGATCGAGGTCCCAGTGCTCGTCGAGGAGCGCGCGCTGCTCGGCGCTCAACGCGTCCTTCAGAATGGCCTCGACCATCGCCGGCTCGAGCGCGCCGGTCTTCAACTCCTTGAGCACCCCGTTGACGCGCATCTGCAGCGGCGCCCTGGCGTGGATGTGCACGTCGCTCGCTTTTGCCTCGAAGGCCCGGGTGAGAATCTGCTGCAGCGAGGGCAGCCCCTCGCGGTTGACCGGCGCGACCGTGACGGGCCTGGGAACCGGGGGAGCGGGGGCCGGCGGGGCCGGCTCTGGCGCGCGCACTTCGGCGGGCTGCGCCGGCGCCGGGGTCGCCCCGGTGCTGCCCGGGTTCTTCGAGAAGAACTGCTGCCGCGCGTGGTCGAGCCACTTCGCCTGCGCCGTGCTGATGAACTTCAGGTCGACCAGCAGCGCGCTCAGCGGGCGGCGGTCGGTGCTCTGCCGCTGTGACGCCGCCGACAGCTGCTCCGGGCTGATGAGTTTGTAGTGCAGGGCGATTCGCCCCACGAGCGCGTCTTCTTGCGTCTGCATGCGGCTGGGGAACTTAGCCCACCCCAAGGCACCTCCAAGCACCCCCGCGCGGGCACGGTAAAGAAAGGTAAAGAGGTGTGCGGAAAGTCCCGGCGTGAGGTTATGACGGAGACGGAGCCGCCGTGCCGGGACGAGACGAGACGAAGATCAAGGTCAAGCCGCAGGTGACGCTGAAGCGCCTGTATTCGCTCGCCTGGCCCGAGCGCGGTCCGCTCGCCCTGGCGGCGCTGTTTCTCATCGTCGGGTCCAGCGGCAACCTCGCCTTCCCCTCGGCCGCCGGCTCGCTGCTCGACGAGGCGCTCAACGTCAAGACGGGGAAGGTCGACCTCGCGCGCGTCGACGCCCTGGCGCTGACGCTCGTCGGCATCTTCCTCGTCACCGCCCTCGCCTCGGCCCTGCGCTTCTACATCTTCAGCCGTGCCGGCGAGCGCATCGTCAGCCGGCTGCGCGTGGCGCTCTACGAGTCGCTGATGCGCCAGGAGGTGGGCTTCTTCGACGGTCAGAAGACCGGCGAGCTGTCGTCACGGTTGTCGTCCGACGCGTCGCTGCTGCAGACGACGGTGACGGCGAACATCTCGATGGTGCTGCGCAACACCGTGCAGGCCCTCGGCGCGGTGACGATGCTGCTGCTCACGTCGTCGAAGCTGACGCTCACCATGCTCGCGGTGGTGCCGCCGGTGGCCCTCGGCGCGGTGTTCTACGGCCGCAAGGTGCGCAAGCTGGCGAAGGAGAGCCAGGACGCGCTGGCGAAGGCGAGCGAGGTGGCCGTCGAGTCGCTGGCGGGCATTCGCACCGTCCGCTCGTTCGCCGCCGAACGCCAGGAGGTCGCCCGCTACGGCGCGGCCATCACGGGCGCGCAGACGCTCGCGTTCCGCCGCATCACCCTCTCGTCGACCTTCTTCGGCGCCGCCTCGTTCTTCGCCTTCACCGCCGGCGCCTTCGTCTTCTGGTACGGCGCGCGAATGGTGGCCAACGACGAGCTGTCGGCGGGCAAGCTCCTCAAGTTCCTCATGTACACCATGCAGCTCGCCTTCGGCTTGTCGGCCCTCGCGGAGCTGTGGACGGACGTGCAACGGGCCGCCGGCGCCGCCGAGCGCGTCTTCGAGCTGCTGCACCGCGCCCCCGCCATCCCCTCGAGCGGCGGCACCACCCTGCCGAAGGTACAGGGCGCCATCGGCTTCGAGCACGTCACCTTCGCCTACCCGGCGCGGCGGGACGTGCCCGTGCTGACGGACTTCTCGCTTTCGCTCCAGCCGGGCGAGGTCGTCGCGCTCGTCGGCCCCTCGGGCGCCGGCAAGTCGACCATCGCCTCGCTGCTGTACCGGCTGTACGACCCGGACTCGGGGCGCCTGTCGCTCGACCACGTGCCCTACGCTTCGCTCGACCCCGAGTGGCTCCGCCGGCAAATCGGCGTCGTCGCGCAAGAGCCGCTCCTCTTCTCGTGCAGCATCGCCGAGAACATTCGCTACGGGCGCCCAGACGCCACCGACGCCGAGGTCGAGGCCGCCGCGAAGCTCGCCAACGCCCACGGCTTCATCAGCGCCTTCCCGGAGCGCTACGCCACCCTCGTCGGAGAGCGCGGCATTCAGCTGTCCGGCGGCCAGAAGCAGCGCGTCGCCATCGCCCGCGCCGTGCTGAAGGACCCGCGGCTCCTCGTGCTCGATGAGGCCACCAGCGCGCTCGACTCCGAGAGCGAGCACCTGGTGCGCGAGGCGCTCGAGCGGCTGATGAAGGGGCGCACCACGCTCGTCATCGCGCACCGCCTCTCGACCGTGCGAGACGCGCAGCGCGTCGTGGTGCTCGAGGGAGGCCGGGTCGTGCAGTCGGGTACGCACGCGCGCCTCGTCGAGGAGGACGGCCTCTACCGCCGCCTCGTCGAGCGGCAGTTCGCGGCCTGAGGCGAGCCCGCGCCGCTCACCCCGTCGCCGCTAACGGTGGGCTCTGCTCGAGGGCCGCCAGCAGTCGCGTCATCTCGTGCGCGAGCGCGGCTCCCAGGGCGCCCACGCGCGACAGATCGTTCTCGGTGCCGGCCTGCTCGAGGTCGCGCGCCAGCATCGACGCCTGAGGCGCCGCGAGGCTGACCAGCGCCCCCTTCAAGCGGTGCGCCGTGCGCTTGATGGCCAGCGGCTCTTTCGTGCCCACGGCCCGCTCCACGTCGGCCAACAACCCCGGCGCCTCCCGCCGGAACAGCTCGACGATTTCACCCACCAGGGCGTCGTCCCCGGCGCAGTTGTCTCTGAGCGCCTGCCAGTCGATCACGTCCACGTGCGGCCTCCGAGTAGTCTGCCTCGACCCTTGCGTCTGCGTCGACCCACTCCCCAACGAGTTCGTCCGCGCGCGTTGGCCGGTCAGACCCGGGTTTATGCAAGCGCTTCGCCGGGCCCGGTTGCTCCAGTTTCCCGTGCCGACTAGGTGACGGTGTCGCATGCCTGCCGACACCGCTTTGCTCACCAGTGTACCGCTCTTCGAGCGCCTCGACGACGAGGAGCGGACGCTGCTCGCGGCGCAGCTCGACGACGTGTCGTTCGAGCCGGGGCAGGTGGTGTTCCAGCGCGGTGACCCCGGCGGGTCAATCTTCATCGTCGCCTCGGGGGCCGTCGAGATCTTCGTCGAGGACACCGTCGGTCAGCGCGTCGTCTTCGAGACCGCCAGGGCGGGTGACTTCTTCGGCGAGCTGTCGCTGCTCGACGGCGACCCGCGCAGCGCCTCGGCGGTGGCCCTCGAGCAGACCCGCGCGGTGCGCCTCGACCGCGGCGACCTCGAGCTGCTCTTCAAGCGGCACCCGACGGCCGCGATGGACGTGCTCGCCACCATCGGCAAGCGGCTGCGCGAG
>JADCJJ010000151.1 GCA_020247085.1 Myxococcaceae bacterium | reverse complement strand
GGCGACGAACACCTGCGTCGCGTGCGTGAGCGACCCCGAGTGCCCGCGCGGTCAGGTGTGCCGGCAGAACGCCTGCGTGCCCGGCTGCTCGCCGAACCAGCCGTGCCTCTCGGGCCAGGTCTGCAGCCCGGGCGGGCAGTGCGTGCAGTGCACCTCTGACGCGCAGTGCGGCGGCGCGACGCCCCGCTGTGACCTGGCCAGCAACCGCTGCGTGGCCTGCCTTCCCGGCGCGGCCGACACCTGCCCCATGGGCCAGTACTGCCGCGCCGACTTCACCTGCGAGCGGGGCTGCAAGACGGGCGTCGACTGCCCCTCGGGCGTCTGCCGCAGCGACCGCTCCTGCGCGAGCTGCACCCAGGACTCGCACTGCGCCGCCGGGAACGTCTGCATCAACGGCAGCTGCACCGCCGCCTGCAGCGCGACGAACCCCTGCGGCTCCGGGCGCGACTGCTGCGACGGCCGCTGCGTCGACTCCCGCTCCGACGTCGCCAACTGTGGCGCCTGCGGAACCACCTGCGGCGCCGGGGGCGCCTGCTGCCAGGGCGTGTGCCGCGCGCTCGACACCGTCACCAACTGCGGCGCGTGCGGCGTCGCCTGTGGCGCCAACGCGGCCTGCTGCGCCGGCGCCTGCACGCCCACCAACTCGCTCACCAACTGCGGCGGCTGCAACGTGCGCTGCGGCGTCGACCAGTTCTGCGACGGCACCGTCTGCCGCAACCAGACGTTCCCCGAGTTCTGCGCCAACCGGAGCGTCTTCGCCATCTACGACGGCCGGCCCCTCGACGACGCGGCCACCAACGTGCTGGCCAGCACCATTCGCAACCACTGCTCGACGCAGACCGTCATTCAGTACGGCCCGCAGACGAACGCGGCGTGGGTCGACCAGGCGAACGGCGCGCTGCGGCTGGGCGGCGGCTCGACGGTCGTCACCGCCGGCGGCCCCTTCCCCAACCGCCCGGTGCAGTGGCTCGAGCGCACGCGGCAGGCGACGAAGGTCTTCTTCGCCAGCAACGGCGTCGACACGTTCTACTTCCGCCGCCGCAGCGACAACTCGAACGTCGTCGCCTTCCCGCAGGCGAGCTGCTCGTCCAGCCGCGACGTCTTCCTCGTGCACCTGGTGACCGACCCGGCGAGCGGCACGCTGGTGCTGCTCAGCTACGGGCTGTGCTCCGGCGGCTTCGGGACCCAGACGGGCGCCTGGTACTGGGCCAACGTCATGCTCCCCAACCGCCAGAGCTACCCCGACAGCTGGTACGTCTACGAGTGGCTCGACACCAACTCGAACACCCTGCCTGACCTGAGCGACACCTTCACCCTGCGCGGCAGCGGGCGGTGAGGCCGGAGCGCCGCGTGACGTCCTCAGGCGCCGTTCCTCGGGCGCGGCTTCCAGCCTGGCAGCGCGCCGCGCTGCGCCGGGGCAACGCTTGCCCGGCGGCGGGCTTCGAGCGCGTCTCGTGCGCACGTGAGGAAGGCCTTCAGCGTCGGTGAGGCCTGGGTGCGCGAGGGGAAGTAGAGGAACGCCCCGGGCACCCACGGCGCCCAGGCGTCGAGCACCACCTCGAGCGCTCCCCGGGCGAAGAGGCGCTGCGCCGAGGTCTCGGCGACGTAGGCGAGCCCCACGCCTCGCGCGGCCAGCTCGAGCAACACCGCGTCGTGGTTCGTCCACACCGGGCCGTCGACGGGCACCTCGTATTGTCGGGCGCCGCGCTCGAGCTCCCACCGGTACGGCGCCCCTGTCGTCGGGCTGCGGTAGCCGATGAGGGTGTGGGCCGCCAGCTGGCGAGGGTGCGAGGGCCGGCCCCGCGCCGCGAGGTAGGCAGGGCTTCCCACCACGACGAAGCGGAAGGGCTCCGTGAGGCGCACGCTCACCATGTCCTGCTCCATCGCCTCGGAGAGGCGGACGCCGGCATCGAAGCGCTCGGCCACGATGTCGACGAGGCGGTCCTCTACCCACACGCCCACCTTCACGCGCGGGTGGCGGGCCAGGAAGGCCGTCACCAACGGCCCCACCACCGTCTCCACCGCGATGGCGGGCACGTTGAGCCGCAGCTGGCCGAGCAGCTCGCCGGGCGCGGCCGAGGCCGACGAGAGCGCCTCGGTCGCGGTGCGCAGCGCCGGCGCCGCCACCGTCACCAGCCGTTGGCCGGCCTCGGTGACCGACACGCTGCGCGTCGTGCGCAGCAGCAGCGGCACGCCGACGTGGGCCTCGAGCGCCCGCACGGCCTGGCTCACCGCCGACGTCGAGAGGCCCAGCGACGAGGCGGCGCGGGTGAAGCTTCGGTGCTCGGCCACCGCGAGGAAGGGAGGGAGCAGGTGCAGGGGAGGCGTTGGCATGTGTGAAGTCTCGCTTCACGATGCATGCAGCTTCCACCCATTCCAAAGCGTCACCGCGGCCGCCATGAAGTCCGCCCTGTCCGTCCCCGCTCCGGAGCCACCATGACGACCCACCTCGCCTCGCTCTCTCGCTACCGCCTCCTCGGCCGCTCCGGGCTGCGCGTCAGCCCGCTGTGCCTGGGGACGATGACCTTCGGCACCGAGTGGGGCTGGGGCGCGCCGAAGGAGACGACCTTCGCGATGCTCGACCGCTTCTTCGAGGCGGGCGGCAACTTCGTCGACACCGCCGACGGCTACACCGGCGGCACCAGCGAGCGGCTCCTCGGCGAGTACTTCGCCGCGAGGGGCACGCGCGACCGCGCCGTGCTCGCCACCAAGTACACCTTCAACGCCTCGCCGGGAGACCCGAACGCGGGCGGCAATGGGCGCAAGAACCTCTACCGTGCCCTCGACGGCAGCCTGAAGCGCCTGCAGACCGACTACGTCGACTTGTACTGGGTGCACGCGTGGGACGGGCTGACGCCCCTCGAAGAGGTGCTGTCGACGCTCGACGACGTGGTGCGCGCCGGAAAAGTGCGCGCCGTCGGCCTGTCGGACGTGCCGGCCTGGTACCTGGCGCGGGCGCAGACGCTGGCCGAGTGGCGCGGCTGGGAGCGCGTCGCCGCGCTGCAGCTCGAGTACTCGCTCGTCGAGCGCAACCTCGAGCGGGAGCACCTGCCGGCGGCGCATGAGCTGGGCGTGGGGCTGACGAGCTGGAGCCCGCTGGCGAGCGGCCTGCTCACCGGGAAGTACCAGCGCAAGGGCCTCAAGACGGCGGGCGATGGGCGGCTCTCGAAGCTGCAGGACAGCGGCAACCCCGTCTTCGAGAAGCTCTTCACCGAGCGCACCTGGACCATCGTAGACGCGCTGGTCGCGGCCGCGACCGAGCTCGGCCGCGCCCCCGCCCAGGTGGCGCTGCAGTGGGTCGCCACCCGGCCCGGCGTCACCTCGACCATCGTCGGCGCCTCGACCCTGCCGCAGCTCGAGGCCAACCTGACGGCGCTCGAGTCGCCGCTCCCCGCCACGGTGGTGGAGCGCCTCGAAGCGGTGAGCCGGCCCGAGCTTGTTCACCCCTACCACTTCTTCCAACCCACCATGCAGGCGATGATGACCGGCGGAACGGCTGTCTCTCGCTGACGCCGCGCGCCCGTCGAGTCACGAGTTGCCGGCCGGTCAGCCGGGCCCGCGGACGTGGCGCGGCTCCGCCAGAAGAGATGAAGCCCGCGCTGCCTCGGGAGCGTCTGCCGCGCCCGCGTCGTCCGCGGTACCGACGGGGCTCGGGTTACTCCCGGTGCTCAGCCCTTGCCGCTGCTGTGCGCCCTCGTCGCCTGCGCGAAGGGGCTGGAGCGGCGCCGGGCGCTCGCTCCGGGGGGGGGGGGCCTGACGCGCCCGCGTCGTTCGCGGTGCCGCCGGGGCGCACGTCGTTCCGGGCGCCCGCCTCAGGGGGCAGCGGGGCACTGCGCCCGGGCGCTCCGTTCGGCCGGCGAGGCCGCGGCGCCGGGGTGCGGCCGTCACCGCAGCTTCACGTCGTACGAGATGCTGTCCGGCCCGACGTCGACGCGAAGCAGCGTCGCGGCGAGCTTCCCCGCGCGGAGGAACGTCACCAGCCCGGCGCCGAGCGAGTGCCCCATCACCAGGCTGGCCGCCGGGAAGTCGGTGAGGCGCGCCTCGAGCAGGTCGTCCTTCACGGTGAACGCCATCACGCCGCGCGAGTAGAACTGGCCGAAGGCGCGCTGTGTCGAGTGGAGCGCGGTGCGCAGGTCCTCGAGGCGGGTGAGCGAGCGGTAGGTGCTCGAGACGTTGCGCGCCGACAGCTGCGTGCCGAGCTCCTGGGCGCCCGCCGCTGAGCCTCCGAAGTGGCGTTGCACCAGCCAGCTGACGGCGCCGCAGTGCAGCTCGCCCGGCACCCACGCCACCGGCAGCACCGTCGCCTCGTCGAAGAGGGCGTCGAACGACCCGAACGCGCCCCGAAGCTCGGCCACGCCCGCCGCGCCGAACTGCTCGCGCACGAAGCCGAGCAGGTTCAGCCACGCAAAGCCCTTCACCTCGAGTGCGCCCCCCGACATGAAGCCCAGTCTGCCCGGTTCGACGCGTCGCGAAAAGACTCTCTCCGCACGCTCACGCCCGTCGCGTGGAGCGCCGCTCGACTGGCTGGCACCGGGTCGCGCCTGCCTCACCCGTCACGGCGTCACCGTCGGAGACGCCCACGGCGCCCCGGGTCACGCCTCGGCGGTCGCGAACGTCGGCACGATGCCCGAGCCGTCGGGCTTCACGTCGAAGTGCGCGGTGCCGCCGTTCTTGAGCGCCCCGAAGAGGAGCGCCTCGGCGAGCTGCCGCTTGAGAGCCTGGTCGACCAGCCGCGCCATCGGCCGGGCGCCGAACTCGGGGTCGTACCCCTTCTCGGCCATCCACTCGCGGGCCGCCGGCGTCAGGGCCACCTTCACCTTCTTCTCGGCCAGCAGCTCGCCCAGCGCCTTCACCTCCTTGTCCACCACGCGGAGGATGATGTCCTTCGTCAGGCCGCCGAAGGGCACGACGGCGTCGAGGCGGTTGCGGAACTCGGGCGAGAAGGCGCGCTCCAGGGCCTCCTTCGCGCGCGACGGGTCCACCATCGGCCGTTCGCCGAAGCCAACCGACTTCGTCTTCATCTCTCGCGCGCCCGCGTTCGTCGTCATGATGACGATGACGTTGCGAAAGTCGGCCTTGCGCCCGTTGTTGTCCGTCAGCGTGGCGTGGTCCATCACCTGCAGCAGGATGTTGAAGAGCTCGGGGTGCGCCTTCTCAATCTCATCCAGCAGTACCACCGCGTGGGGCTGCTTGCGCACGGCGTCGGTCAGCAGGCCGCCCTGGTCAAACCCGACGTAGCCCGGGGGCGCGCCGATGAGCCGCGAGACGGTGTGCCGCTCGCCGTACTCCGACATGTCGAAGCGCAGGAACTCGACGCCCAGCACCCGCGCCAGCTGCTTGGCCAGCTCGGTCTTCCCGACGCCGGTCGGGCCGGCGAAGAGGAACGAGCCGACCGGCTTCTCGGGCGCGCGCAGGCCCGAGCGCGACAGCTTGATGGCCGACGACAGCTCTTCGATGGCCCGGTCCTGGCCGAAGATGGCCGCCTTCAGGTCACGCTCGAGGTTCGCCAGCGCCTGCCGCTCGTCGACGGCCACCGTCTTGGGCGGAATGCGCGCCATCTTCGCCACCACCGCCTCGACGTCGGACACCGTCACCTTGCCGGTGCGTGGCGTGCGCAGCCGGTCGATGGCGCCGGCCTCGTCGATGACGTCGATGGCCTTGTCGGGCAGGAACTTCTCGTTGACGTACTTGGCCGACAGCTCGGCGGCCACGCGCAGCGCGTCGGGCTCGTAGGCCACCTTGTGGTGCTCCTCGTAGCGGCTCTTGAGGCCCTCGAGGATCTTGATGGTGTCTTCGACCGAGGGCTCACCGATGTCGATCTTCTGGAAGCGCCGCGACAGCGCGCGGTCGCGCTCGAAGCTCGCCTTGTACTCCTGGTACGTCGTCGAGCCGATGCAGCGCAACCGGCCCGAGGCGAGCGCGGGCTTGAGCAGGTTCGACGCGTCCATCGAGCCGCCGCTGGTGGCGCCGGCGCCGACGATGGTGTGAATCTCGTCGATGAAGAGCACCGAGTCTTCCTGCTGGCCCAGCGCCTTGAGCACCGCCTTGAGCCGCTCCTCGAACTGGCCGCGGAACTTGGTGCCGGCGAGCAGCGCGCCCATGTCGAGCGAGAAGACCCGCGCCGAGGCGAGCGCCTCGGGCACCTTGCGCTCGAAGATGGCCAGGGCGAGGCCCTCGGCGATGGCCGTCTTCCCGACGCCGGCGTCACCGACGTAGAGGGGGTTGTTCTTGCGGCGCCGGCAGAGCACCTGAATGGTGCGCTCGAGCTCGAGGGCGCGGCCGATGAGCGGGTCGATGCGGCCGGCCTTCGCCTCGGCGTTGAGGTCGGTGCAGTAGGCCTCGAGCGGGTTCTTTGCCGGGCCGGGCGCGTCGTCGTCGTCGCCGCCGGTGGCCGGGGCCTCGCGCTCCTCGCCGCCCGCGCTGGCGCCCTCGCCGTCCTTCTTGATGCCGTGCGAGATGTAGTTGAGCAGGTCGTACCGGGTGACGCCCTCTTCCTTGATGAAGAACAGCGCCTGGCTGTCGACCTCGCGGAAGAGCGCCACCAGCACGTCGGCCGAGTCCATCACCTTCTGCTCGGCGGACAGCGCGTGGTAGGCGGCGCGCTGCAGCACGCGCTCGACCGACATCGTCTGCTGGGGCTCGGCCTCGGCGCCCTCGGGCAGGCGCTCGACGGTCTCTTCGACGAACTTCTCGAGGCGCTGCTTGATGCGCTCGGGCCTCGCGCCGCAGGCCTTGAGCACCTCGAGGGTGCGCGGGTCTCGCATGAGGCCGAGCAGCAGGTGCTCGAGGGTGAGGTACTCGTGCCGCAGCCGCTTCGCCTCGGCGAGCGCGAAGCGGATGGAGGCCTGCAGTTCCTTGGCGATGATGGGAGAAGCCATCTTCAGGGGTCCTCGGGTTCCAGCGAGAGCTTCAGGGGGTACTCGTGTTCCTTCGCCAGTGCGTGGGTCTTCTCGACCTTCGTCTCGGCGACCTCGCGCGTGTACACGCCGGCGACGCCCACGCCGGTCTGGTGAATGTGCAGCATGATGGTGACCGCGTCGGACTCGGACTTGTGGAACACCGAGCGCAGCACGAACACGACGAACTCCATCGTCGTGTAGTTGTCGTTGTGGAACACCACCCGGTACAGCGGCGGCTTCTTCAACGACTCCTTCTTCTTCGTCTCTGTCGCGACTCCGGCGTCGCCGTCATCGGCGCCGGGCCTCTGCTTCGTCGCCATCGGGAAGAAGACGGTACCAGAGGATCGACCCCGGGCCGCGCAGTCAAAAGGGTGGGCTCCTGTCCTTTCGGAGCGGGTCGGCCGTGCGACGGGCCTGAAGCACCCCCGACACCCCGGCCCGGAAGAGGTGCGCGGGCAGCACCGCGAGGGCCGAGTCGAGGTCACCCACGTCGACGCGGCGCTGGCGGCGGCCATGGCGGAAGGTGGCGAAGCGCTCGTGCGAGAGCTCCACCACCCACAGGCCGCAGCGCGCGCTCGCCCGGGGCCAGCGCGCCCGGTACCGCACGTCGAAGGCCCCGATCACCAGCTCGGGGAACGCGCTCCAGAAGCGCCGGCGCAGCTCGAGGGCCCTGGCGTCGCCGAGGAAGGCGTGGGCGAGCGCGTGGGCGCGGGGCCGCTGGCTCTCGAGCCTGAAGACGAGGGCGACGACGTGGCGCGCGGCCCGCCTCGAGGCCCCCGGCAGCCGGTGGCGGTGGGCGCCGACCTCTCGAATCGCCCGGGTCAGCGCGTCGACGCCGGGCGTGCCGGGGAGCATCGGGTGGCGAATCGACGGCAGGTCTTTCGGCGGCGTCGACAGGAAACGCTGCGCGTCGGCGATGGCGGCGCGCACCTCGGCGGCGGCCGGCGCACGGGGGTGGTGCTGGGCGAAGCGCGCGGCGAGCCGCAGCGCCAGCGCGAGCTCGTCGTCGTGCGCGAGGTCGAGCGGCACGCGCGCGTCGACGGCCTGGTCGAGCCAGGGCGCCGCCTGCGTCACCGCGCGCCACAGAGGGTGCATTCGACCGGCAGTGTCGGGCCTTCGGGGCGCGCCGTGAAATGCCCGAATGGGGCAGTTCAAGAGGAAGAACGAAACGCGGCCGAAGCTGTGACTGCGTCGAAGGAGCGCGCGCTGACCGAGGCGTCGGCCCCGGGGCCGCGCGGGCAGGGCCGGGGCGCAGCGCCCGGGCGCTATTCGTGCTCGTCGACCGGCGGCGTAGGCGCCTTGCCCAGCGGCTTCTTCGCCTTCGGTCCCGCGGGCCGCGCCGTCGGTGGCTTCTTCGGCCCTCGCCCGACGGACTTCTTCGTCGGCCGCTTCGGTGCCGGAGGCGGGGGCGCGGCCGTTTCCACGGTGGGCGGCGCCGGGTTCACGGGCGTGGGAGCGGGCGCAGGCGCCCGGGCGCCGGGCGGGGGCTCGGCCGTCTTGAACTGCTTCGCCACCTCGGTGAGCGCGCCCTCGGCCTGCTTGACGCCCACCTCGACGAGCGAGGCGAGCTCCTGCGCCGTCTTCCGCGCCCACACCGAGGCCTCCTGCACGCCCTCGCGCACCTTCGCCTGGCGCTCCGGGTCCTGGACCTCCTTCATCAGCCGCTCGGCTTCTTTCTTCACGTCGGTCGCGGCGCGCCTGAAGTCCTGCCCGGTGCGCTGGAGGAACGACTTGAGCTTCGACTCCCACTCGGCGTCGGTCGACATGCCATGCATTGTGGCAAATCAACGCCGGACGGCGAGCACCATTTCCGCCCGGCGCCGGGCGTTCAGGGGGCCGGGCGCTCTGGTGGCCTTGATGCCTCGGGCGGCGTCGGCGGCTCCGGCGGCTTCGGGGCGGGCGGGGGCCCGTGCTCCCACTCGGGCGGGAACTCCATCTGGCGGAACTTGATCCAGATGACGGTGATGAGCACGCCGACGAAGACGAGCCCGAGAATCTCGCGCACCGACCATCCGTTCGCGAGCTCGACGGCGAGGGGCTGGAGCATCGGGGTCATGGCGCGAGCGCGGCGTCGGGTGGGTCAGTCGACGAAGAAGTCGGGCAGCGGCTCGACGGCCGGGTCCACGGCGTAGCGGGCGAAGTCCGTGACGCCCTCGTCGCGCAGCATCGCCTCGTCGATGACGAAGCGGCCGGTGAAGTCGAGGCCCTTCGTCAGAATGGCCCACGCCGCGTCGGCCATGATGTCGGGCGTACGCGAGGCGCGCATCATGTCGGCGCCGCCCAACATGTTGACGGCCGCGGTGGCGATGGTGGTCTTCGGCCACAGGGCGTTGACCGCCACCTTCCCGGCGAACTCCTCGGCCATGCCCAGCACGCACAGCGACATGCCGTACTTGGCCATCGAGTAGGCGACGTGGGGGCCGAACCAGCGGGGCTTCATCGAGAGCGGCGGCGAGAGGTTGAGGATGTGCGGCGTCACCTTCGACTGCAGCAGGTGGGGCAGGCACTGCTGCGAGACGAGGTAGGTGCCGCGGGCGTTCACCTGGTGCATCAGGTCGTACCGCTTCATCGGCGTCTCGAGGGTGCCGGTGAGCTGAATCGCCGAGGCGTTGTTGACGCAGACGTCGATGCCGCCGAAGCGTTCGACCGTCTGCTGCACCGCCGCGTGTACCTGGTCCTCGTGGCGGATGTCGCAGGTCAGGGGCAACGCCTTGCCGCCGGCGTCCTCGATGGCCTTCGCGGCGGTGAAGATGGTGCCCTCGAGCCGGGGGTGCGGCTCGGCCGTCTTCGCCGCGATGGCGACGTTCGCGCCGTCGCGTGCGGCCCGCAGGGCGATGGCGAGCCCGATGCCGCGGCTGGCGCCGGTGATGAACAGGGTCCGGTTCTGGAGCGTACGCATGAAGCGCCTATAGCCCCTTTGGGCAGACGCAGGGGCACCCTGATGCCGTGGACGGAAGCGGTGCGAAGCCGCGGCCCGGCCGCTACCCACCGCGTCATGCCATGGACCACAGCCGACCTGCCCGACCTGACCGGCCAGGTGTTCGTCATCACCGGCGCCAACTCGGGCCTCGGCCTCGAGGCGACGCGCCGGCTCGCGGAGAAGGGCGCCACGGTGGTGATGGCGTGCCGCTCGGCGCAGAGGGCCGAGGCGGTGGCCGCGCCCCTGCGCGAGGCGGCGCCGGCCGCCAGGCTCGAGGTGATGACGCTCGACCTCTCGTCGCTCGACGGCGTCGCCCGCTTCGCCGAGGCGCTCGCATCGCGCTTCCCGCGGGTGGACGTGTTGATGAACAACGCGGGCGTGATGGCGCTGCCGTACCGGAAGACGGCCGACGGGTTCGAACTGCAGTTCGGCACCAACCACCTCGGCCACTTCGCGCTGACGGCGCGGGTGCTGCCGCTCCTCGAGGCCTCGGGGCGGGCGCGCGTGGTGTCGGTGAGCAGCATGGCGCACCGCATGGGCGCAATCCGCTTCGACGATCTGCACTGGGAGCGCGCGTACGCGAAGTGGCCGGCCTATGGGCAGTCGAAGCTGGCCAACCTGCTCTTCACCTACGAGCTCGAGCGTTGGCTGCGCCGGCACGGCAAGGCCACCATCGCCGTCGCGGCGCACCCGGGCTACTCGGCGACCAACCTGCAGGCCGTGGGCCCGCAGATGGAGTCGTCGGCGGTGGGCGCCTTCTTCATGCGCCTCAGCAACGCCCTGCTGGCCCAGCCGGCCGAGCGCGGCGTGCTGCCGCAGCTGTACGCGGCGGTGCACCCCGGCGTGAAGGGCGGCCAGTACATCGGCCCCGACGGCTTCATGGAGATGTCGGGCTTCCCGCGCGTCGTCGACTCGAACCCCGCCTCGAAGGACGAGGGCGTCGCCGCGAGGCTGTGGGAGGCGTCGGCGGCGCTGACGGGGGTGGCCTTCACGCCGTGACCCCCCGGGCGGGCCGGGGCGTCGGCGCGCGGGCGTGGCTGGCCGGCGCGGGCCCTACTTCGCCTTCTCGAGCATCGCGATGACGAGCCGCGCAGCCTCGACGCCGCTGTTCTGCTGCTGGCCCGTGACGAGGTTCCCGTCGGCGATGGCGTGCGACGAGAAGGCGGGCTTCACCACGAAGGTGGTGCCCTTGAGCTTCCGCGCCTCGTCCTCGATGCGGTACGGCTGAATCTTCTGGCCGACGGCCTTGTCGGCGATGTCCTCTTCGGAGTTGGCGAAGCCCGTCCACCTCTTCCCGTCGACGAGCAGCTTGCCGTTGGGCAGCTTCGCCTCGAGGAGCACCGTGGTGCCGTGGCAGACGAGCGCGGTGGGCTTCTTCGCCGCATGGAACTTGACCACCGCGTCCTGCACGGCCTTGTTGCCGCGGAAGGTGTACATCGGGCCCTGGCCGCCGACGACGAAGACGGCCCTGTAGTCGTCGAGCTTCACGTCGGAGAGCTTCCGGCTGTTCTCGAGCATCGCCATGTGCTTCTTCGAGTGCTTGAAGCCCAGCGAGATGAGGTCGCCCGCCGAGTAGCCACTCTCGTGCTCGGGGTCGCTGTAGGCGTCGAAGGCGAGGGCGCCGCCGTCTGGGCTCACCACGTCGACCTCGTAGCCGGCGTTGGTGAACTCGAGGTACGGGTGGGTCAGCTCGGCGGCCCAGAGGCCGATGGGCCAACCAGTCTGTTTCGAGACCGCCGGGTTCGAGGCCACCACGAGAATCTTCCCCCGGGAGGCGGGCCCGGGGTCCGCGGCGCGCGCGGCGGTGGCGAAGAGGAGGGACGAGGCGAGGACGACGGTGGCGTGTTTCATGGGTTGCTCCCTGCGGCTAGAACTCGACGCGGGCGAAGCCGCCCACGTTGAGGGTGTGAACGAACTCGCCCCGACCGACGTGGCTGACGTCCAGCGCGGGGCCCAGCTGGACGCGGTGAAGTTGCAGCCCCACGCGGGCGCGCTCGGTGAACGAGAACGGCTGCTCCGCGTGGGTGGGGAACGAGGCGAGGGCCTCGACCTGGAAGAAGAGCGCCAGCAGCTCCGAGAGCGGGTGCACGGCGCGGACGAGGGCGAACACGTCGACCGCCGGTGTGCGCTGCAGCTCGGACACCACCCACGAGAAGGCCGTGAGCTGGCGCGACACGCGCGCGTACTGGACCCCGGCCTTCGCCACCGGGCCCCGGTTGAAGACCTGGCCGACGAGCACCGGCGCGAAGCCCTTGAGCAGCGACGGGTTCCACGACAGCGCAGAGGTGAGCCCGAACTGCGGGGCGCCGTCCGCGGCTTGGTAGCCGACGCCGGCCCGCGCCCGGAAGAAGAACAGCACGTCGGAGCGCGAGGGCTCCTGCCCGCCGCGCGCGGGCAGCTCGAAGAACTTGAAGAACATCACGTCGAGCGTGGCCCGCTGGTGCCCGACGAAGACCTCGACGTTCTGGGCGCGCGCGGGCCCCGCGAGCAGCGCGACGAACGCCATCGCGGCGGCGAGCGCCCACCGGCCGGGTCGACGTCGCAGACGAGGGGGGCGGGGCGCGCGGCGAATCATGGTGCGCCAACCTGCGGGCGCTCAACTGTTCATGCAATGCAATGCAAGTGAATGTCTCTTTTCGTCTGGTGCAACGAAGCCTGGCGACCCGTCGAGGGTGACGGCGCTCGCCGAGCGGGGGCGAGGCGCCCGGGGCGTGGCGGGTCGACGTCGCCACCCTGCGCCGGATACGCGTCGCGGGTGCGGTCGGCGACGAGGCTTCGACGGCTCGCCGGGCGTGAAGGCGCGCGGCTCGGCGCTCACGGAGAGGCGGCTGCTCACCCTGTCGCGGGGCTCGCCGCCACCGGCTTCACGCCACGCCCGAGCTCACAGCCGCTCAAGGGCCTCCTCGTCTCCGGCAAAGACGTTCAGGTCGACGGGGCCGATGATGCCGTCGACCTGTTCCTGATTGGCGAGCTGCCAGAAGAGCCAATGGTGCTCGGTGGGCTCGCGCCCGAGGCTCCGAACCCAGCGTGGGAGGTGCAGGTCGCCCTCCCGCTCGAACGCCCAGGCCGCCTGGCTGGTGAGGTAGAGAATGGGGCGCTTGCCGGTCGCGCGGGCCAGCGCCTCGGCCACGGCGGTCACGTCGGCGCGCACCTCGGCGGCCGAGCGGCGCAGCTGACAGTTCCCGGCGAACTCGAGGTCGATGACCGGAGGCAGCGCCTCGGGGTCGCGCGGGACCACCGCGAGGAAGTTCTGCGCCTGCAGCTCGGGGGCCGTGCAGAACGTGAAGAAGTGGTACGCGCCCACGCGCAGGCCCGCCCGCTTCGCCGCCGCCCAGTTCTCCGCGAAGCGCCGGTCTCTGAAGTCGCCTCCCTCCGTCGCCTTGATGAAAACGAAGCGCAGGCGGCGGTCCTCGGTCACCCTGGCCCAGTCGATGACACCCTGGTGGTGGGAGACGTCGAGACCCCACACGGGGAACCGCTCCAGCGCCGGGGACGAGTCGCGCCACCAGCCGAGCGCGACGAGGCCGGCGCCGGCCATGCCGAGCACCGCCACGAGGAGCGTGCGTCGGCTGCGGGGGCTCACGAGGCAGCGCGTGAGGATGAGTGGCGTGAAGGGGGTGACGGTCGTCGCGACGGCATGCGCTCGCTTCGTAACATCGGGGGACGTAAGGCAGGACCTGCTCTGGCCGTCGGTGACGTGGGACCAGGCGCCCCTCGAGACCTGCCGCAGTACGGTCGAGGTGGTGTCGCAGTTCATCAGCGCTCCGCCGAGAAAGGCGCCCACGACGGGGGTGGCGATCTCGCTGACGCTGTCGAGCAGGGCGATGCGACAAGCCCGCCTCCCGAGGCGTTCCAGGCGAGGACGCGGGCTTGCTGCGCGGCGTTGTCGTTCCCGATGCTCGTGCCACCGGCGACCGGCGTCACCGAGGCCGAGTCGATGTACCGCAGCGTGCGCGAGGTCGAGGCGACGTCACCGTCCAACGAGAGGCGCCCGCTGATGCGCGCGGGCGCGGCGACCGGGCCCACCGTCGGCACCAGCCAGTCGACGAACTGCTGGGTGTTGGCGTTGACCTCCGGGGCGAACGCCCGCGAGTCGGCGCAGATGTTCCGCAGGGGCGCCGGGAGCGGCTGAACGCAGCCCGCGTGGGGCCGGGTCACCCCGGAGCACTCGAGCCCGACGACGAGCGCCCGCGACGCCGCCGCCAGGAGCGGCCCGCGCGTGTGCCTCGGTGCATGGCGCGACCCTGCCTCGAGCCCGGAGAGGGAGCGCGCGCCCCACCCCTCTGGCTCGGCTCCGGTGCTGCCGTGCCGCCGCGCGACCGTGGCGAGACTCGTTCACTCCGCCAGGTGTTCGATGATGGAGAAGCGCGGGGGCGTGGGGACTGGCCTCGCGAGCAGGCCACCCGGCGCCAACTGGTGCGACGCCGTCGCGTCTGGGAGAGCCCGTCGTGCGGGCCCAGCGCCCGGCGCGTGGCGTCTCTCCGCCACGACGCGCCCGCGTCGCCGTCGCGCACGGCCTGCAGCGGGTCGCGCACCTGGAAGCGCGGGTGGGGCGGCTCGACGCCATCGGCGTGAGCGTTGGGCTCGTGCCCGGGGCGCGCCCTCACCCCTGCGGCGGCTCCGGGGCCGGCGCTCGACGGGCCCGGCCGAGCGAGAAGGTGCCGCGCGAGAGTCCCCGCCACAGCGCCTCGAGCGGGCCCACCGCGTACCGGCTCGTCCACCACCACGCGAGGACGAGCTGCAGGCCCCAGAAGGCGAAGGGTGCGAGCAGCAGGGCCACCCGGCTCCAGCTCCCGAACTGGCCCAGGCCGTGTCCGCCGAACACGAAGGTGCCCACCACCGAGTGCATGAGGTACGCCGAGAACGCGACGCGGCCCAGGTTCGCGATGGCCCTCGTCACCGGCGCGCCCTCGAAGCGCCGGGCCAGGGTGACGACGCCCAGGCCCACACCGGCCGCCACCCCGAGGGCGCCGAGCTCGTGCAGCCCCTGGGCGAGCAGCCACGGCCGCAGCGCGAAGTCCGACGACCACTGCAGCCACAGCCCCGCCCCGGAGAGGAGCAGCCCCGGGCCCAGCGTCGCCGGGACGAAGGGGAAGGCCGGCACCGCGCCCTCGAAGACGCGCGCGCGCACCGCTGCCATGCCGAGCAGCATGCAGCCCGCCGCCCGCCAGCCTGACTCGAGCAGCGTGCCGCTGACGTGGTTCCCGAAGGTGATGGGCGCGCGCGCCAGGAGCTGCGTCAGCCACCCGGCCCGAAAGGCCTCGGCCTCGGCCGCCGCGCTGGCGACGTCGTAGTGCGCCCGCACGTCATCCAACAGCAGCGCCGGCAGCGCGTCGAAGAAGGCGAAGCTGGCGAAGGCCAGCAGCGACGAGACGAGCACCAGCCCCAGCCCCACGACGACCTGCCGCCGCACGCTCCAGCGCAGCGCCGGCAGCACCGCGAGCCCCACCACCCCGTACGTGAAGAGGATGTCGCCGTACCAGACGAGGTAGCCGTGCAGCAGCCCGAAGGCGACCAGCCACGAGAGCCGCCGCCGCGGGCTCGACGCCTCACCCGCCAGCACCAGTGACGCCCCGAAGAGCGTCGAGAAGAGCGTGATGAACTTGAAGTCGAAGAGCAGCCGGCCCAGGGCCCAAGCCACCCCCTCGGCCCCCTCGAGCGAACCCCAGGCCCGCGGGTTCAGGTACGCCGCGTGCGGCATCGCGAATGACTGGATGTTCATCACCAGAATGCCCAGCAGCGCCACGCCCCGCAGCACGTCGATGGAGGCGACCCGTCTCGTGTCCGTCATGAGGGAAAGAATACGAATGATGGCTCGCGTTTTTGACTCGCCCCGCGCTCGCGTTCGGAACACGCTGGTGCATGGCTCCGCGTCGCTCGCTGCCGCTCGGTGCTTTCCCCAAGCGCCACCCGGGAGCCCGCGCGCGGAAGCAGCCCAGCCAGGCGCGCAGCCAGGCCCTCGTCGCCTCGCTGCTCGAGGCCACTGCTCGCATTCTCGTTCAGGACGGCTGGGACGGGCTCACCACCAACCGCGTCGCGCGGAAGGCGGGCGTCAGCGTCGGCAGCCTGTACCAGTACTTCCCCGACAAAGAGGCCCTCGTGTCGGCGCTCATCGAGACGTCGGCCGACGCGCTCACGCAGCGCCTGGTTGCCCTCGGCCCCCACCTCGCCGACGCGCCGGTGGAGCAGGTCGTCGCCGCCATCGTCGAGACCACCCTGGCGGTGACGCGGGAAGAGGCCGCGCTCCACCGCTCGGTGCTCCTGCAGCTGCCCCGCATCGGTGCCCTCGAGTTCTTCGAGCGGCTCAACCAGCGCGTCGCCGACGTCCTCGCCGAGTGGATTGCCCTCCGACGTCGGGAACTCGACGTCGAGGACCCGTCGCTCGCTGCCTTCGTCATCGTCACTGCCCTCGACGCCGTCACCGACCACGCGCTGTTGCTGCGGCCCGAGCTGCTCGACAGCGCCCGCCTCGCCCGCCAGCTCGAGCGCCTCGTCCGTGGTTGCCTCGGCCTCGCGCCCCGCCGCCGGCGCCGGTGAGCCGCGCCCTCGCCCCTCATGGGGCCCCCGCGAGAGGCGCAAGGTCTGCAGCGGGCTGCCTGAGTGGGCGCACGGAGCACAGCCCCGACCGCCTGCGCCGGGGGCCATCGAAGCGCATTGCAGAGGTGAAATGCGCGGAGAGCCGCCGACCCCCCTCGACCGACGGAAGTCCGCGCGGCCCCTTGGGTCGGGTTCGGGCATCGGGTTTGCTTGTCGCTGCCCCATGCTCGAACAGCCCCGCGTGAGAGACCTGCCCCTCCTCGACGTCGTCGTGTCACTCGAGACGACGACGCTCGCTGACGTCTGCGCGGCCTTCGGCGAAACAGACTGCCGATGGGTGCTGGTGCTCGACGTTGAGGGCGCAGCGCGAGGCGTGGTGGCGCGCGCCGTGGTGGAGCGGCACGTTGCACGCCTCTCAGACCTCCGCGTCGGAATGCTCCCCTTGCAGGGCGTCGTCGAGGTCAGCGCGGCCGCCACGGTGCGCGAGGCCGTGCTTGCCATCGCGGCGCCCGGCGTCGAGGTGCTCGTCTGCCGGCACCCGGGGCCGACCGACCCGCAGTTGGTGTCGCGCGACGCCGTGATGGGCCAGCCCGAGTGGGCGCCGCACGACGTGCCAGGGCTCCGCGAGGCCCTCGAGCCGCCGGCGCGGTGAGCTCTGCGGCGTCGACCAGCCCGAGGCGCTGCGCGACGTCGAGAGACGCCGCGGCGAAGGCTGACTAAGGCCCCCTGCCATGACGAAGACGGCGACCAGCAGGCGGCAACTCGGCGCGGCCGAGCGCAGGGCGTTGCTCGAGACGCTCGAGGCGCGCTTCACGGCCCACCCCGAGCGGCACCCGGACCTCGACTTCGGCCACGTCGCCGCGCGCCTCGAGGCGAGCCCGTCGAAGCTGTGGAGCGTCGCCGAACTCGAGCGGACCGGCGGCGAGCCCGACGTCATCGGCGCCGACGCGAAGACCGGCGAGCTGGTGCTCTGCGACTGCGCGCCTGAGACGCCGAAGGGCCGTCGCAGCGTCTGCTACGACGACGCCGCGCTCGAGGCCCGCAAGGAGAACAAGCCGAAGGCCAGCGCGCTCGGCCTCGCGGCGGCGATGGGCGTCGAGGTGCTTGACGAAGAGGGCTACCGGGCGCTGCAGTGCCTGGGGCCGTTCGACCAGAAGACGTCGAGCTGGCTGCTGACGCCGCCCGGGGTACGCGCGCTCGGCGGGGCGCTCTTCGGAGACCACCGCTTCGGCCGCGTCTTCACGTACCACAACGGCGCCGAGTCCTATTACGCCGCGCGGGCCTTCCGCGCGCGGCTGCGCGTCTGACGGCGGTCCCCCGGTCCCGTGCAGAGGCCCCGGGCAGGGGCGCTCAGTCCAGCGAGCTGCTCTTCGCGTGGGTGACGAGGCCCGCCTCGAAGGTGACGTCGAGGAAGAGACGACCGAACGGTGGCAGGGAGTACCACATCAACGAGAGCGAGCCCGTGGCGGTCGGCGCCAGCGCGCGCAGCCGCGTGAGCACGCGCCTCCGCGCGGCGTCGTCCGCGTCGGGGTACTCGGCGTCCTCCGTGAAGGGGCCGCGCACGCTGACGTGCGCGCTGCGCTGCACGAAGGGGTCGTCGAGGAGTTGCTCGAGGCTCGTGCCCGGCGTGGTCCGCGCGACGAGCGCGTCGACGGCCGAGCTCGTCCTGCGGCTCGACCACAGCATCACCCCCACGCCGACGACGAGCGCCCCGGGAATGATGGCGGCCCCGAGCGTGACGAGCCCGGCCACCCGCAGCTGTTTCGACCAACCCATGAGGCGAGACGATGGACCTTCGAGCAGGCGCGCGCAAGGGAGCGGGCGCAGCGCGCGGCCAGGCCCGGGCGCTCCGTACCCGCTCTCGCCGCCGCTCGAGCGCGCCGGGCTCTGGTGCTCGCGCGAGGCCGCCCTCCGGCCGGGACGTGGGCTCGCGCTCTCGCTGCGCGCAGGCCCGGCGCGCCTCAGTCGTCGACGGTGACGCGCACCGGGGCGCTGGCCTCGCTGCCTCCCGCCAGCACCGCGCGGATGATGTGCGTGCCCGGGCGGAGCGGCCAGCGGGCCTCGTGCGGGTAGCCCACGCGCGCCACCGGCGTGCCGTCGACGAGCCACACCACCTCCTCCGTCGCGGGTCGCACCACCGCCGACAGGCGCACCGTCGCCAGCGCGCGCGGCGTGTCCGGGTCGAAGAGGAAGCGCGAGGCCGGCGCCGGCTCGCGAATGCGCACCAGGCGCACCAGCGGGTCCGTCGTCGGGCACAGCGGTGACTCGGCCGTCGGGGCGATGGCCAGCCGCTGCCGCCGCGC
>JADCJJ010000150.1 GCA_020247085.1 Myxococcaceae bacterium | reverse complement strand
TCATCACCACCACCAGCGCCTGCACCTCGGGGAGCCAGGGGGTGGGCGCGGCGTACGAGGCGATCAAGCACGGGCAGCAGGTCGCGATGGTCGCCGGCGGCTCGGAGGAGTTCGACGCGACGCAGGTGGCCATCTTCGACACCCTCTTCGCCACCAGCGGCTCGAACGACGCGCCGGCCCTCACCCCGCGCCCCTTCGACGCCCGCCGCGACGGCCTGGTGGTCGGCGAGGGGGCCTGCACGCTGGTGCTGGAGTCGCTGGAGCACGCCCGGGCGCGCGGCGCGACGATCCTCGCCGAGGTCGTCGGGTATGGCACCAACAGCGACGGGAGCCACGTGACGCAGCCAAACCGCGAGACCATGGGGCGAGCGATGCGGCTCGCCCTGGCTGACGCGAAGCTGCCGCCTGAGGCCATCGGCTACGTGAACGCGCACGGCACCGCGACGCGGCAGGGCGACGTCGCCGAGTCCGGCGCCACCTTCGATGTCTTCGGCGAGCGCGCGCCCATCAGCTCGCTCAAGAGCTACATGGGGCACACGCTCGGCGCCTGCGGGTCGCTCGAGGCGTGGATGTCGTTCGAGATGCAGCGCGAGCGGTGGTTCTGCCCGACCATCAACCTCGACGAGCCCGACCCGCAGTGCGCCCCGCTCGACTACCTGCGTGGCGAGGGGCGGGTCATCGACACCGAGTACGTGATGTCGAACAACTTCGCCTTCGGAGGCATCAACACCTCGCTCATCTTCCGGCGAGCGCCCTGAGGGCATGGGCCGCGCCTTCGTCATCAAGGGCATCGGGGCCGCGCTGGTAGCGCTCGAGCTGTGGTGTCTCGATGGGGCATGGGCGACGGCGGCGGCGCTGATGACGGTGGGCCTGGTGGTGGCGCTCTTCGCCTGGGCCATCGTCTCGCCGCGGGCGCAGGTGCTGGTGTCGACGCGGTGGCGGCTGAACGGGGGTGAGGTCGCCTTCACCTTCGACGATGGGCCCGACCCCACCTACACCCCGCGCGTGCTCGAGGTGCTGGCGCGCCACCAGGCGCGGGCCACCTTCTTCGTGGTGGGCGACCGGGCCGCCGCCCACCCCGAGCTGGTACGGCGCATCGAGGCCGAGGGGCACCTGCTCGGCACCCACACCCAGCACCACTCGCACCTGTTCCACCTCGGCACCGCGGCCGCGATGCGGCGCGACATCGAGGCGGGCCTCGCTTCGGTCGAGCGCATCGTCGGCCACCGGCCGACCCTCTTCAGGCCGCCCCAGGGGCTGCGGACGCCGTTGCTGCGGGATGCCCTGCGGGCACTACCGGCGCTCGTGTGCGTGACGTGGACCGAGCGGGGCCTCGACGCCATGGGGCGCTCGTCGGCGCGCATCGTCGCGCGGCTCGAGGGCGCACTCGCGCCAGGCGCCATCCTCACGTTGCACGACGGCGCCGGGTTGGGCGGCACCCGCGACCGCGACGCCACCGTCGAGGCGCTCGAGGTGCTGCTGACCCGGGCGAAGTCCCGCGGGCTGGCGTGCGTGACGCTCGCAGAGTTGGACCCTCGCTAAAAGACCGCCAGGCGCAGCGGGGCCTCGGGGCCGCGCACCTGGGGAGGCGGGAAGGGAGAGGCAGGAGGGAGCGGCTGTCGCGGCCCCAGCTGCCTCAGCTGGGTCTGCCGCAGCTCGATCTCTTCATTGTACTGCCTGCGCTCCGCGATGCGGTTCACCAACATCACCGCGCCGATGGCGATGAGCGGCATGCCCAGGGCGACGACGACGACGCCAAAGATGAAGAGGGGCGGGCCGACGACGCCGAGCAGCATCACTCCGAGGCCGTTGAGCGAGACCGCGCCTCCGACGGCAAGCAACGTGATGGGCAAACCGAGGCTCGGCTTCAGCGCCTCGAGCCGGCGGATCTCGTCTCGCAGCGCCTCGGGCGTCGCCTCGGGGTTCATCGGGGGGAGTTCAAGCGAGGGGGGTGGCTCGTCTGCCTGGGCCAACAGCCCTGGCTCGAGCAGCCGGGCGCTCGGGCTCGACACGACAGCGATCGCCATCGCGGCGATGGTGGTCATCAACACGGGGCACCTCCAGGGGGGCACGGGGACGTCATTCGGACTCGGCGTCGAGCCGCCACCTGCGCTCTGAGATGGCGGCGCAGAGGCTCCGCAGCTCGCCATCGAGCTCGCGGTCTTCGATGATGGGTTCGAGCGCGAGCGCGTCCAGGAAGCGGCGCAGCGGCCCGGGTACGGCCGCGCCGAGCCGCGCGCGCAGGAAGACGGCCTGGTGCGTGGCGACGAGGTGCGCGGCGAAGACCTGCTCCGTCAGTTGCAGGACCCGGGCAGCATCGCGCGCGGCGATGGTGCCGAGGCTCACCTTGTCCTGGTTGTGGCACTCGGTGCTGCGCGAGAAGACCGACGCCGGCATGGTCAGCTTGAGGGCCTCGGCGGTCCACGCCGAGCTCGAGATCTGCAGCGCCTTGAGGCCGTGGTTGACCGCGGCGCGCGCGCCCGTGGCGCCGCTGAGGTTGGCCGGGAGCCCGTGGCTGTAGCGGGGGTCGACGAGGAGCGCGAGCTGCCGATCGAGCAGGTCGGCGAGGTTCGCCACCACGTTCTTGAGGGTATCCATCGCGAGCGCGACGTGGCCCCCGTAGAAGTGGCCCCCGTGCATCACCGCGCCCGTGACAGGGTCGATGAGCGGGTTGTCGTTGGCGCTGTTGAGCTCGTCCTCGAGCAGGGTCCTCACCCACGGCAGGGTGTCTTCGACGACGCCGATGACGTGCGGCGCGCAGCGCAACGAGTATCGGTCCTGGAGCCGTAGGTCGCCGCCGCCGGCCTGCGCGAGGTCGACTCGGATCCAGCGGGCGACGCGCCGCTGCCCGGGGTGGGGCTTGGCCTCGAAGAGGGCGGCGTCGTAGTGACGCGGGTTGCCCCACGCCGCGAATGAGGCCAGCGCGGTCAACCTCGCAGCGAGCTGCGACAGGTAGCGGGCGCGGCCGAAGCAGAGACACGCCAGCCCCGTCATCACCGCCGTGCCGTTCATGAGGGCGAGGCCCTCCTTGGGCCTCAAGGTGAGCGGCGTGAGGCCGCGACGCGCCAGGGCCTCTCGGGCGTCGAGGCGGCGCCCGTCGTCGAAGACCTGCCGCCGGCCGCAGAGCGCGGCCGCCACGTACGACAGCGGGGTGAGATCGCCGCTCGCGCCGACCGAGCCCTCCTCGGGAATCACCGGGAGGACGTCTTCGGCGAGCATCCATGTCAGCCGCTCGAGCAGGCCCTCGCTGACGCCCGACAGGCCCTGCACGAGCGACTGGAGCCGCGCCGCCAGGATGGCGCGGGTCTCGGCGAGGCCAAAGGGCGGGCCGAGGCCGACCCCGTGGTAGGTGAAGAGCCGCTCCGGGAGTTCGGCGACGAGCGCCTGGGGCACCGGGCTGGTCACCGAGTCTCCGTAGCCGGTGGTGACGCCGTAGATGACGCCCGACGCCGCGAGCGTGCTCGCCACCTGCTCGGCGCCGGCACGCAGCCGCGCCCGGAAGCCGGGGTCGCCGCTCAAGCTGGCGGTGGCGCGGCGCGTGGCGAGCGCCTCGACGTCTTCGATGGATCGGCGCTGTCCGTCGAAACAGACCTGCATCGGGCGAGTGCGTAGCAGCGCGGGCGCGGGCGCGCATCACCGACGCACGGACGGGGCCGCCCGCCGCTGCGTGGTACGGTGCGCGCGCTGCATGCTTCCGTCGGTCCTCCTGCTCACCTTGGCGTGCCTCGACGACGCGGGGACGTGTGCCCCGTCGAGCCGCTGTGACGGCGGCGTCGAGTACCCCGCGAGCGAGCGCGCCACGGGCATCGCCGGGGCGATGACCGTGCGAGTGAGCGTGCCCGCCGACGGCGGCGCGGTGGAGTTCACGATGGTCGACTCGCTGGGGCCCGCCTTCGAGCGCGAGGCGGCGCGCGCGCTCGGCCGGTGCGCCTTTGGCCCCGCGACGCTCTCCGGGACACCGGTCGGAGCGGCGCTCGAGGTGCGGTTCGACTTCACGCCACCCGTTCTCCCGTGGACGCTCGCCGGCGAGGTCGTCGGTGAGTTCGGCGAGCCCTTGAGCGGCGCCCAGGTGCGCTTCTCGGACCGAGAGGCCGTCACCGACGCGCAGGGCCGCTTCACGCTGGTGCTCGAGTCGGTCGACGCCTCCGATGCGTGGGTGCTGGTGAGCCACGACGGGCACGCGCTCAAGGCCTTCCCCGAGGTCTTCCGGAGCGGTGAGACGACGAAGGTGCAGTTCGGCCTGGTGCGCCAGCGCGGCTTCGAGACGCGGGTCGAGGGCAGCCGGCTGCTCCCGTCGGTGCCCGATGCCGACCGCACCCCCACCGTCAGCCGCTATTCGTTGACGCGCGCCGACATCGACCGAACGCCGGGCGCGCTCGAGGACATCGCCCGGGTGGTGCAGCAGCTGCCCGGCGTCGCCGCGGACCCGGACCTGCTGGCGAACTTCTTCGTGCGCGGCGGCGGCCCCGACGAGACGCTGGTTCTCGTCGACGGCGTGCCCCTGTCGAACCCCTACCACCTGGGCGGCTTCGCCAGCATCATCAACCCGTTGCTGGTCGAGAGCGCCGACTTCTACGCCGGGCCCGCGCCGGCCCGCTACGAGCCGGCGCTCAGCGGGGTGCTCGACATCAGGTACCCGCGGGCGACGCCGAAGAAGGTCTCGGTGGTGGCCGACGTCTCGCTGTTGTCGGCGAAGGCGCGGGCCGACGTGCCCCTCGGCGTCGAGGGGTTGTCGGCGATCGTCAGCGTTCGCCGGACGTTCCTGGAGGCGTACTTCGCAGTGCTGAAGGCGCTGCAGGTGTTCGGCCAGAGCGTGGTGGCGCCCGACCTCACCGAGGCCTTCACCCGGCTGTCGTACCGCCGCGGCCCACACCTCACGATGCTGACCTTCACCCACGCGAGCGACGGGTTCCGCTTCATCGTGAAGCCCGGCGAAGAGGTGTTGGTCAACTTCGCCGGCAACCTCACGCTCTCGAACAGCGCGCAGATCGTCAGCCTGCGGCACGAGGTCGACCTGCCCGGGGAGAGCGAGCTGTCGTTCACGGCCGCGTATCTGCGCGACCAGAACGTCTTCGACGTCCAGGGGACGATCGACCTGGCGACGGCGGCGCTGCGCCACGACGTCGTCGCGCGGGCCGACCTCACGTGGGTCTTCTCCGAGCGGTACCGCTCGACCTTCGGCGTGCAGTACGCCTCTCGGCAGACGGCGCTCGAGGGTACCGTGGCCGACGCGCGCGGCGCCGCGCCCTGGGCACAGCTGCCCATCGTCGAGACGTACCGCGAGGCCCTGCCGATCCGCCCGGCCTTCAGCCGCAACCTCTTGTCGCTCTCGGCGGAGCACACGCTGCGGCCGCTGCGGCAGTTGACGCTGGAGGCCGGCGGGCGGGCGCAGCTGGAGCTGACGCAGCGGCAGCTCTCGGGCTCGGCGCGCCTGGCGGGGGCGCTGGCGCTGCCGACGCTCACCGTCCTCAAGCTGTCGGGCGGGTTGGCGCTCCAGCCGGTGGGCCGCGCGCTGGCGCTCGACCCCACCTTCGGGGTCCCCTCGCTGGCGCCTGAGCGCACCCTGTCGGCGGTGGCGGCGGTCGAGCAGCCGTTGCCCTTCGAGGCGCTGCTGCGCCTCGAGGGGTGGAGCAAGTGGTACCAGGGCCTCGTGGTGAACCCGGACACCGGCGCGGGCGTGGCGAGCCGCGAGGCGCAGGGGCTGCCGGTGTTCACCAACGACGGGTTCGGCCACGCACTCGGCGTAGACCTGCTGCTGGTGGGAAGGCTGCGGAGGTTCTCCTACTCGCTCGGCGCGGGGGTGTTGCGGGCCGACCGCACGAACCCGCTCGCCGACGGGCCCCGCACCTACCAGGTACAGTGGGAGCAGCAGCTCTCGACGGGCGCCAGCCTGAGCTTCAGCCCCAGCGCAAAGTGGGTCTTCACGGCGCGCGG
>JADCJJ010000015.1 GCA_020247085.1 Myxococcaceae bacterium | reverse complement strand
TGGGCACGTCCGTCTCCTGGGGCCTTGAGCGACGCCTGCACGCACCGAGACCGCCTCCCCACACAGCCTCTCCCCCACGTCCGCCGCCACCTCGCCTCTTGCCCCTCACCCCGGTTTCGTGGGTTGTTCCTCCTGTCCGTGAAGAAGTCCGTGGCCGAGAAACGGCCATCATCCTCGCCGCGAGGCAAAAGAAGAGTCGGCCTGTCTACGACGAGCTGCTGGCCTGGGCCTGGGTGCACAAACCGCACGAGCCGCCCTCGTCAATGATGGGGAAGGCGCTGAAGTACCTCACCAACCACCAGGTGGCGCTGACGCGCTTCCTCGATGATGGCCGCATCCCCATCGACAACGGTGCCGTCGAGCGTCTGCACATCCGCGCAGCCATGACGCGGAAGAACTTCCTCTTCGCCGGCAGCGACGCGGGCGGAGAGCGCGCGGCCATCGCCTACACCGTGCTCGGCAGTTGCGCCCTCGCCGACGTCAACCCCGTCGAGTACCTCGCCGACGTCCTTCCGCGCCTGGCACGTCGCATCCGTCTTCGTGACGTGCCCGACCTCATGCCCGCAGCGTGGAAGCAGTCCCGCCCGAAACGCTGAGCTGAGGCTCGCTCATCAAGCGTGCGCGACGGCGATCCGGCGTACGGACACCCATGTGTTGGGTTACCTCTCCGACGCCATCCGAGCTTCCTTCAGCAGGCAATCAGCTCCCTCGCTGCTTCACGCCCCGTGAACGCGTACTTACCAAGCCAGAGCTTCGCCTCCGCCTCGTTGACGCAGCGGCTCACGGGCACATGATCACGAGGCACAGCGCCGGTCGCCGCCCAAGGGCCGCGTGGGGAAACGACTCGCCCAACTTCCTTTGCGGCAGGGCTGTGGCCCGGCCCCGCCGTGCTGTGGATCTCGACGCCGTCACCGAGCTGGGGGCCGCCGGCCAGAGCCGGAGGGAGGTGGCGATGGCGCTCAAGGTGCCCAGGGGTACGCTCCAGCGGGTCTGCTCTGCCGCTGGCTCAAAACCCTGACCGAGATCTCGGCCTCGGCCTCCGAGGAGCCGAAGCCCCGCAGCGGGGTGGCCCAGAACCTTCAGGTTGTGGATCACGCCGTACCGGGCACCCCGTTCCTGACTGGCTCCAGGTCGTCTTCAGCTAGGGTGGCTTGGCGGACGGTCCTGCCCTCGGCATCGACGAACTCCACCTCGAAGGCGGCCCTCGGAAGCTCGAAGACCTCCACCACTGCGCCGACCATCCCCTTGGTCACCCCCTGCTCGGGCACATCCCTGACGACGCGGACAACCTGGTGCATGGCGAGCATGGCGGTCACTTCACGAAGAGCGTGGTGAGTTCAGGGGTGTTGGATCCGGTCTTGTAGATCCACCCGGTTCTTACGACCCCGTTGCCCGCAGGACCGACCACGGGGATGTCCACCGTGAACCGTGCACCGAACTGATCGACTTTGCCAGGGATGGGCGTGTTCTCCATCACGCCAGTCCGAAGCTGCTGCATCAGCTCGCCAGCATTCCCTTGGTTGAAGCCAAGCTTCTCGAAGACCCTTGCCTTGTTGCCTCCTACCGGATGGCTCGGGTTGAGTGCGTACTCGGTCAGCTTGCGGGGGTCGATGACCGCACGGTCGGCCCCCATCAAACGCGAACCACCAACCTCAGCGGCCGGACCACTGCCAGTCGACCCGCTAGCAGACCCACCAACACTACCCGACGATGCGCTCGAGCGCGTCTCCTCCCCCGCCGGGGACCCGCCGAGGCGATGCCGGACCGATGCGGCGGTCGAGGTTGGGCGCCGGGGGTGGGCGCCGTTCAGGCTGAGGTGGCGCGGCGGTCGCGCAGGGGTGGCAGGGCGCGCGCGAGGGCGGTCTCCATCGAGACGACAGGCCACGCGCTGCCGCCCGCCACACCCCACGCACCAGCCGGCCCGCAGGTGGCCGTCGAGCTCGACGACGTTGGGATACCGCTCCGCTCGAGGTTCAACTTTCCGTTCAAGCGGTGAGAATCGGGCTCACGAGCCGGCACTGCAAGTCCCCGACTTCACGACCAGATACTCACGCCCCAACTCCGTTTCGCGCTTTGAATCCCTTGTCCTTTACCGCGCTCTTCGAACGAAACGGACGGTGACGCTGGTGTGGGGTAACGACATCGGTTCGTTCATCCCTCGTCAGGGAAAATCGCCGCTGGAACAAAAGCGAGATGATGAATCGCTTGCGCTGGCTCGTGGTCGTCTCCCTTGTGTCGGCATGCCCACAGATGCCGCCGCCCGCGATGTGCTCTCCGTCAACCTGCCGAGGGTGCTGTTCGTCCGCAGGCATCTGTGAGGCGGGCATCACCGATTCCACGTGTGGGTCGAGCGGTCTGGCGTGCACGGCGTGTCCGCTCGGTGCCGCGTGTCGAAGTGGAACGTGCTCGTTCGTCAGCCAGGGAGGCGGCACCGCTGGCGGAAACGTCGCGGGCGGCACCGCGGGAGGAAACGTCGCGGGCGGCACCGCCGGTGGAAACGTCGCAGGCGGCACCGCGGGTGGAAACGTCGCGGGTGGCACCGCCGGTGGAAACGTCGCGGGTGGCACCGCGGGTGGAAACGTCGCAGGCGGCACCGCCGGTGGAAACGTCGCGGGTGGCACCGCGGGTGGAAACGTCGCAGGCGGCACCGCCGGTGGAAACGTCGCAGGCGGCACCGCTGGCGGAAACATCGCGGGCGGCACTGCGGGTGGAAACGTCGCGGGCGGTACCGCGGGCGGAAACGTCGCGGGCGGCACTGCGGGTGGAAACGTCGCGGGCGGTACCGCGGGCGGAAACATCGCGGGCGGCACCGCTGGCGGAAACATCGCGGGTGGCACCGCTGGCGGAAACGTCGCGGGCGGCACTGCGGGTGGCAACGTCGCGGGCGGCACCGCGGGCGGGGCAGCGCTCACCGACCCACTGCTCGCCGGCGAGCTCTGCACCTCAGGGTGGTGCGCTGAGCTGCCTCGTCACGGGTACAACGACTTCCGGCACGCCTTCTTCGAGAGCGCGACGCGTGGGTACGTCATCTCGACGGCCGGTCACATCCTTCGTTGGAACGGAACGACCTTCGAGGTCGAGCGACAGGGCGATGCGCTTGGTTTCTCCAACGCCTGGACGACTGCGGGGGCTCAGCTGTGGTTGGTGGGTGCCAATGGCCTCGTCGCCTCATGGGACGGAGCGACGCTCGTGCGACGCACCCTGGCGGGTGCTCCTCAGCTCTTCGCCGTCTGGGGGACCTCGGACAACGACGTCTGGTTCGTCGGAGCCGGCGGCGCCATCGGCCATTGGAATGGCTCCGCGCTGACGAGCGAGGCGTCGCCGACGACTTCGACCATCTTCGGCGTCTGGGGCACCGGGCCCAACGACATCTTCGGCGTCACCGGGGCTGGCGGCATCGTTCGCTACAACGGGTTTGGGTGGTCGAACCTGAGCTCACCGCTGAGCAACACCTCTGGCCTTTACCGCATCATCGGCCTGCCAGGCGGCGACTTCGTGGTCGGCGGTGAGCGCGTCTTCCGCGGCTCGCGCAGCAGCGGCACTTTGCAGTGGGTCGAGCTGGGGCCCCTCCCGTCGAACTTCGGCGCGTTCTCTCTGGGCACGACGCCGACGGGCCAGGTCTGGGCTGGAGCGCGCGAAGGCCGCATCGCCCTCTGGGATGGCGTCTCGTGGTCGGTCACCACGACGCCGCGCGCAGACCAGGTCTACGCCGTCGACACGGTGGGCCAGTTCACCTTCGCGTTCGGCCTCTCGGGGACAGCCCTGGTTCGCTCCGGAAATACCTGGGCGCCGCTGCTCTCTGACGGCCCTCCCTTCTCGCTCGGCGTGCGGGCCAACTGGGACGCCACTCGGGCCATCGTTCTTCCAGCCGAAGGCGACGCTGGCGTGATGGTCCGGGTCGCGGCAGGCGATTGGAGGGCGCAGCCGGGGACGAGGGGGTTCGTCGGCATCGGTGGCTGTCTGGGCGATTCGTCGGGCGTGCTGGTGGGCAACGACGGCGGCTTCTACGCCGTCGACAGCCAGAGCCTGCGCCGCTTGCCGGTGCCGGCGGTCGCGATGCAGACCTACGTCATGGCGTGCACCCCATCGGGCGCGGCCTACGGCTCGAGCACCCTCTCGATGAGCAACCGCTTCTTCATTCAGCCCGATGGCGGCGCCATCATCAGCCCGCTGACGCAGGCGGTGACCTTCCTCGAGAACGGCAGCGAGACGCCCTTCGCGCTCCAGTCGTCTCCCGTCGAGTCGAGATTCGGGCTGGTCGACCCGACGAGCTTCACGGTGTTCCAGGGGCGCACGACGCAAGCCACACGAGCGGTGCCACGCTCTTCGACCGTGGCCGTGGGCGCGACCTCGTCCTCGCTCCTGTCGATGGGCGCTGGCTTCGACACCGTGTTTCCCACGGCGAACGTCCCGAGCCGCTTCGCGGCGACACAGCAACAGGTGGTGTCCTTCAACCCCATCGCCGATGGGTTCTCGACCGAGACGTACCCCTCGGCTGATGGCGGCTGGCGCAGCGAAGGCGTGCGCGTTCCTCTGTCGGGGTCGAACCAGGCGTTCGCCTGTCGCGGGCAACGCTGCTGGGTGACCGGCCTGGGGTCGCGGGGCTTCATCTTCCGCAAAGACTTCTGACGCGAGGCACTGCGGCTCCACGGCAACGGTGCGCTGACTCAACGCTTCGAAAGCACGAGGGACGTCGAGCGGTACGCCGGTTGCTCTGACGGGCTCCATGAACCTTCGCGTGGCCGCAGTCCTGGTGCTGGTGGTGAGTGGGGTTTCGCGGGCTGAGGCGCCTGGGCGGGTCGAGGCGCCGTACTTCGAGGTGCTCGGCGGAGACCCGGCGCTCGACGCGTTGCCGCTGAAGGCGACCGAGGTCCACACGCGCATCGCCGGCGTCATCGCGCACGTCACCGTCACGCAGGTGTACGTGAACGAGGGCTCGCGCCCCCTCAACGTCCGCTACGTCTTCCCCGGGTCGACGCGCGCGGCCGTGCACGGGCTGGTGATGCAGGTGGGCGACCGCCGGGTGCGCGCGCAGGTGAAGGAGAAGGCCGAAGCGCAGCGCCAGTTCGATGAGGCAAAAGCACAGGGGAAGACGGCGACGCTCCTCACCGAGTCACGCCCGAACGTCTTCACCATGAACCTCGCGAACGTGCTGCCGAAGGACCGCCTCGAGGTGACGCTCGAATACTCGGAGCTCCTCATCCCCGAGCGCGGAACGTACGAGTGGGTGATCTCCTTCCGTCGACGTCATCACGATGCGCGCGTCGAGCAGGCTGGCCACGCCGGGCTTGAGGAAGAGGAGCGCCAGCTCGCGGCTCGGCAGCTCGGCGCGGTGGAGCACCGGCGGCACCGCGATGCCTCCCTGCACGAAGGCGAGGTCGACCTGCCCCGTCGACACGTGGCGCGCGGCCTCGAAGCTGCCCTTCACCTCGACGACCTCGATGGACAGGCGCGGGTCGGCCTTGAGCAGGTCCTTGAGGCCAGCGGCGTCGCGGTCGGGGAGCGCCAGGCTCAGCGCCGTCACCCGGAAGAACGTCACGTAAGTCCACGCGAGCAGGGCCACCAGCGCGACCGCGAGGAACATCACCGGCAGGCGATGAAGACTCAGCGGGTGCTTCATGCGCTCCGAGATGACCTCGGCGTGGCGAGCCGCCTGCGCGATGGATGACGTCGCGCGCGCCAGCCCTTCGTGCGTCGGCAGCTCGACCTTCACGCGGGTGGCGATGGCCGTCGCGGTCGCGATGAGCGGGCGAATCTCGAGCCGGGCGACGTTCAGCGAAGGACGAGCCATGGGCCCTGCGTTCAATCACGAAGCGGCGCGAGAGCCGAGGCGCTCGTCACCTCGCAGCCGTCAGCAGGCGACCTCGCGGACTTCCCGAAACCGCTGCACCTCGAGGCCGTGCTCGACCCGCGAACGCTGCACCTCGAGGCCGTGCTCGACCCGCGAACGCTGCGCCGTGGCCGCTTGCGAGGAAGCGACGGTGCCAGCCCGTGTGGCGCTGACGCGGAGCCCTGGTGCGGCGCGCGAGAATCTCCGACGAACGACTTCGGCCGACGAAGGCGAGCCCACCTCAGGCGGTTGGCGGCCCCTTCATCAACTCGGTCAGCCGCTTCCGCGCGGTGTGGAGCCGCGACCAGATGGTGCCCTCGGGCACGCCCAACACCTGCGCCACTTCGCGATGGGAGAGGCCCTGAATCGCGAAGAGCGAGAGCACTGCGCGGTGCTCGGCCGGCAGCGCCTGCATCGCCACCAGCGCTCGTCGCGCCTCGTCTCGCGCGAGCAGCTCGGCCTCTCCACGCGGGTCGACGTGCGTGAGTTCAAGGGGAGCTGAGGGCCGCTGACGGGCCCTCACCTGGAGCGCGGCGCGCAAGGCGATGCGGTAGACCCACGTCGAGAGCCGCGCCTCGCCGCGGAAGGCGGGCAACGCGCGGTGGACCGAGATGAAGACCTCCTGCACTGCGTCCTCCGCGTCCGCGGGGCGCCCCGTGAGGTTGAGGCAGAGTGAATACACGGGCGCTCGCAACGCCTCGAAGAGCCGCGCGAACGCTTCGTCACGCGCTGCCCGTGCGCCCCGGGCACCGGCCACGATGGCTTGCTCGAGGGTCTCGTCGATGAGGGGGAAGGCCGCCACGTCACGGCCCCTGTCCCGTGAGATCCGCCTGCTCGCGAAGCGCCCTGGGCAACAGGCTCCACTGGAGCAACGCAAAACCGAAGAGCGGAACCAGCGTGAAGCCAGCCAGCACCACGTGCGCCCGGACGGAGTGCGTCGGCCAGCAGGCGACGACAGCCAGGAACCCACCGACGCCGAGCGCGAGCCACCGCGACAACCGCAGCGAGCGCAGCTCGTCTGCGAGACCACTCCGGAGCGCGGTCAGGGTCTCCCCCGCCTCCAGCGCCGCGCGCTCCCTTCGGTCGAGCCACCGCGCCCCTGCCCAGGCGCTCAGCACGAGCGCGAGCTCTGGCACGAGCCCCTGCAGCAGGTCGGCAGCCTCGAGGTGCTCGAGGCCCACCAGCGCCACGAGGCCCACGTTCATGAGCACCAGCCCCGCTGTCGCGAAGAGGAAGGAGGCATTGAAGCGCCAACGCCGACTCCGCAGCACCTGGTCGACCCGTGGCCAGGCCACCGTCTCGAGCGCCTGAGCCGCGCGCGCCGCGAGCGCGACCTCGACCTGACCGATGGAAGCCCGCCACGACTGGCAGGCGGCGCAGCTGGCCACGTGCTGCTCGAGCTGAAGCATCTCCTCGGCGCCCAGCGCCTCGTGCCGGGCCCGCTCGAGCCACACCTGCGCCTCGTCACACCTCAGCGGTTCACGCATCGTGCGCTCTTGGAGGGCCCACCCGGAAAAACCTTCAGCCCCACGTCCGATTTCGCGTGAAGGTGACTCGCCGTCCTACCCGTCGTCTTCGCGGAACGTCCACGGCGGAACGAACGGCTCGAGCGTCGCCCGATGCGCGGCGGCCGTCGCGCGAATCGACTTCACCTGCTCCGGACCGAAGCGGTCGAGCGTGGTGAGCATCTGCCGCATGCGCAGGTTCTTCGAGAGCCGCTCGCGGTGCTGCACGAGGAAGTCCCAGTACATCGCGTTGAAGGGGCACGCCTTCTCTCCGGTGCGTTGGTCGGGGTCGAACGTGCACCGCGCACAGGGCGCCTCGTGTTTCGCCGCGACTGGACCTCGTCCCTTCGCCGAGAGCCCCGACTGCCGCTTCAGGTACGCGGCGGAGGCGATGTACGGCTTGGTGGTGAAGGCGTCGGAGCCGAAGGTGCCCATGCCGACGACGTTCGGCAGCTCGACCCACTCGTACGCGTCGACGAAGGCCGCCCAGAACCAGTGCGAGACGGCGCGGGGGTCGAGCCCTGCCAGCGTCGCGTAGTTGCACAGCACCATCAGCCGCTGAATGTGGTGCGCATAGCCGGTGTCGTGAACCCCCTGCACCGCCTCCTTCACGCACTGCAGGGAGGTGCGCTCGGGCGCCCAGAAGAAGTCGGGCAACGGCAACTTCGCGCCGAGCCCGTTCGCGCTGCGCAGCCCCGGCATCAACCACCAGTACGTGCCGCGAATGAACTCGCGCCAGCCGATGACCTGGCGAATGAAGCCCTCGGCGCTCGCAAGGGAGACGTGGCCCTTCTCGTATTTCGCGGCGGCCGCGCGGGCGACCTCGTCGGGCCGCAAGAGCCCGAGGTTGAGCGGCACCGAGAGCAGCGAGTGAAAGAGGAACCGCTCGTCGCTGCGAATCGCGTCTTCGTAGGGCCCGAAGTCCTTCAGCCGGGTGTCGACGAAGTGCTTCAGCCACGAGAGCGCCTGGGTGCGCGTCACCGGCCAACCGAACCCATCCAGCGCGCCCCACGAGCCGACCTCCTCCCGGCCGACCCAGCGCATCGCCTTCTGCGTGAGCTCATCCGGCGCGAACCACGGCACCTTCGGCATCGTAACGCCGCGCGCGTGCTCCCGGTTGTCGGCGTCGAAGCTCCACTTGCCGCCTTCGGGTTTGCCCTTCGCGTCGACGAGCAGGCCGAGCTTCTGCCGCATGAGCGGGTAGAACTGGTCCATCCGCACCTGCTTGCGGCCCTTCACCCAGTCGAGGAACTCGTCGCGGGTGGTGATGAAGTGGCCACCGGGGCCGCCGTCGTCGTGGAGGGTCAGCGGGAGCGTCTTCGTCAGCGCCCGAAACCGGGCGTCGATGGCCCACTCCTTCGGCGCCATCGCGTGGAGCTCCGCCGGCTTCGCCCACTTCGCGAACGCCGCGACGCCGCGACGCCGCTCGCGTAGTCATCGGCCAGCCGGTGCTCGACGTGAAACCCGGCGGCGCGGCGCTCCTCGACGAAGTGCCGCACCGAGCTGACGATGAGGGTCAGCTTCTGCCGATGCCACGGCATGGCGTGAATCTTCGCGCGCGTTTCGAGCACGGGGAGCTGCCCATCCGCAGGCGTCTTCGGGAACGCCGCGAGCGTCGGGTCCTGGTCCCACGGGAGCACGACGGTGACGCGGTGCTTCCCCGCAGTGGGGCGCTAGGTGACGTCTTCGACAGGCAGGGGCTTCGACATCGCCGAGACTTAACGATGGCCCCCGGGCAGTTCCACTCTCAGCCGCCGCCGCCGGACTCGAGCGTGCTGGCCGCGACGAGGTGGAGCACGAGCAGGACGACGCCGAGCGCCACCCAGCCGATGGCGATGACGCGCACCGCGTTCAGCCGCTTCGCGGTGACGCCCAGAGCCCCACTCACCACCGCCGCCGCCGCGCTCATCATGACGAAGACCGTCAGCAACGTCTGGTCGACCCGGTCCACCTCGGTCAGGTGCCCGTCGGGGAAGCCCAGCATCTGCAACACAGAGACGGCGAACGCTCCAGCGACCACGGCCAGCAGCGCGAACACGAAGGCCGGCAGCCGAGCGCGCATGGTCAGTCTTTGACCTCTCCGAGCTCGACGTACGCCTGGTTCACCATCACCACGTACGGGCGCTGCTCGAAGCGCAGCCCGCCCTTGCCGTCGTGCTCGATGATCTCCAGCTTGCCCATGCCCGCGCCCATCGGCCCGATGGAATAGTAGTGCGCCTGCAGGTGGTACGGCCCGGCCCGCTGGCCCTTCGGCTTGCGAATGGTGAAGCACTCGGGGCCGTAGCCGGTGGTGACGTCGGCGTAGAGCTCTCCGCCCGACGCGAGGGTGCGCTGCGAGAAGAACGCGTGGCCGCCCTTCGCGTCGGTGACGTGGAAGTCGACGTCGTTGGCGTCGGTCTCCCAGTTGAGGACGAAGCGCAGCGAGGGCGCGTTCTCGGGCGTGCCGTCGGCCGCGACGTGCTGTCCGTCGACGACGTCGTC